>JBJXDR010000113.1:0-69837 GCA_046155245.1 Rhodoglobus sp. | reverse complement strand
CGGAACATTTGGTCGACGTATGCACTCATGGTGACATGGTGTCACTTCTTCGCGTGTGCGCAAACGATCCGTTACGGACCACCCGTTCGTTTGGTCGAGCGAAGAATTGATACAGGACACGCCGCGGGTCTAAGCGGAATCTTGCTCACTATGAGTGTCCATCAACTGCCATGATTGGCCTATGTATGTGCCCTTCTCCGTTGTCGACGTGTTGCTCGACGAGCGCAACCCCAGATTCGCCGATCCTGTCAGTAGCCAGCCCGAGGCGGTCAACGCTCTCATCCGTCAGGGCTCGACGAAGCTCCTGGCCCTGATGGAGGACATCGCTGTAAAGGGTGCGCTAGATCCCACAAACCCTCCCATCGTGATGCTCGAGGGCGACGACGTCATTGTGCTCGAGGGAAACCGCCGATTCGCGGCTCTCAAGCTGCTTCGGAACCCAGACCTCGCAAACGGCGATGCTGTGCGCACAAAGATCCGAGCCATAAAGGCGTTGGCGGTCGCCGCGGGCAAGAGCGCCGACGGCCCGGACAACATCACCTGTTTTGTTGCAGCTGACCGCGCCGAGGCGCAGCCATGGATCGAGCTCCGTCACACGGGTGAGAACGGCGGGGTGGGGACTGATCCATGGAACCCATACCAGAGTGTCTCTTTCCGTCGACGCCCAGGCACCGCCGAAGACCGCGCGTGGTTGTTCGTACGTGCCGTGATCGCGTCGTACGACGAAGAGACGGCATTGCTGCACGACGTTCGAACGATCCGGGACGAGAAGTTCACCAACCTTGCTCGTCTCATCGCGAGACCGCACGTGCGCGCGCAGATGAAGTTTGAGATCCACGGCGACACCGTCACGCTAGACACTGGCGACGACTTCGCGACGGAGATGCTAAGAATCGTCTTCTCTGACCTCAAGTCGATGACGGTCGACAACATTCGTACTCCCGAGCTTCAGGACGCGTACATCAATGACGTGGTTGCCTTGGCACGGGAGCGGTTCCCGGCCGGGCAGCCCGGCGGTAGCCAGCCCGGTGGTGGTCAGTCCGGTGGGGGTGGCACCGGAGGAACCGGCGGAGGGCCTAGCGGCGGATCAGGCGGCGGTACATCAGGAGGAGGAACCACCTCCGGCGGCACGGCCACGGGAGGTCGAGGTGGACGAAGAACACCGCGTCCGGACACAAAGATCTACCAGACGGTGACTCTTCGGCACGTAAGCCTTCGCACGAGCTCGCTCCTTGTCGATGCTCAGAAAGTCAAGATAGACACCGCACCGGGGGTCTGCGCTGTGATGCTTCGCGTGATCCTTGAGATGGCCGTGACCGAGGTGGGAGTCGAGCGAGGATGGTTTGAGGACGGCGCAAAACTCAGGTCCAAATTCAAGATCGCCCTCAAGAAGCTTGATCCGAACATCGAGCACACAGTCGACCGAGACCGGGCCCTCGCGATGGCGTGGATAAACAGCCAGGCGGACGCGAGCGGCAGTGGTCTCGGCGTCGATCAGATGAACGCCTATGTGCACAGCTACCTAGCGGATCCCGGTCCGGCCAACGTGCGCGCGCTATCATCGGCATTCAAACCGTTCCTGCAGCGCTTGGACGACTACGCAGGAGAGAACCCCGTAACGTGAGATTCAAATCCCTGAGCCCACTCCGCTACCCAGGCGGGAAGAGTCGGCTATCCGACTACCTGGCTCGGCTGGTGGCGGCACAAGCGCCACGCCCACGACAATACGCCGAGCCGTTCGCCGGGGGGGCGGGGGCCGCTCTCCGTCTGCTGGTGAACGAGGAAGTCCGCACCGCTCACATCAACGACCTGAGCCCCGGCATCGCTGCATTCTGGCGCGCGATGTTCACACAGACGGACGCCTTCACGAAGCTCCTCCTGGGCCATCCCATCACCATGGATGCCTGGCATGAGGCGAAGGCCATCTACATGAACCCGGAGGGCCACGACGATCTAGAACTCGGTTTCGCAACCTTCTTCCTCAACCGATGCAACCGGTCAGGCATCTTGAACGCCGGTCCTATCGGGGGACTCAACCAAACTGGAAACTGGAAGATCGACGCCCGGTTCAACCGGGACGACCTCGCTGACAAGATTCGTTATCTAGGTGCCTTTCGCAACCGGGTACGTCTGACGGAACTTGACGCCCGCGTCTTCCTCGATGACATGCAGACGTACGGACATGATGTGCTCGTGTATGTGGACCCGCCATATCTCGTGCAGGGAGAGCACCTGTACCTCGACTCTCTCAGCCTGAAGGACCATCGGGAGCTGGCCGACCAACTTCGGCGCACGGACCTTCGGTGGTTCATGACCTACGACGCCGACGAGCGCATCACGGCTGATCTCTACGAAGGGCTTCGATGCGCGGCGTTCGACATCTCGCACACCGCTCAGACCCAGCACGTTGGTGCTGAGTACGCGGTGTACTCAGACGGGTTGTCGGTCCCCGACCTCCAGATCATCAAGGGTGGACAGGCTCGCTGGATCGCTTGAGTCGCCAGAACTCACACGCGCCGCGCCGGCCCCGGTGCCGGAATAAGCGGTTCCAACCCGCTCGGTGAAACGTGACTGCTACCTGAGCGGGCCAAACCCCCTGCGGAAGGTAACGGCCCCGCTCCTCGACGCAAAGGGGTGCGCGACGTACAATAGATGAGCGGTCTCCAACATGGGGAGACGGCGTTCATTCCCTATCCGGTGGGAAGTGGAAGTTCTATGAGAGGAACGATCATGGCGTTGAGCCGTTTTGCGCAGGAGCTCGCGGATGAAGTGCGCGGGCATGACTGGTCCGACTCCCCGTGGAGGTTGGATCGTGCCGGACACCAGTGGGCACAGGACAGGGGCAAGCAGATCGCCGACCCCCTGGACAGCCGAGAAACCGACAACGTGAGGACAAACGTCATGTGGGTGATGGCTCAGGTGCTCCTGCACGCCGATCCCAACTTTGACGTTCACGAGTTCGCGACAGCGTGTGGGGTGCCGAATCGGATTGTTTTCAACGCGGACGGGCGTAGGAGCGGGGCCATCAGGACCGGCCTGCGTATCGACCACGCCACTGGGCGCGCCGCCCGTCCCGGCACTTGGGAATTCGACCCGATCGATGGGGAAGTGGCGTAAGCCTCTGAGCCCCGGGGCGGCTTCACAGACATCTACCTCTGAGGTGATCGTGGGGGGACCGTCGGCTTCTGTCGACGGGGGACCGGTTCATGCGAGTGTGGGTTGTGGTGAAGGGCGCACACTCCGTCGGTCACGGGTTCAAGTCCCGTCCGCCCTACTGTGGAGTTGTGAACCCTCGCACGCTGAACATCGTGGCGGCAGCCCTCCTCGCCGCCCAAGCCATCACCGTCGGCATCCTGCTCAGCGGCACCGCCCCCGTGCTACTGCCGGTCTCGGCCGACTTCGGCGGCGGCATCCAGCTCACAGCCGTCAACCTGGGAGGCGCCGCAGTGACGCTCCTCGTGTTCTCGGCGCTGTGCCGTGCCATCGACGCGGTGCGCCCGAGCCCGGTCATCCGCTGGGTGGAGTGGTCGCAGGTGTCGGGCGTAGTGGTGTTCCTCGTGGCACAACTCAACGGGGTCACGGATGCCGCGGCACTCGTCGCGCTTTACGCGATCACTGCAGGCTCGAGTCTCTTCCTCGTGCTGCACGAACGGGCGGCGGAGTCGACGTGGCCGTTCTCCTTCGGTGCGGCGGTGGCGATCGTTCCGTGGGGCGTGATCGCGTTCTACCAGGTGGGAGCGATCGTCGTCGGGGGCGATCCGCCCCTGCTCGTCAGGGTTCTGACGATCGCGCTCCTGCTGCTCGCCTCCGCCTACTGGTACGACGCGCGACTCGCGCGAGTGAAGGGCCGGCTGATCATCGCCGAGCGCGCCCACACGATCCTCACGACTCTGACGCTCAGCGTGCTGGCGTGGGGTGCTCTGGCAGGGTCACAGGTCGTCGTCTACACCGCGCTCTGACGTGCCTACCGCAGATCCCGCAGCCGCGCCGCAGTGCCCTTGTCCTTGCCGGTGCGGCGCTCCGACCCGACGGCGATCACCAGCAGCACGGCGCCCGCCGTCGCAAGGGTGATCCACCACGGCAGCGCACCGATGTTGCGACCGATCTGCACGGCGAACACAACGATATTCTCGATCGGCAGAGCGATGATGCCGAGGATGAACGGGGCCGCCAACCGACGGATCGAGCCGATGAGGATGGCGATCAGGGCGAGCGCGATCACGAGGATGGCGCGCTCGGTGCGCGGATCGGTTCCCGTCGCGAGAATCGACGGCAGCAGTGTGACCACGATGCCGGGCGTGAGCAGGCGCCAGGAGCCGCTGAAACCGATCGGCCAGGAGGTGAGCGTCGGGCCCGCATCCGCCGTCTGAGCGGGCAGCGGACGCATCGCGATGATGCCCACGGCCAGCAGTGCGAGCCCAAGAGGCAGCGAGTAGGCCTCGACCCGCAGCTCGCGCTGGCTCCAGCTGGCGACGGCCGTGCACCAGGCGAGAGCGAACGTCAACCAGACCGGCGGCAGCGTCACGGCGCGGGAGCGCGCGCGCACCGTGGACACGATCATGAGCGCGAGCAGCAGCAGGGCCAGAGCGAGCACCGTGAGGATCGGGAACCAGCCCTCCCGGATCGCCGCGATCGGCCCCGCCACGAGGTAGACCGTGGCGGGCACGTAGCTCCAGCGTGATCGCGAGCCGAGCATCCGGGCCGCGATCACGGCGAGAACTGTCGCCGCGACGGCGAATCCGAGCACCGGCAGCATCACGAGTTCGCGGCTGGCGACCGCCACGGCGTCGAGCCCGAGCCCGTAGCGGATGCCCTGAATTGCCCCAGCGGATGCCGCACCGATAGCCACCACGAGGGTGGGGGTGCGCAGCGGGCCGATTCGCCGTAGGGCGCCGACCTTCACGAAGCGCGGGATGAGCGCGGCGAAGACCATGAGCACGAGTGCGGAGCCGAGCAGCCCGAGCGAACGCCACGGCAGGCTCGCCTGGTCGGATCCGGAGAGGGCGAGGAGAACGAGGGTGGGTACGGCCGCCACTCCGAGCCCAGTCCAGTAGAGGCCGAGCGCGGACAGCCCCATGCCGGGACGATCGCGGGCGACAAGAATCGCGGCGACCAGAGCCGTGCCGAGCGCTGGCGGCAACAGGTACGGCTCGAGCACAGTGATACCGGCGAGCCACCACACGCACCACAGCGCGCCGGTGAAGGCGATGCCCGCAACCGGCCACCCGTAACGGCGTTTCGCGAAGACCGCCGTCGCGATGGCGCCGATCCCGAGAATCACCAGCACGAGGAACGTGGTCGGGATGCCAGCTGCCGACCGCACCAGCGCGAGCACCACCGCGATCGCACCGGTGACGAGCGAGGAGATCTCGATCCAGACCCGCACGACCGCGGCATCCGCCTCGGAGACGCCCTGTGCGGCGACTGCCGCCGCGATCAGGCCCGTCGCGGGCAGGGTGCACGCGACGATCACGGCAATGACCGGCAGCGTGATGGGGGATGCGCTGACAGAAAGCACCTGCGCGCCCAGACTGATCACGACGACGGCGAGGGCGGGCACGAGCAACGCTGCCGCACCGGCCCTGATGACCAGCGTCAGGCCGGGGCGGCGGGTGAGCATGATCGCTAGAAGCAGCGCGAAGGTGACACCGGTCGACAGAGCGGTCCAGCCGCTGCGATCGAGCAGCACCGACACGATGCCGATCGCGAAGGGCACAGCAGTGACGATCAGAACTGCGTACCACGTCCCCGGCCCGAAACGGCCGACCAGAGTGACCACGAGGGCCGCGAGCGAGCCGACGGTCGTGGTGAGGCAAAGCACTGTGATCGTCTCGAATCCGGCGAGATCGAAGGCCGCCGCAACGATCACGAGTGCATAGGCGTAGCCAACACCGACGTGCACCGGCCGCACCTTCAGGGGCACCGTGCGAGCGACGGCGAACAGTGCGGCGACCGCAGCCGCCCCGGCGAGCACGCGGCTGGCCGGATCGCTCCACGAGATCACGGCGGCCATGAGCACACCGACATGAGCCGTCACGATGAGCGGCACGCGGGCGACGACCGGCATCGGCACCCGCACGACCACGGCGCTGAGAACGACGGCCAGCGCGAGGGTCGCGACGATCTGAGCGGGCAGAGCGAGCGCCGACCAGACGGTGAGAGCGAGCAGTGCGAGGCACGCAATCCACAGAGCGAGCGCGAGAGTGCGCACGCCTCGGGTGCGCCACGCGAGGAATCCGCAGGCGAGAGCGGTCGCAGCAAGCCCGAACAGCGCAGCAAGCTCGGTGGTCGCGTTGCCGGTGAACTCACCACCGCCGAGGAGCATTGCCGCCAGCCGGCTCGCCGCGGTTCCGGCCGCAGGTGTCGACACGATCAGGGCGATCGTGAGGGCGCCCGCCTGGAAGGGCGGCCGACGGATGAGCGCTATCCCGATGAGGGCGACTGCGGCGGCCGCCGGCACGTACGCGAGGTACCAAGTCCAGTCATACAGGTCGGCAACGAGCGGCAGAAGCGCGACCGCGGTTGTGATCAGCGCCCCCGACGCGAACAACCAGAACCGCCGCAGCTGCTCCCGCGCGGCGAGCCAAGCGATCAGGGCGAGTGCAGCCAGCACCGCAGAACTGAGGCCGACCCGGACGGGCGACCCCGCGACCGGCAGCAGCACGAGCTGCAGGGGAACGACGGCGAGCACGAGCAGGGTGATCACGGTCGCCGTGCCGTGGTCGGCCGCGAGCGGGCTCGCGAAACGACTGGAGAACCGCCGTGCGATCAGATGAACGCCGAGCGCGGCGAAGCCCACCGCGAGGTGCCCCACCACGGGGGCCCACGCGGAATCCACGGCGTAGGCGAACGGTGCGGGGGTCAGCGCGATACCCACCAACGCGGCCCAGAGCCACGTGCGCAGCCGCACGAGCGCAGCGAGTGCGAGCAGGGATGCCGCGGCCACGAGCATCCCTATGCCGCCGAACAACCACTCGCTCACGCCGTCGGGCGCCGCCTGCGAGAAGGCCCACACGTCGAGCCCGAGGAACACCGCACCGAGGGCGCCAACCGCCTCGGCGGAGAACGTGAGTCCACGCCAGGAAAGCAGCCACGCCCCGCCGATGAAGACGGCGCTGATGCCAGCGATGATCGCCGACCGCGTTGCCAGATCGGTGAGGTCGGGGTTGAAGAACGTGAAGACGATGGCCGCCACAGCGAACAGGCCGGCACCGGCCACCGCGAGCACCGACTGCACGCTCAGCTGCGAGCTGGTGCGTCGCGCGACTGGCTGCGCCAGCGCCGGGACACCGGCGGTAGCGGCCGCTGCTGCGACTGCCGGGCTGACGGCGGCTGCGACCGCCGGTGCTGCGGTCGGCGCCGGCACCGTGCTCGCGACCGCTGCGTCGGCGAAGTTCGGCAGCCCATCGATGAGCGTCTGCCGTTGGCGGAGGGCAGCAGCAACGGCGAGCGACGAGTTCCACACCTCCTTGGCCTGGGCACTTGCCAGATCCGCGCCGCACTCGCTGCATCGTCCGGGTTGGGCGAGAGTGGTGTCACAGCGCGGGCACGAAGTTGTGCTCGTGACGTACTGGGCGGCGGTCTCGGTCCATTGGCTCGACATAGCCACAGCCTATGTCGAGTGTTACTCGGGATGCGCCGGGCTATTCACAGGGAGCACCATTCGAAGATATCTTCTATACATGGTGCATCACTGGCGCGCGAGCGACAACCTCGAGCACTCGTTCCGGTCGGGCGAGTGGCGTCTCTACGACCGCGGCACGCTGGTCGGGATCATCCAGTATGGGCGCATCAACCGCCGCGCGGGCCTGCGGGGGATCAGCGCGACCGGGCAGCTGCTCGGCTACGCGTGGACGCTCGAACAGGCTTGTGACCGCCTGTGGGAGTGGCACCGAGGCTCAGCGCTTGGCGACGCGGCCGCGCCCGAAGATCAGCCACAGGATCGATCCGATGATCGACAGGAAGAACGCGACCAGAATCCAGATGAACTTGCCCAGACCGCCGTGGTTCGGGTTGTTGACGATCGACACGACGGTGACGATGAAGATGATCAGGCCGATGATGCCGCCGCTGATGGTGATCGGGTCCATGTGCTGCCTTTCGCGTGAGGCGCCGAGGGGCGCGAAAGTAGCCTAGGGGACCGGTCGGGGTGCGAAAATCGGCCATGAGCATCTTGGATGCCGCGTGGCACGCCTTGGGCGAGGATCCCGCCGTGCTCGCCCTCGTCAGCCCCCACGGAGATCAGGTGCCGCTCGATTCGGCGCTGCCCGTCGGTCAGCTCGTCCATGACGCGGTCGCGGCCTCGTCGCTGTCGGCGGGCCTGCTCGTCGCTCGGCGATCGGATGCCGCCGTCCCTGCCGTTTCACTCGACCCCGTGCGGGTCGCGACAGCCGTGACGAGCGAGCGGCACTTCCGACTCCGCGGAGAGCCCATGAACGCGTGGGCGGAACTGTCTGGCTTTTGGCCGACCGCTGATGGCTGGGTGCGCACCCACGCCAACTACCCACACCACCGCGCTCGGCTGATCGAGGCGCTCGACCTCACCGACGCCGCGGACACCGCGGCTCTGCGGGCGACCCTCCTGGGGCGCTCGGCGGCCGACGTCGAGGAGGCCGTGACGGCGGCGGGCGGCATCGCGACCGTGGTGCGTTCGGAGGCGCAGTGGCGCGAGCACCCCCAGTCCGCGGCCGTCGACGCCGAGCCGTTGATCCGCGTGGTGCGGGCGGGCGAAGGGGCACACGCGCCGCGCGGCCGCGTCGAGTGGGATGCTCCGGCCGCGGGCATCCGCGTGCTCGACCTCACACGCGTCATCTCGGGCCCCGTCGCGAGCCGCACGCTTGCCCTGTGGGGCGCCGACGTGCTTCGGGTCGACCCGCCCGAGTTACCGGAGCTCGAGTGGCAGCACCTCGACACCGGCGCCGGCAAACGATCGACGATCCTTAGCGTCGACGATCCCCGGTTCGGTGAACTGCTCGACGCTGCCGACGTGGTGATCACCGGCTACCGCCCGGGCGCACTCGACCGGCACGGGCTCGGGGTCGAGGATCTCGTGGCCCGGCGACCTGGACTCGTCGTTGCGCGGCTGAGCGCGTGGGACGGCACCGGCCCGCTGGCCGAGCGACGCGGTTTCGACAGCATAGTTCAGGCGGCCACCGGCATAGCGTGGCTCGAGAGCACCGACGGTGAACGTCCGGGAGCCCTGCCTGCTCAGGCCCTCGACCACAGCGCGGGGTACCTGCTCGCAGCTGGCATCACGTCCGCTCTACGGCGGCGCATCGACGAGGGAGGATCCTGGCTCGTCGAGACCTCCCTTGCGAGGGTTGCGCACGAGTTGCTCGCGCAGCCGCGCGGCGACCGGCACGAGCATCCGACATGGTAGCCGACGCTCGTCGCGCGAGGGGATGTGACGTCGGCCGCCGCCGCGCCGGCATACGACGGCGGACCTACCGGGTGGACCCGTGGGCCAGTAGCGTGGGGGAGCAGTCAACCTGAATGGTGCTCTCGTTCGTCGGAGGGGTAGAACGCCGAGAACCCAGAACTCAGAGAGAGGACGCACCATGAGAACTCGCTCACGCACAGCAATGCTCGCGCTCGCCGTCGCAGCCGTCGTCGCACTGTCGGGGTGCACCCCCGGCGAACCCGATCCCACTCCCGACCCGACGCCGAGCGGGAGCGCATCCGCGAGCCCCACCCCGTCGGCCACCCCCACTCCCGAACCGACCGTCGCGGCGCCTGTGCCCACGACGCTTACGGTGTCTGCGACGAGCATCACGGTTCTCGACGAAACCGCGGCCGTCATCATCGACATCCCGTTCACCACCAACGGGGATGCCGCGGCAGTCCAACTGGCTGAGGCTCTCGGCGCGACCCCCGCGACAACCGTGGCCACCGGTGGCAGCTGCCGCCGCGCGGGCACGATCTACGACTTCGGCGGCTTCGAGCTGGACGGTGCTGGGACGATCACCATGGTGCCCCCAGCCGTATTCAGTGTCACAGCGAGGGCCGCAAGCACCACTGCTGGCGTCGCGATCACCGGACCGGCGGGCGTGCAGGTCGGTCAGTCGGCGGCGGACGTCATCGCGGCGATCCCGTCGGCCGACGACATCGACTCCACGCTGCTCACCCTGCAGCTGCTCGGCGGCACGGGGCCGGACATCAACGGTGTCGCCGGCTACAACGACGGCGGCACCTTGGTGAGCTTCTTCGCACCCGTCTACATCTTTGGCGACTGCTGAGCTAGGTCTCCGTGGATCGACTGCCGGTGGCGGCGCGGCATAAACCCGTGTCGTCGCCGGTTTAGTCGGTGGATCACACGAGGATGGAACCCATGACCGACACCGCCACCGAAACGCCCGAGAGCCAGCTCGCCACCTATCACGAGCGGCGCGAACTGAGCGTCGTGCAGCCGCTCGGCAGCCTGGCCCTCGTGAACACCCAGTGGGTGGACTCCGAGCAGACGATCTACGGTGTTCCTGGGCGATGGGCGCCTAACCCGGGCGGCGGGCTCATGCTCACGGCCGAGGCATCCGACGCGATCGTCGTCGACGGCCAGCTCGTTGACGGCACCGTGGTGGTGCGCGGCAAGGATGACCCGAACCCGAGCACCATCGTGTTCAGCGACACCGTCACCGGCTTCGTCATCGCCTCCGAGGGCACCTACGCCCTGCGGGTGTGGGACTCGAACTCGCAGGGCATCCGGCAGTTCGGCGGCATCGACGCGTACGGCTACAACCCCGAGTGGGTCATCACCGCGAAGTTCAGCGAGAACGCGGCCGGCACCACCCTCGGGTTCGAGCACCTCAAAGACGACGGTCAAACGCGCGAGGAGGTCATCCCCGGGGAGATCACGTTCACCAAGCACGGTGTCGACTACAACCTCGCTGCCTTCAAGGCCGGCCGTGCCCTCCAGCTCGTCTTCGCTGACGCGACCAACGGAGACGACACCTACAGCGTGGGTCGCTTCCTGTTCGTGGCGCCGAATCCCGACGGCACGATCACCCTCGACTTCAACCGCGCCATTCTTCCGCCGTGCGCTTTCAGCTACAACTTCAACTGCCCGCTGCCGCCCAAGCAGAACCGGTTCGGGGTGCGCATCGAGGCCGGAGAGAAGAACGTCCTCGCCAAGGACGGCACACTGCTGCACGGCTGAGACCATGCTCATCGTTCTCGCCAGGGTTGCCGGGGACCGCGTCATGGCGGCCCGCCGCACCGACGAGAGCGCGTCGTTCGGAATCGAGTACGTCAAGGATCTGCCGTCGTTCGTCGCAGCCGAGGAGCGTTCGACGCCACGCTGGGTGTGGGATGACACGTCCCACTGGTATCCGCAGCTGCTCGCCGCGCGGGTGCGCGTCGACCGGTGCTACGACCTGCGGCTGTGCCACGCGATCCTGCGCAACTCGGAACTGACTGCTGGTTCCCCGCTCGCGACGGCCCCGAAGAGTTCGTGGGATTCGCCGCGGGGTCAGGAGCGTCCGCCCAGCGGCGCCCTCTTCGACCTCGACGCCGATGATGCGTCTGTGAATGCCGACCCCGTCGCGGAGCTCATGGCGCAGCGGGAGGCGGTTGCCGCATCCGCTCAGCCTGGGCGGATCGACCGTCTGCTCGCAGCGGAATCCGCTGGTGCGCTGATTGCCTCGGAACTTGAGTACGCCGGGCTGCCGTGGGATACGGCCCGCCACGAGGAGATCCTTGCCGAACTGCTCGGTCCCCGGCCGCCAGAGGGCGAGCGTCCCGCGGTGCTCACGGCGTTGCTCGAGCGGGTGCGCGAACTCCTCGAAGCGCCCGACTTGAACCCCGACTCGCCGGGCGACCTCTTGCGTGCCCTCGGCCGGGTGGGTCTCCAGGTGACCTCGACCCGCTCGTGGGAGCTCAAGCAACTGAAGCACCCGGCGATCGCACCCCTGCTCGAGTACAAGAAGCTCGCCCGGCTGCTGTCGGCAAACGGCTGGACGTGGCTCGATACTTGGGTGAGCGACGGCCGCTTCCGTCCCGGCTATCTGCCCGGCGGTGTCGTGACCGGGCGGTGGGCGGCGAGCGGCGGGGGAGCGTTGCAACTGCCCCGGCAGATCCGCAGCGCCGTGATCGCTGACCCGGGGTGGAAGCTCGTAGTCGCGGATGCCTCGCAACTCGAACCGCGCATCCTTGCTGCTATCTCAGGTGATCGGGGGATGGTGCAGGCCGGGGCCGAGGGCGATCTTTACGCGGGCATCGTGGCCAGTGGCGCGGTCGAGACGCGGGATCAGGCGAAGGTCGCGATGCTCGGCGCGATGTACGGCGCGACGACCGGCGAGAGCGGCAGGCTCATGCCGCGTCTCGAACGCGCGTATCCCAAGGCGATTGCGATGGTCGAGGAAGCGGCGCGTGCAGGCGAACGCGGCGAGGTGGTGACCACCCGCCTTGGTCGCAGTTCGCCGCGGGGTCAGGGCGCTGGGTACGACGAGATCGCGTCGGAGTCCGAGGTCGTTCGCGCACGCGGCCGTGCGCGTGCGTGGGGCCGATTTACTCGCAACTTCATCGTGCAGGGCACCGCGGCCGAATGGGCGCTGTGCTGGATGGCGAGCATCCGCCGTCGCCTGCACGCGATGGCCGATGGCACCTGGCTCACGGATGCCCCGCACCTCGTGTTCTTCCTCCATGACGAGGTCGTCGTGCACTGCCCCGCCGAGCTCTCCGATGCCGTCACTGAGCAGGTGCGGCTGGCCGCCATTGAGGCCGGACAGCTGCTCTTCGGAGCCCTACCGGCCGAGTTTCCGGTGACTATCGCCGTGGTCGACAACTATGGCGACGCAAAATGACACGAGTTACACGCTTGTGATTCGCCCTCGATATCGGCAATAATTACTGCAGCGGTTCGCCGCACACAATTTCACACGCATGATGTGCCGTTACGGGCATCCGTTCACTGGGTCGATGGGGAAGTCGCACCCAAACAATGAACGGAGGCCGATGTGTCTGCACTGCATGTGACTGCACCAACTGCTCGCGGAGTGCTCTATGTGCACTCCGCTCCTCGTGCGTTGTGCCCGCACATCGAATGGGCCGCGGGTCGAGCCCTCGACCGTGCGGTCAATTTCGCGTGGGAACAGCAGCCCGTGCTCAAGGGCTCGCAGCGAGCCGAGTTCTACTGGGAGGGCGAGCGTGGCACCGGTGCCAAGCTCGCTTCAGCGTTGCGCGGCTGGGAGCACCTGCGCTTCGAGGTGACCGAGGATGCCGGGCTCGGCACCGACGGCGGCCGATGGATGCACACCCCGGACCTCGGGATCTTCTACGCGCAGACTGACACCGTGGGCAACGTCGTCATCCCCGAGGATCGCGTGCGTTACGCGATGGAACTCGCGGGCGCCAATGCGATCGAGTTGCACCGAGAGTTGCGGCTCGCGCTGGGTCAGGCGTGGGACGACGAGCTTGAGGTCTTCCGCCACGCGGGGCAGGACTCGGCAGTGGTCTGGCTTCACAAGGTCGGGTGACTCGTCGCCCGGCTCACGGTCGATCAACGAAGGGTAATTATGGACACGCTGAACAGGGAACTCGACGAACTCGTCGACCAGATTGCGCCGCCGCTGCTCGATCTCGCCCAACTTGAGCGACTCGTCACCGAGGACGACCTGCTGAAGTTCGACGGCGAGTGCTACGTGCACCCAGGCTGCTTACCGGTTCAGTAGCTGCGGAACGCCACGACGGAGTTGTGGCCGCCGAAGCCGAACGAGTTGCTCAGCGCTAGCAACGGCCCCTCTGGGAGCGTGCGCGGAGACGTCACGACGTCCAGAGGGATCTCCGGATCCTGCTCCGTGAGATTGATTGTCGGCGGCGCCGTGCGGTTGTGCAGGGCAAGGATGGTGAAGATCGCCTCGAGAGCGCCCGTGCCGCCCAGCAGATGGCCCGTGGAGGCCTTCGTAGCCGAGACGGCGATGTTCGGCAGGTGATCCCCAAAGACTCGCAACATCGCGTTGTACTCGGCGATGTCGCCGACCGGTGTGCTGGTCGCGTGGGCATTGATGTGTGCCACGTCGGTCGGCGTCGCGCCCGCCTGAGCGATCGCCGCGAGCATCGCTCGAGCGGCCGCGGAGCCCTCAGGATCTGGCGCGGTGATGTGGTACGAATCGCTCGTCACGGAACCACTGGCGAGCTCGGCGTAGATGCGCGCCCCGCGGGCGAGTGCGTGCTCCTCGGTCTCGAGCACGATGGTTCCAGCGCCCTCTCCGAGCACGAAGCCGTCACGAGTGCTGTCGTAGGGGCGTGAGGCCGTCGACGGCGAGTCGTTACGCTTCGAGAGGGCCTGCATGGCCGCGAATGACGCGATCGGCAGCGGATGCACGACCGCCTCGGTTCCGCCTGCTAGAACGATATCGGCGAGCCCAGCCTGCAGGTGGTCGTAGGCGTTGGCGATCGCCTCTGTGCTTGACGCGCAAGCCGAGACATCCGTGCGGGCGAAGGCCCGAGCCGCAAGGGACATGCTGATCGCGGCGGCGGCCGCGTTGGGCATGAGCATCGGGATGGTCATGGGGAGCACCCGTCGGGCTCCGCGCTCGCGCAGGGTGTCCCACGCATCGATGAGCGTCCAGAGGCCGCCGATACCCGTCGAGTAGTCGACTCCGACCCGGGTCGGATCCACGTCGGGAGTGCCGGCGTCCGCCCATGCTTCCCGCGCTGAGATCAGTGCGAACTGGCTCGACGGGTCGAGGCGCTTGTACTCGACTCGATCGAGCACGTCTTCCGGGCGTACCTTTGCCTCGGCGGCGAAGGTCACGGGGAGGTCGTACTTGGTGACCCAGTCGTGCTCGAGCGTGTGCGCGCCAGACTCCCCGGCCAGGAGGGCCGCCCAGGATTTGAGTGCGGTACCGCCCAGCGGTGAGGTGGCGCCGATGCCGGTGACGACAATCTTCTTCGGGGTCATGTCAACGTCCTGTTGTGAGAGGGAACACACTCCGCGGCCGACCGACCTTGGGCCGGCCGCGAACCTAGGGTGTTAGGCCTGTGCGCTGGTGATGAAGCTGACGGCGTCGCCGACGGTCTTGAGGTTCTTGACCTCTTCGTCCGGGATCTTCACGTCGAACTTCTCTTCTGCGTTGACGACGATGGTCATCATCGAGATGGAGTCGATGTCTAGGTCGTCCGTGAACGACTTGTCCAGCTCGACCGTGTCCGTCGCGATGCCGGTTTCGTCGTTGATGAGCTCGGCCAGGCCGGCCAGGACTTCTTCTGTGGACAATGCCATTGTGTGCTCTCCTTGAGGGGTTGATATGACCGTGTGCAAGTTTAGGGGGGCTACGGCAGTACGACCACTTGAGCACCGAAGACCAACCCGGCACCGAAACCGATCTGGAGGGCGAGGCCGCCGCTCAGTTCGGGATGCTCGGCGAGCAGCCGGTGCGTCGCCAGCGGGATTGAGGCAGCGCTCGTGTTGCCGGTGGTCGCGATGTCACGGGCGATCATCACGGTGTCGGGCAGGTTCAACTGCTTGGCAAACTCGTCGATGATGCGCATGTTCGCCTGATGCGGGATAAAGGCGGCCAGATCGTCTGCCGTCACCCCAGCGACCTCAAGTGCCTGCTTCGCAACCTTGGCCATCTCCCACACGGCCCAGCGGAAGACGGCTTGCCCGTCTTGGCGCAGGGTCGGCCAGGGCGAGCTGCCGTCGCGGTACTCGGTGAGCGTGCCATCCATGCCCACTGCATCTGCTTTGGAGCCGTCGGAGCCCCAGACCGCGGCCGCGATTCCCGGGAAATCGCTCGGCCCGATCACCACCGCGCCCGCGCCGTCACCGAGCAGGAACGAGATCGAGCGGTCGGTGGGGTCGACGACGTCGGACAGCTTTTCGGCACCGATCACGAGTGCGTAGTGCGCAGCCCCGGAGCGGATGAGCGCGTCGGCCTGGGTCACGCCGTAGCTGAAGCCCGCGCACGCCGCGTTCTCGTCGTAGGCTGCCGCGGGGTTCGCGCCGACTCGGTCGGCCACCACCGCGGCGATGGAGGGCGTCTGCTGCACGTTGCTGATGGTCGCGACGATCACGAGGTCGATCTTCTCGGGCGGGACACCCGACTTGGCGATCGCCTCGGTCGCTGCTTCGGTCGCGAGATCGACCGCGCCGAGCCCCGCGGATGCCCGGGTGCGCGTCACGATGCCGGTGCGCTGCTGGATCCACTCATCACTCGAGTCGATGGCCGCCACGAGTTCGTCGTTGCCGACGACGCGGTCACCGCGCGCGGCACCATAGCTGTAGATGCGGGTGAACTCGGCGCCGTGGGACTGCTTGAGGGTGATCATGAGTTCCCATCGATCAAATCGAACGCTGCCTGCAGGTCATCCGGCGTCTTCACGGCCACACTCGGCACGCCCTTGAGGCCGCGCTTCGCAAGACCCACGAGGGCGCCCGCGGGCGCGAGTTCGATGACTCCGCTGACTCCGGAGGCCGCGAAGGCCTCCATCGTCAGGTCCCACCGTACCGGCGACGACACCTGACCGACGAGAAGCGTCATGAACTCGGCCCCCGAAGTCACGGCAGAGCCGTCGCGGTTGGTCCAGATCGGCAGTGTTGGGTCGTGGGTCTCCAGCGTCGCCGCGAATGCTTCGAGGTGCGCGACGGCCGGTCGCATGTACCGGGTGTGAAACGCGCCAGCCACCTGAAGCGGGATCACCCGGGTGCCCGCCACGGGGTTCTCCGCCAGCTGCTCGAGCGCGGGTAGCGCGCCCGCAACCACGAGCTGCCCGCCGCCGTTGTAGTTCGCTGGGTAGAGGTCCAACTCGGCGAGACGCTCGAGTAGGGCCGCCTCGTCGCCGCCCAGAACCGCGGACATGCCGGTCGGCTCGAGGGCCGCGGCATCCGCCATCGCCCGCCCGCGCTCACGCACGAATGCCACCGCATCAGTGTCGCTCAGGATGCCCGCCGCGGCCGACGCCGTGACCTCGCCCACTGAATGTCCCGCGACGCCGCCCACTTTCTCCCGTCGGCCGTCGGCAAACAGCGAGCTGAGGGTCAGGAGCCCGGCCGCGACGATGAGCGGCTGCGCAATCTTCGTGTCGCGGATCGTGTCAGCGTCTGAGGTCGTGCCGTGGGCGGCAAGATCGATGCCGACGGCATCCGAGATGGTAGCGAGCTGTTCGCTGGCTCCCTCCAGCTCAAGCCACGGCTCAAGGAATCCGGGGGCCTGGGAGCCCTGGCCAGGGGCGACGATGACGATCACTGATCTAGTCTGCTTTCTCGTGACTGGTGCGGTCCTGTGGCATGGGCACTAAGAATTACGCCAACCCTTGTTCTCATCCGCGGCGTTTTGACCCGTCCGGATCGGCGATTGAGCCAACTATCAGGGCAGCTTGCAGAATCAGAGCCTCGCGGGCGCCCGTGGCATCCCACCCGATCACGTCGCTGACCCGTTTGAGGCGGTACCGCACGGTGTTGGGATGCACGAACAATTCGCGCGCGGTGGCCTCGAGCGAACGGCCGTTGTCGAGGTAGCACCAGAGGGTCGCGAGCAGGTCTGTCGAGTGGGCCCGGAGCGGCCGATAGATCTTGTTGATCAGGGTCGCGCGGGCCAGCGGGTCTCCAGCGAAGGCGCGCTCGGGCAGAAGATCGTCTGCGAGGGTCGGCCGCGGTGCGTTGCGCCACGAACGCGCGACCGCGAAGCCTGCCAGTGCCGCCTTGGCGCTCTTGGATGCGTCGACGAGGCTCGGGACTTCGTGTCCGAGCACGAGGTGGCCGGGTCCGAAACCCGGCTCGAGTTGCTCAGCAATGCTGAGGAACGGCAGCGGCGCTGGCGCGTCGGCGTCATCGTTGCGGGGACTTGCCCTGCCGATCACGAGCACCAGTCGGCTGCCCTGTACGCCGATCAGCACGTCGGCGTCGAGGTGGCGCGCGGTGCGGCGCAGTTGGTCCACATCGAGCATCTTCGGAGCGGTGCCGACGAGCACGCAGACCTCGCCGTGCCCGTTCCACCCGAGCGCTGCAATGCGGGAGGGTAATTCGTTGTCGTACTCGCCGCTGAGGATCGAGTCGACCACGAGGGCCTCGAGGCGCGCGTCCCACAGGCCACGCGCCTCGGCGGCACGTGCGTACACGTCGGCGGCCGCAAATGCGATCTCCCGCGAGTAGAGCAGGATCGCCTCGCGCAGCACATCGTCGCCGTCCTTGACGCGCTGTTCGACCACCTCGACCGTGATGCGGATGAGCTGAAGGGTCTGCGTAAGCGAGACCGAGCGCAGCAACTCGCGCGGCGCAGCGCCGAAGACGTCAGCGGCGATCCACGGGATCGACTTCGGGTCGTCGAACCAGGAGATGAAGCTCGTGATGCCCGCCTGGGCGACGAGCCCCACGGCGGAGCGTCGTCCGGGCGGCATGTCGCCGTACCACGGGAGCGTGTCATCTAAGCGCTTGAGGGTCGCCGTCGCGAGCTGACCCGAAATCGTGCGCAGCCACGCGAGAGTTTGCTCCTTGGTCTTCGCCACGGGAGGTCGGCTCCTAGCTCTCGCCGCCGGCCGATCCGGTGGTGCCCGCGGTCACATCCAGCAGGCTGTACTTCTCGATCGCCTGCCCGATCACTGCTCGGTCGACAAGGCCGCGCTTGGCAAGAGCTTCGAGGGTGCGTACCACGAGCGACGGTCCGTCGATCTTGAAGTAGCGTCGGGCGGCAGCCCTCGTATCGGAGAAGCCGAAGTCGTCGGCTCCAAGCGTCGCGAAGTCACCGGGGACGAACTGCCGGATCTGATCGGGTACGGCGTGCATGAAGTCGGTCACCGCGATGAACGGACCGTCGGATCCGCTGAGCTTGTGCGTGACGTAGGGCACGCGGGGCTCGGCGCTCGGGTTGAGGAAGTTGTGCTCCTCGGCGGCAAGGCCGTCACGACGCAGCTCGGTCCAGGATGTGACCGACCAGACATCCGCAGAAACGCCCCAGTCCTGCGCGAGAAGGTGCTGGGCCTCGAGAGCCCAGGGCACCGCGACACCCGACGCGAGCAACTGGGCGCGTGGGCCCTGCACCTGAGCGGTCGCGAGGTGGTAAATGCCGCGAAGCACGCCGTCGACATCGAGGTTCTCCGGCTCGGCAGGCTGCACGATCGGCTCGTTGTAGAGGGTCAAGTAGTACATGACGTTGGGGTTCGGGTGCGTGCCCCCGTACATGCGGTCGAGTCCCGCGTGCACGATGTGCCCGAGCTCATACCCGTAGGCAGCGTCGTACGTGATCACCGCCGGGTTGGTCGACGCGAGCAGCAGCGAGTGGCCGTCGGCGTGCTGCAGTCCCTCGCCGGTGAGCGTCGTGCGCCCCGCGGTCGCGCCCATGATGAAGCCGCGCGCCATCTGGTCGCCGGCCGCCCACATCGCGTCACCGGTGCGCTGGAAACCGAACATCGAGTAGAACACGTACACGGGAATCAGCGGCTCGCCGTTGGTCGCGTACTGGGTTCCGGCCGCAGTGAATGCAGCGAACGCGCCTGCCTCATTGATGCCGACGTGGATGATCTGACCCTGCGGGCTCTCCTTGTAGGCGAGAAGCTGCTCGCGGTCGACGGAGGTGTACTGCTGGCCCGCGGGGTTGTAGATCTTCGCGGTCGGAAAGTAGGCATCCATTCCGAAGGTGCGCGCCTCATCCGGGATGATCGGCACGATCCGGTGACCGAGGCCCTTGTCGCGCAGCAGATCCTTGAGCAGGCGCGCGAAGGCCATGGTGCTCGCGATCTCCTGCTTTCCGGATCCCTTCTTCACGACCTCGTAGGCGGAGCTGTCGGGCAGATCGATCTGGGTGTACTTCGAGCGTCGCTCCGGCACGTAGCCGCCGAGTTCGCGACGACGCTCCTGCAGGTACTGGATTGCCTCGTCGTTATCGCCCGGGTGGTAGAACGGCGGCTGGTACGGATCGGCGTCGAGCTGCGCGTCAGAGATCGGAATCTGCATGACGTCGCGGAACTGCTTGAGGTTGTCGAGGGTCAGCTTCTTCATCTGGTGTGTCGCGTTGCGGCCCTCGAACGACGGACCCAGGCCGTAGCCCTTGACCGTCTTCGCGAGGATGACCGTCGGCTGCCCCTTGTGCTCGGATGCCGCGCGGAAGGCCGCATATACCTTGCGGTAGTCGTGCCCGCCCCGCTTAAGCCCCCAGAGTTGGTCGTCGGTGTAGCCCTCGACCATCGCGAGGGTACGCGGGTCACGGCCGAAGAAGTTCTCACGCACGTAGGCGCCGTTCTCGGCCTTGTAAGTCTGGTAGTCGCCGTCGGGCGTGCGGTTCATGAGATCGCGCAGAGCGCCCTCGTGATCCCTGACGAGCAACTCGTCCCACTCTCGGCCCCAGATGACCTTGATGACGTTCCAGCCGGCGCCGCGGAAGAAGCTCTCCAGCTCCTGGATGATCTTGCCGTTGCCGCGCACCGGACCGTCGAGGCGCTGGAGGTTGCAGTTGATGACGAAGTTCAGGTTGTCGAGTCCCTCGTTGGCGGCCCACTGGAGTGCGCCGCGACTCTCGACCTCGTCCATCTCGCCGTCGCCCAAGAACGCCCAGACCTGCTGGTCGCTCGCATCCTTGATACCGCGATTGGTGAGGTAGCGGTTGGATTGGGCCTGGTAGATCGCGTTGATCGGGCCCAGCCCCATCGAGACCGTCGGGAACTGCCAGAAGTCCGGCATGAGTCGGGGGTGGGGGTAGCTCGACAGGCCGTTGGGCCACCGGGATTTCTCCTGACGGAAGCCCTTGAGCTGGTCTTCGCTCAGGCGACCCTCGAGGTAGGCGCGAGCATACATACCGGGGGAGGCGTGACCCTGATAGAAGATCTGGTCGCCGCCACCGGGGTGGTCCGCGCCACGGAAGAAGTGGTTGTGGCCAACCTCGTAGAGGGCGGCGGATGACGCGTAGGTCGAGATATGACCACCGACTCCGATCCCGGGTCGCTGTGCCCGGTGCACGGTGATCGCGGCGTTCCAGCGGATCCACGCGCGGTAGCGACGCTCGATCTCCTCGTTGCCGGGGAACTCTGGCTCGTTCTCCGGGGCAATCGTGTTGATGTAGTCGGTCGTCGGCACCATGGGAACACCGAGGTGGAGGTCTTTGGAGTGCTTGAGAAGGCTCAGCATGATCTCGCGACCGCGGCCGTGCCCGTGGGTGGCCACGAGGCTGGAGAGCGACTCACGCCACTCCGCTGTCTCCTCCGGATCCTGATCGGTGTGATGCACCGAATAGGGGTCCTGATCGTTTACCGTCACCATTGACCTCTTGTCTTGTAGAGAGATAACTTCCACGCCCGCCGGGTTACGACGAATGTGCAGAACGTGCCGTGATCGACTACGCCTGTCGATTCTAGTTGTGGGATAGGTACTGTCTGGAACGGGCGTACAATTGCCCCTCGTGGCTCTTATCAATGACATCACCGCGCCCGACTTCGAACTCCCGAATCAGTTCGGTGAGCACATCCGCCTGAGCGAATTCAGGGGCAAGCGAGCGGTCGCTCTCGTATTCTTCCCACTCGCGTTTTCGAGCACGTGCACGACCGAACTCTGCGAGCTGCGCGACAACCTCACGCTCTTCACCGACGACGGTGTCGAGCTCATCGGCATCTCCGTGGACTCCAAGGCGAGTCTGCGGGCGTGGGCTGAGCACGAAGGTTATGACTTCACTTTGCTCGCAGACTTCTGGCCGCACGGCGCGGTCGCAAAGGAATACGGCGTGTTTGTCGAGGAGAAGGGTTTCGCGAACCGCGCGACCTTCCTCATCGACATCGACGGGGTCATCCGGGCCAGCTTCACCACGGCGCCAGGTCAGGCGCGGTCGCTCGAGGAGTACACCGCGGCGCTGCGCGACCTGAAGTCGGCGCGCGTCTAATCCCGCCTGGCTCACCGAGAGTCTCACGTGAGGATGTTGACGGCCCGCGAGATCACGAGGGCGAGCAACACAAAGCCCGTGAAAGCCTGGTAGGCCATGAGCCCCTTGGCTCGAATAGTCAGGGGCATGGCGTCAGTGGGGCTGAAGGCCATCATGTTGGTCATCGACAGGTAGGCATAGTCGGGGTAGGCAGTCTGCCAGCCTTCGACTCCGGCCGGGTTGTCCTGTTGCGGGAATCGGAAGTCCTGCCGCGCGTTGTCATTGACTCCCTCTACCCGCCGGGCGACCGGCCCGCCGCGGTCGAGTTCCCAGTACACCAGTGAGAACGCAATGATGTTGGTGATCCAGACGTAGAGCGCGGTGATGAGCACGATGGGCCCGCGGGCCTGACCCGAGATCAGCTCGATCACGAGCAACACGACGTAGACCTGGTTGACGGCGGTCAGTCCGAGTGCGAAGCCGATCCCGATCCACCGCGACCATCTGGTCTCGTTGTTGAGACGGCGCGGGTTGATGGCAATAAGAGGGATGAGCACGACGGCCGCGATCGAAGGCACAAGCCAGTTCGGCAGGAACTGAACTTCGCTGGGGAGCATCGCAAAGAGTGTGAGAGCGATCGCTGCTGCAACGAAGACAGGAAAGCGATGCTCGGTCTCGGGCTGGGGTAACGAGGGGGGAGCAGCAGCCATGGCGGAAGTATGCCTGTACCATTGACACGCGTTGTCCCGCCATGCCGGGCGACGGGCCTTTAGCTCAGTTGGTAGAGCGCCACGTTTACACCGTGGATGTCATCGGTTCGAGCCCGGTAGGGCCCACGAGACGGGGAGGACAATCGTGTCGCAGTCAGAACTCATCGCCGTCTGGAATCGCGCCCGCCGTGACCTGATCCTCTCGCAGCTCGCTCCGACCGCGTTGCTCGGGTTCTCCATCCTGCTGCTCATCTTCGGGTTGGCCGATGCGGACCTGCCGGTGCGCATCGCCACAGCGGGAATCCTTCTGGCATCGGGCGTGCTCGGCGTGCTGGCCCAGTTCTCGGCGGCGAGCGAGGCCGAGGCCGCCGGTCGCGACCTTCGGGGCGCCGGCTCATCGGCGGTAGCAGCGCGGATCGCGGCGTCAGCCCGGTGGCTCTGGGTTGCGAAATTCGTCACGCCTCTGATCTTCGTGGGCGTGTTCGTCGCGCTGATCGTCGCGCTTTTCTTCTAGAGCCGTACCCGCGGGACGAGATGGCCGCGCGCGCCGCGATCCCCGCCATAAGCAGCCCGGGTGCCCGGTCGTAGTTACCCGTCTCGTCGGAGGCTCCGAGGCCTGGCTCGCGGCCACGGGCATCCTCCGTGCCGAAGTCCGGGTCGTGCTCGTAGTATGTCGTGCTCAGAATGACGGGGACTCGTGCGCGCATGACAAACAGAGTGGGGCCGCTAGCCTCGTTGAGTGGATAGCAGTTCGGGTTTCCAGTCGTCGGGTGCCTGGGCGCTCGTACTCTCATCGCTACTCTGGGGCACGACCGGCACTGCGGCGAGCTTCCTGCCCGGCGCGGTCAGCCCGCTGGCCGTCGGGGCCAGCACCATGACCCTCGGCGGCGCGCTCCTCTTCGCAGTCTCCGCCCGTGGTTCGGTTGCGGCGCTTCGCAACGCGGCAAGTCGTCGCTGGCTGCTGATCGGGGCCGCCGGCGTTTTCGTGTATCCGCTTGCGTTCTACACGTCGATGAATCTCGCGGGCGTGGCGATCGGCAACGTGGTCTCTCTGGGCACGGGGCCCGTGTTCGCCGCGCTGATCGAATGGATCGTCGAACGCCGACGGCTCTCCGCGCGATGGGCCGCGTGTACAGCTGTCGCGATCGTCGGCGTCGTGCTGCTGGCGGTCGGCAGTGATCGGGCTGCGTCGGGCGGCGGCTCCGAGATCCTCATCGGCATCGGCCTCGGGGTCATAGCGGGGCTCGCGTATGCCCTCTACACCTACGCATCGAGTCGCGCGATCGGCTCAGGTCAATCGCCCCGCGGCGTAATGGGCGGCATGTTCGGTGTGGGCGCGGTAGCCCTGCTGCCCGTATTCCTCGTGCTGGGCGCGCCGCTGTTCCAGTCACCGCAGACCACCGGAATCACGCTCTACCTTGCCCTCGGGCCTATGTTCCTGGCCTACCTGCTGTTCGGCATCGGGATGCGCACCCTCCGCAGCAGCACCGCGACGACCATCACTTTTTTGGAGCCCGTGGTTGCGACGATCCTCGCGGTCGCGGTCGTGGGTGAGCGCCTCGCACCCCTCGGGTGGGTCGGATTGGCGCTCATTCTCGGCGCGGTAACTGTGCTCGCCACGGCTCGGCAACCGCGCTCATGGGACCAGTCACCGTAGTATTTCTGCATGGCAAGCGACGACGAGGTTTTTGACGAAACCTCATTCGAACCGAACGTCGCCACGCCCGGTCCCCGCAGGTCGACCTTCACGCCGCCCACTGGAAGCGTTCCCGTGGGCTCGGCCGAACAGTCCGAGCACGACGACGATGAACTCGCGAACGCCCTCGCGGCCGACTTGGGAAGGTTGTCGTCGGGTTCGATCCCCATCGTCGGGTCGAGCATCCGCGAGCCGGAGTCATTCGGCAACGACGACGACCACGTCGAGCCCGAAAACCCGGTCGTTCACGAGATTCCTGTTGTACACGAGATTCCTGCCGAGCCGCCACCGACCGACGAGCGCCGTGCGCCGGAACCGCCGGCGCCCGTTGCCGAGCTACCCGCGTGGAGTTCGCTCCCCGCGCCTGATCCCTCGCAGGCGGTCGATCTTCCCGAGGGCCCGCCGGAACCGACGGTGCGCGATCCGGAACTCCTCAGCTTGCTCGAGCAGGCGGGACTTGCTACGGGCGGCGGCACCCTCAGCGCGATCGAGCAGCTTGAGGCGCAGCTCAAGGCACAGGGGGCGGTTGACATGCCCTTGGCTGTGCCGTCGGCTGTGCCCCCCGCTGTGCCCCCGCTGCCCGTCGATCGATTTGCAGTCGACAACCAGCCGGTCGCCGAATGGCCCGCACAGCCCGAGCCTGAGGAGCCTCAGGAACCTCAGGGGCCTCAGGAACCTCAGGAACCCGAGGCGCCGGTCGCGCCGCCAGTGCTGCCGGCATGGGAGGTTCCGCCGCCCAGTCCCGGATGGGCGTCTACTCTCGGTGAGCCTGAGGTGGGATGGGAAGCGGAGCCCGAGGCGCTGCTCGACTCCGAGCCAGAGCCGATGGCCCCCACGATCGTGTTCCCGGTCGAGCCGCCGCCGCTCGTGGAACCGCCGCCCCTGGGCGGCCCGCCCATTTTGCCGTCACAGGCTGCCGGGCATCCACCCGTTCCCGTCGAGCCGATCCCCGACTACGAGGAGGTCATCGAGGCTGAGGTCGTCGAAGACGAGACCGGCCAGCCGGCATCCTCCTCTAGCTTCGACGACCTGCTCACGGGGCCCGCTGACGAAGACATTCGCCCCGACGTCGACGACGGTCGCCCATTCTCGGCGGCGCAGACGCTGTTCGAGGAACCTACCCCCGTGACGGCGAGTCAGGGGGTTCCGCTCGACACGGGCTCCATCTCTGTCATCGACCGCGCGTACGACGAGGAACTCGACGACGACGTGGACGACACGGACCGCGCGTTCGCGGGCCTCGTCGGGGGAGCAGCCGTGATCTCGCCTCCGTCTGGGCCCATCTCCACAGTGCGTATTCCCGAAGACGAGGTCGTTCTCATCGACAACGAGCCCGTTCGTCAGCGGGCATTCAGCATCGAGGCCAGTGGAGTCGAGCCGACTCCACTCGACCACCGGGTCGGGCGAGCGGCACGCCTCTTCTGGATGTGGTTCGCCGCGAACTCCAGCATTCTGAGCCTCGGGCTCGGGGCGGCGGTTTTCGCTGTAGGGATGAGCCTGCGCCAGTCGATCGTTTCGGTGCTCGCGGGCGTCGCACTGTCATTCATCCCGCTGGGTCTATCCACACTCGCGGGTAAGCGGAGCGGCCAGCCGACGATGATCGTCTCCCGCGCCACGTTCGGGGTCGTCGGCAACGTGGTGCCGGCCCTTCTCGCGCTTCTGACCCGCGTATTCTGGGGCGCGGTGCTGCTCTGGCTGCTCGCATCGTCTGTCGCCGTGGTGTTGGTCGGGGCGGAACTGGATGGCGGTATGGGGGAGCGGCTTCTGCTTCTCGTCGCCCTCGCTGGTGCCTTTGTTCTCGCCGTGCTCATCGCATTTGCGGGCTACCACCTGATCGCGCGAATCCAACTCGTGCTCACAGTGCTATCGGGGGTACTCGTGGTGGGCCTCATTGTCATGACGGCGCAGTACGTGGATATCGCTGCCGCGCTCACGATCCCCGACGGTCCCTGGGTGCTGACGGTGACCGGTGCGGTGCTGGTATTCAGTTTCGTCGGACTCGTGTGGGCCAACAGCGGCGCAGAGCTGGCGCGCTACCAGCGGCCGGACTCGAGCGGCGCGGCATCCATGCTCTGGTCGACGATCGGGGCGACGCTGCCGAGCTTCGTGCTGATCGGATATGGCGCACTGCTCGCGGCCTCGGATAAGGGCATCGCCAGCGGCTTCGTTCAGTCGCCACTCGACACTCTCGCCCTTATGCTGCCCCTGTGGTACCCGATCCCTCTCCTCGCGGCCACCGTGCTGAGTTTGCTCTCGGGCATCGTCATCACTATGTACTCGGGCGGGTTTGCTCTCCAGTCCGTGGGCGTGCGGGTGTCTCGGCAGTGGTCGGTGCTCATCGTCGCGGCGCTACTGGCGGTAATCGCGCTCGTCCTGAGCTTTGCGGTGACGGGGATTCTCGAGCTCTTCCGTGACGTGGCGACCACCCTAGCCGTGCCGACAGCTGCCTGGGCAGGAATCTTCGCGGCGGAGATGATGATTCGTAATCGGCGCTTCGAGAGCGAATCGCTCCTGCGACGTGGCGGTGTCTACGAGACCGTGCGCTGGGGCAACCTCATCGGATTCAGCGTGATCAGCGCCATCGGATTCGGCCTCACAACGGCGACCGTGACGTGGCTGGGATGGCAGGGCTACCTGTTCGGGTTGCTCGGGGTGCCGCTGGACAGCGACCTCGCGGGAACCGACCTTGGAGTCCTTGTCGCCCTCGGGCTCGGCATCCTCCTGCCGATCGTGATCGGCGTGCCGGCAATCCGCCGTCAGGAGCAGACCAAACTCTGAGTTGTGACGCGCGCCGGTCAGGGGCGGTCCAAATAGACTGAAGCCCATGTCACCCACCCTTGCCGATGTCGCCGCGGTGGTCGAACAACTTTGGCCTGTTGCCGGCGCAGAGTCGTGGGATGCTGTCGGCCTGATCGCAGGGGACCCCGAGTCGTCGGTCGAATCCATCCTCCTCGCGGTTGACGCGGTGCTCGACACGGTCGACGAGGCCGTCGCATCCGGAGCGGACCTTCTGCTGGTGCATCACCCGCTACTCTTGCGCGGGGTGACCTCCGTCGCGGCCGACAAGTACAAGGGCGCGGTGCTGACTCGTCTGATCAGGGCAGATATTGCCCTGCTGTCAGCCCACACGAACGCCGATGTCGTGGAGACCGGAACCTCAGGAGCCCTGGCAATGGCACTCGGCCTAGTGGATACGACGCCGCTCGCTGTTGGGCCGGATCCTGGGCGAGGCATTGGTCGCATCGGGCGTCTTGCGGCACCGACGACGCTGGGGCGACTAGCGCGAACACTCGGTGAGATTCTGCCGGCGACCGCCACCGGCATCCGAGTGTCGGGTGAATTCGACGCCCCGGTCTCGACGGTCGCGCTGTGCGCGGGTGCCGGTGACTCGCTGCTCTCCGACCCGGCGGTCCTGGGCGCCGACGTGTACATCACGAGCGACCTGCGTCACCACCCGGCGTCGGAGGCCCGCGAGAACGCACGCCTCTCGCGGGGACCAGCGCTCATCGACGTCTCACACTGGGCGAGCGAATGGCTCTGGCTGGATGCCGCGGCAGGCGAACTGCGCCGCGCCCTCCCCGGGGTGAGCGTCGCGGTGAGCGACCTGAGAACCGACCCGTGGGATTTCACGGTCACGCAGTAGCACTGCACGCGGTAGCACTGCACGCGGTAGCACTCCAACAGAGGACACGATGGCACTGAAAGCTTCTCCCGAGCACCAGACACTGCTGCTGGACCTGCAAGCGCTCGACACCAAGCTCGCTCAGCTCGATCATCGGGCGCGGAGCCTGCCGGAGCTTGCGACGCTGGGCGGTCTCGCCACGGAGGTTGACGTGCTGCGCCGCGCCAGGCTTGAGCAGCAGGGCCTGGTCGAGAACGTGCAGATTGAGCTCAGCCGGGTCGAGAGCGACGTGCAGGTCGTTGAGGCGCGAATCACCCGGGACAGCGAGCGCCTGCAGGCGAGCTCATCGGTGAAGGATGTCGCTGCCCTTGAGCAGGAGCTCGCAGCGTTGCGCAAGCGGCTCGACGACCTCGAGGAGATCGAGTTGAGCGTGATGGAAAAGCTTGACGAACACCAGCACACCCTCACAGCGACTGTCGCGCAGCTGGATGAGGCGCTGGCCCGCCAGAGTTCGGTCGAGAGCGACCGGGATGCCGCGCTGGCCGCCCTCGAGGCCGAGCGCACTACGGCTGCCGCGGGCCGGCGCACGATCGAGAGCAAGGTGCCCGGCGACCTGCTGGCGCTGTACGAGAAGCAGCGCGCTCGCTATGGCACGGGAGCATCCTTGTTGCGCGGCGGCGTATCGCTGGCCTCCGGTGTGAAACTGCTCGAGGACGAGCTCGCGACGATTCGTAACGCCGCCCCCGACGACGTTCTTATCTGCCCGTCGAGCGACGCGATACTCGTACGCACCGACGAGTCGGGACTGTGATGGCCCGCGAATTGCTCATCGAGGCCGATGGCGGTTCTCGCGGTAACCCCGGCCAATCGGGCAGCGGCGCCGTGGTCATCGACCCCATCACAGGCGAGATCCTCGCCGAGATCGGGCTGTACGGGGGAATCGCGAGCAATAACGTCGCCGAGTACAAGGCGATGATCGCCGGTGTGCGGCGAGCCCTCAGGATTGACCCAGACGCCGAGCTGCACATCCGCATGGACTCGAAGCTCGTCGTGGAGCAAATGTCGGGGCGCTGGAAGATCAAGCATCCCGATATGGCCGACCTTGCGGCTCAGGCTCGCGAACTCCTCATCGGAACGCCGGTGAAGTTCGAGTGGATTCCTCGGCTGCAGAACTCGCGCGCCGACAAGCTCGCCAACCTCGCGATGGACATGCGCTCGGACATTGGCACGCCGGAGTAGGCTTACCAGTCGAATGGGTCGGCAAGACGGTCGCGGCGCTCGCAAGAGCGTCGAGGAACGTCCGGGCTCCGCAGAGCAGGACGGTGGGCAACACCCACCCGGGGCAACCCGCGAGAACAGTGCAACAGAAAGCAGACCGCCGTCGGACTGTCGTCGAAAGACGCGCGGTTCGGAGGTAAGGGTGAAACGGTGGTGTAAGAGACCACCAGCGGCCGCGGTGACGTGGTCGGCTAGGCAAACCTCGTCCGGAGCAAGGTCAGACAGGGAACGTTATAAAGGCTGCTCGCCAAGTTCCCGGGTAGACCGCTAGAGGGCTGCGGCAACGTAGTCCCCAGATAGATGGCCGTCGATGGTGCCACTGGCACCGGGACAGAACCCGGCGTATCAGCCGGCCCATTCCTCCTTCGCCTCCCTAGACTGATGCGCATGGCCGACGAGAGCAAGCGAGCGGGCTGGTATGCGGACCCCGATGGCGCATCGGGCGAGCGCTGGTGGAACGGCGCGGGCTGGAGCGACTCGCGTCGGGGCGGAGCAGCTTCGGTGGCAGTGCCCGCGCCCGTGGCAGTGCCGGTGCCAGTGCCGGCGCCAGTGCCGGCGCCAGTGATCTACTCCGCGGCCAACCCCGCGCCACAGCGTCCTGATCCCTACGGCGCGGCACGCTCCGTGGTCTGGACCGGGGCGGTCATCAACGCGACACCCGGCCGCAACGTCGACGTACAGGTCAACAAGTACGCGTTCTATGGGTTCATCACCGGCATCATCTCGGTGTTCTTCAACCTGCTATTCCTGCTCGCGCCCCTCGCCATTGTCTTCTCGATCATGGGAATCGCGCGAGCCCGCCAACTCAAGGCCCAGGGCGCGCCAACGACGCTCATGACCATGGCACTGATCGGTCTCGGCACCGGATCACTGTCAGTGCTCGTGGGGCTGGTCGCTCTCATCGGCAGCATTGCGAGCGTGATCGGCTCGATCAGCGTCGCTCAGTAGCAACTGATTACGCGGCCAGAGCGGTTCGGATGCCCGGGGTCGCGAGCATGGAGCCGTCGCGAGCTACCGCGATCACGTCCACGTCCCACCGCGCCGTCACCTCGTCGAGGGCGGATCGCCCGCCCGCGACTATCGCCGTCGCGAGAACGTCGGCCGTGATGATGTCGTTGCCGACAACGCTCACCTGGACGTACTCGGCTGGACCGGTCGCACCCGCAAGCCAAATGTGATCACCACGCTCGGCACTACCGGAGGTCGCCATCGCAACGCGCGGCGCGATGAAGTCGATCGCACACAGCAGGGTTCCCGAATCGAAGGGATCCACGATTCCGGTCGTGTGCGGCGCGTGCCCACCGACGAGGATGTCACCACCGACGTTGAGGCTCCAGTCGCGACATCCGCTCGAGTGAATCAGACCACCCGCCTTCTGCATCGCCTGCGCCTTCACGATGCCGTTGAGGTCGATGACGCCGTCCCAGCGGTGAGGGGTGAAGGCTCCCGACGTGAGAGAACTGAATGCGAGGGCATCAGCGTAGGCGTCGCGCACCTGGACGGAGCACTCGGGCAAGGTCAACTCTCCCGAGGCGACTCGGCTCAACTCGGAGTCCGGGCGGTACAGACTGAAGCGCTCATCTGCCGTGGTGAAGATGTCGCGCACGGCTGCGAGGGTGGGCTCGTCGATGCCGTCGACGGATGCCACGGTTCCCATGGTCTCGAAGGTGCGGCGCATCAGAACCCGGCCTGGTCTAGCGCGGACTGCAGGGACTGCAGATACGCGCGGGTCGTGTACGTGGCTCCACCTACGGTGGACACCTGTGCGGACTGCGACGCCTTCACCTCGCTCGCCAGAATGGGAGCCGCGTAATTGCTGATCTGCACCGAGCGGCCATCCGCGTTGGTCAGCTGGGGTGCTGTCACATCGGTGATCGTGCCGCCCGAGAGAGTGACCTGCACCTGCACCGGACCGAATCGCGTGTTGACGGTCGATCCGGTATAGGTGCCGTCTGCCGCTCCCGCGGCGGGAGCCGCAGGAGTTGTCGGCGTGGTCGCCCCGCTCGAGGTGCCCGTCCCGCTCGTGGTCGTGGTTGTCGTCGACGGGGGCTGGGTCACCGTCGTTGACGTCACCGCGGAGTTGCCGGCCTGCCAGCCCACCACCAGCACGCCGAGCGACGCGAAGATGCTTCCGATCACGGCGCGTGTTCTCACCAGTCGAACCTTTCTGCGTGGATCTGGTGCTCTGGCAGCCCGAGAACTCGGGCGTCGTCCTCGACGAGGTCAAGCCATGTTGTCGGGCCACAGAGGTAGAGGTCGGAGTCGGCGAGGTCGGGCAAGATGTTGCGCAGCGTGACGCCGCGCCGAGCATCCTCTTCGGGCATCCACGACGGACCAACCGGTGATCGTCGGCCCACCATCGTGTAGAGACGCACGTCCTTGGCTGCCGCGATGGCCCGCACTTCGTCCCACAGGTAGGTCTCGTCGTCGTTGCTTGCGCGCAGCAACACCGTCGCCTCTCCAGGAGCGATGTTGGCGTGCTCGAGGAGAGCTCGCACCGGGGTGACTCCGACACCCGCGGCCACGATGGCCATCTTCGGGGCAGTGCGGGCGGCATCCGTGAACAGTCCGTAAGGTCCCTCGATCGACACCCTCGTGCCCGCGGGCACGGTGCTGATACGCCGGCTACCGGCCCCGAGATCGCGCACGGTGATACGCGCGGTCGTGTCGGTCGGTACTGCGGAGAGCGAGATCGGGTGCGAGTGCCACCAGGTGCGACCGGTCCAGAAGCGCCAGATGAAGAACTGGCCACCTGCTGTGACCAGCGAGCGCAACTTCGAGCCGCGGAGGTGGATCGAGGTCACGCCGGGTGCGACCTGAGTGACCCCGGTAACCGTGATGCGGTGACGCAGGCTCGCGACGATCGGTTCGACGAAACGGAAGGTGAGGATCGACCCGAATGCGAGCACGTAGAGGGCGATCCAGTACACGCGCTGCGCCGTGCCTTCCGCGAGAACTCCGCCGACGCTGAGCTGGTGGGGTAGTGCGAAGGCGACCGCCACATAGCTCAGCAGGTGCACGAGGTGCCAGCCCTCATAGCTGAACTTGCGGCGCACGGCGACGAGCGAGGTCACCACCACCGCGATCAGCAGACCGGTGCCGATGAAGGCGAGCGGCATGTCGGGCAGGGTGAGCATGGGACCGATCTCGGCGATCGGATTAAGGCCGGTGCTCATTCCGTAGCCGATCAGCAGCAGCACGGCGTGGGCAAGAATCAGGTACAGGGCGGGCTTTCCGAGTCTGCGGTGGATGGCAACCGCTCGATCGTGGCCGATCGTACTATCCAACAGCGGGATGCGCGCGGCAAGCACGAGCATCACGAGGATGAAGTCGGTGCCGATCAGGCCGAGAACGATGCCGAGTCCCGTGACAATCGCGGCGGGAGAGGTCAGCAGGGCAGCTCCGCCCGATGCGAGGTACAGGGCCGCGGCCGCGGCACCCGACGCCCAGAGCAGAGTCACGAGCAAGTCGGCGCGGCGAGACCGTCGCGCGAACTGGAGCCGGCGGTCGATGCGCGGCGGGCGCGATCCAGCTGAGCGGGTTGCTGCCGGGATCGTCGACGCCGGGGCCTGAGTGGTCATGTCACAACAGTGCTCCGGCGAGCTATGCGGTTGCTCTGAGTGCGCGCCCCCCAGCGTGAGAGTTCTCACATGCTCGGGATGCTCACGCTCACGGTAAGGCCCGGGTGCGTGTTTTCGGCCGCTGCTGTTCCGCCCGCCGCCGACGCGATCGCCTTCACGAGAGCCAGTCCCAGTCCGCTGCCTCCGGTCGCCGCGCTCCGGGAGTCGTCGGGTCGCGTGAACCGCTCGAACGCGCGCGGGAGGAACGTCTCGTCCATACCGTGCCCCGAGTCGCTTACCTGCAGAACGATGCCTGACGCTGTTTGCTGCACAGTCGCGGTAACGCTTCCCCCGGGATCGATGGCCGCGACGGCATTCGCGAGCAGGTTGTCGGCGATGCGTCCGAAGCCCTGCGGATCGAGGGCGTAGTGCTGCTGCTGGTCGGTGTCGAGCAGCTCGAAACCGATGTCGGCGTGCTTGGCGAGGCCGAGCATCCGTGCCCGGTCGATCGAGCCCATGAGTTGCTCGACAAGCTCGCGAGTCGTCGCGGATCCGGCCGTACGCTCGCTGGACTCGAGGCGGGAGAGCTCGAGCAGATTGGTCGCGAGCGACGAGAGATGCGCGACGGATGCCTCGGCCGCCGTCACCTGAGCGGCGAGGGCCTCCGCGTCGCCGAAGTCGTCGTGCGCGAGTTCGAGCTGGGTGCGCAGCGCCGCGAGCGGGGTGCGCAACTCGTGCGCGGCATCCGACACCATTCGTTTCTCCCGAGCGGCCGAGGACCGCACGCGCCGGATGAACTCGTTGAGGGTAGTCGCGAGCTTGGCCAACTCATCCTGAGCGGGCCCGACCGGCAGCCCGTCGTCGCTGTTCTGGGCTCCCAGAGTTTCGGCCCGCTCGCGCATCTGCCGCACCGGGTGTAAGGCAGCCGAGGCCAGCAACCACGACGCGATCCCAAAGCCCGTTAGCAGCACGAGGCCGCCGATCACGAGCAGGCGGTCGAGAGACTCGAGCGCGAGCTGACTCGCGGTTTCGCTGCGAGCGGCCCACAGTGACCAGTCGCCCGCGCTCGTCGTAACCACGCGGCCCACGACAACGAAGGACTCACCGTCGTCCTGCGCCGTGAACTGCTCGTCGGCACCGTCCCGGCGCTCCACGACACCGTGCAGGAACTCGGGAAGCGTGTCCACCTGCCGCTCGCCGTCGGGTGCCCGAACGAACACGAGTACGCCCGTGCCCGGGTCGTCGACGGGCTCGTCCGGGTTCGCAAGGATGTCCTTCTCGAACGAGACCAGGTCGCCCTCGGCGAGCACGGCGTTAGTTCCGGTCAGAATGCTGTTGACCTGCGCGCGCACCAGCCACAGCCCGACCGAGAGAAGTACGGCGGCCGCCAGAACGCTCCCGATGGTGATGCGCGCACGAATCGACAATCGGGACATCACGGCGCATCCTCGCGCAACAGGTAGCCCACGCCCCGCACTGTGACGATCGTGACGCCGGAGTCGGCCGGGTCGAGCTTGCGCCTGAGGTAGCTGACGTACTGGTCGACGATGGTCTGGTCGATGTGCTTCGTCGTGCCCCAGACCTCCTGCAGTATCTCGACGCGGCTCAGCGACTCACCCGCCCGGGAGACCAGCAGGCTGAGCAGCGCGAATTCCTTGGTGCTGAGGGCGACAGGGCGCCCGGCGACGACCGCGCGTACCGACATGGGGTCGAGTTCGAGCCTCCCCACCTTGAGCGCGATCTTGGCGGTCGCGGCATCGCGGCGCACGAGGGCCCGGATGCGCGCGCTGAACTCGGCGAACGCGAACGGCTTCGTGAGATAGTCGTCCGCTCCTGAGTCGAGGCCGAACACACGATCCTCCACGGCGTCACGGGCCGTGAGCAGCAGCACGGGAAGGGTGCTGCCGCGCTGGCGCAGATGACGGCAGATCTCGAATCCCGTCATCTCGGGGAGCATCACGTCGATTGCTGCCGCACTGAAATCCTCATTGGCTGCGGCGATGAGGGCGTCGACCCCGTTGCCCACGAGGGACACCTCATACCCCTCCTCGGTTAGGCCGCGCTGCACGAGCGCCCCCATTGTCGGATCGTCCTCGACGACGAGGATCTTCGCCATGGCTAGACCACGCCGGTGGTACCGAGCAATGTTCCGATGAGGAAGGTCGCGGCAAGCGCGATCGCGCCGCCGATGACGACGCGCAGGGTGGGCCGAAGCCACGGGCTGCCGCCAACCCACGCGCTCAGGGCGCCAGTTCCGGCGAGTGCGATCAGCACTGCTGCGAAGGTTACGGGCACGCGCGCGCCCTCCGGCGGCAGCAGGATCGCGGCGAGCGGCAGCAGCGCGCCGACGAAGAAGGCGAGTGCGGATGCCCCGGCCGCCTGCCACGGGCTCACCACATCTCGCTCGTTGATGCCGAGCTCGACCTCCAGATGGGCGCTGAGCGCGTCATGAGCCGTCAGCTCGACGGCCACTTGTTGTGCGGTCGCCGCCGACAGGCCCTTCCTCTCGAACAGCCCCGCCAACTCGGCGAGCTCCTCCTCGGGCTGTTCGGCCAGTTCGCGGCGTTCCTTCGCGATCAGGGCGCGCTGGGTGTCCTTCTGGCTCGATACCGACACATACTCGCCGAGAGCCATTGATATAGCCCCACCAACGAGTCCCGCGACGCCGGCGGTGAGAATCGGTGCGAGGGCGCTCGTAGCACCAGCGACACCCACCACGATGGCTGCGACCGACACGATTCCGTCATTCGCGCCGAGGACGCCCGCACGCAACCAATTGAGTTTCTGAGCTATCCCATTTCCGTGAGCTTCGTTGGCGTGGCCGGTGGGGGAGTCAGGGATGCTCATGCGGACAAGCTAACACCCCCCTCGGGCATCCCTGCCAGTCAGGCAAGCCTTGGCTTGGGTGCCTGTTGCGGCGGCCCGGCCGCCGTCGCTACTGTGCCTTTTGAAAACTCTCCGCCCCGCAGCCCTTGCTGCCGTCGTCCTGACCCTCCTCGTGAGCCTGACTGGATGCTTCGGCCTCCCGTCCATCACAGGTGGTGGCAGCACCGCCACTGACACCTCCCTCGCTGGAACGACCTGGGGAGGAACCGATTCCGATGGTGACGTCTGGCTCATGGATTTCCAAGCCGACAACACGGTCGGTTTCACATACAACGACAGCCAGTTTGACGACGCGACCGATACTTGGGCTCTCTCAGGCGGCCAGCTCACGATCGTGATCGAGTTCACGGACGGCACGTCGACGATGACCGGACCGTACTCTGACGGCGCCTCCACCATTGACCTCGACGGCGTTCAGGGCGACGCGACCTGGACGCTCACCCTGACTAAGGAGTAGTCAGGCTCAGTCGGCCACGGCCAGGGCTGCCGCACCGAGAATCCCCGCGTTGTTGCGATGCACCGCGGGGACTATCGGTGTCTTCAGCGACAGCATCGACAGGAACTCCTGGTAGTTCTTGGAGACGCCACCGCCCACTATGAAGAGGTCGGGAGAGAACAGCGCCTCAAGTCGTGTGAAGTAGATCTGAAGTCGTGCTGCCCACCGTTTCCAACTGAGGCGGCCGCGCTCCTTGGCAGAATATGAAGCGCGACTCTCGGCATCGCGACCCCGGATTTCGATGTGTCCGAGCTCGGCGTTGGGGATCAGAACACCGTTGTAGATCAGCGCGGTTCCGATTCCGGTGCCGAGGGTCGCAAGTATGACGAGGCCCGGTACCCCTTTGGCTGCACCGTAGCGGGTTTCGGCGTAGCCCGCGGCATCCGCATCGTTGACGAAATGGATGTTTCGACCGAGCGCCGTCTCGAAGAGTTTCTCGGCCTCCAGACCGATCCAGTTCTTAGACACGTTCGCCGCCGACATCGTGCGCCCGTGCTTGACGATCGCCGGGAAGCAAATCCCCACCGGCACGCTCGCGTCTGCTCCGCCGAGCTTCGCGATCAGCTCGATGACGGTCTTGACGATGTCGTTGGGCAGGCCACCCGCGGGGGTCGGTAGTTTGATGCGGTCGCTGAGTAGCTGACCGGTGTCGGTGTCCACGAGAGCACCTTTGATCCCGGTGCCGCCGATGTCGATGCCAAGCGCCTTTGCCATATGTCGCTACTTTCCTAGGGGAGGGTGAGAATGTCTGCGCCTCGCTCGGTCACCACGAGGGTGTGCTCGAACTGGGCGGTCAGTGACTTGTCCCGGGTGGTGACGGTCCAGTCGTCGGGCCACTGGTCCCAGGCAATGGTCCCGGGTGTGGCGGGGGTTCCGATCGTGAGCATCGGTTCGATCGTGAAGACCATGCCGGCCGCCATCACGTCGGTGAAGGCCGGCGCAGAGTCGTAGTGCGGAACGATCAGGCCGGTGTGGAAGGCAGACCCCACGCCATGCCCCGTGAAGTCACGAACCACGCCGTAGCCGAAACGACGCGCATAGGACTCGATCGCGCGACCGATCACATTGACCTCACGGCCCGGCGCAACCGCCTTGATTCCCCGATTCAGCGCCTCTTCGGTGCGCTCGACCAACGCCGCCACCTCCGGGGCGACGTCACCAACGGCGAAGGTTCGGTTCAGATCGCCGTGCATGCCATCCACAAAGGCCGTGATGTCGACGTTCACGATGTCGCCCTCGACGAGCACGGTGTCATCCGGGATTCCGTGACACACGACCTCATTGATGCTCGTGCAGCACGACTTAGGGAACCCGCGGTAGCCGAGAGTCGAGGGGTAGGCGTCGTGGGCGACGAGAAACTCGTGGGCGATCGCATCCAACTGCTCGGTCGTGACGCCCGGCCTGATGCTCGCGCCCACCGCCTCGACAGCCAGCGCGGCGATGCGGCCCGCGGTGCGGATGCGCTCGACCTCGGCGGAAGTGTAGACGTTCGTCCCGGTGTATCGCGCGGGCTCCGGCCGATCCACGTACTCAGGCCGCGAGATGGCCTGCGGCACGGGGCGGCGGGGGGAAACCAGCCCGGGAACGAGGTGTCCCTGCGTGTCCCGAGGCATAGTCTTGAGTCTAGTTTCGCGAGGGAGGCACTGGATGACCGACTGGTGGTACAACCACAAGACCGGCGAGGTCGAGGAGGGCGCGCAGTCGCTGTCCTCCGACCGCGATGGCCCGTTCGCGAGCCGCGAGGAGGCCGCGCGAGCTCCGGAGATCATCGCGGAGCGCGCGCGCAAGTGGGCGGCCGAGGACGCTTCGGAAGACTAGGTCGGTCGAGTAGCCCGCAAGGGCGTATCGAGTAGGCGAGCTCGTTCTTCTGCGTGAGGCCCTTCAGGTAGAAGCCGCCGCGCCAGTCGGGGTAGACCCACCCGGCCATACCGATGTGGGCCCACCCGCGGGTCATGTCAGTCCTCGTACGAGTGCTCGGGCCCCGGGTAGCTGCCGCCCTCGACGTCGGCGCGGTAGGCGGTGACGGCATCCGTGAGGTTCTGGCGCAGGTTGGCGTACTGCTTCACGAACTTCGGGATGCGCCCCTTCGTGAACCCCGCCCAGTCGGTCCACACCAGCAACTGCCCATCCACGTGGGGGCCGGCACCCACGCCGATCGTCGGAATCTTCAGCTCCTCGGTGACCTTGGCGGCGGCCTCGCTGGGCACCATCTCGAGTACGACCGCGAACGCACCAGCGTCCTCCACGGCGTGCGCGTCGGCGTGCATTTGCGGGAGCTGCGCGCCGCGGCCCTGAATCACGTGCCCGCCGAGCCCGTGCTCGCTCTGCGGCGTGAACCCGATATGCGCCATAACCGGGATGCCCGCGCTCACGATCCGCCGGATCTGCTCGGCACTGCGCACCCCACCCTCGAGCTTGACTGCGTGTGCCCCGGTCTCTTTCATGAATCGAAAGGCCGTGTGGAGGGCCTCATCGGGCCCGGTCTCGTAGGAGCCGAAGGGCATGTCCGCAACGACGAAGGCGCGCTGCACGGCCCCCGCGACCGCGCGCGCGAGCGGGATCAGATCATCGATCGACACCGGAAGCGTCGTGTCGTAGCCATACACGTTGTTACCCGCGGAGTCCCCGACGAGCAGGAAGTCGATGCCCGCCTCGTCGAATATCCCGGCCGTGAGCTGGTCATAGCTCGTGAGCCCGGTGATCTTGATGCCGTTCTCCTTAGCACTCTGGAAGTGCCGGGTGCGAACGCGCTTGACTGCCTGCTCTGCCATGAGCCGAGTCTAGTGACGTGCCCGATGGCCCGACCCGGTAGCCTAAGAGCGGTGCCCGGGGCCCACTTCGGCGTGTCAAACAGCGTGACTTCCTGAGGAGCTTGATGGACAAGCAGCGTGACTTCGTTCTTCGCACAATCGAGGAGCGGGGGGTCAAGTTCATCCGGCTGTGGTTCACGGATGTCGTGGGTACCCTCAAGAGCGTTGCGATCACTCCCGCCGAGGTCGAGGGCGCATTTGCTGAGGGACTCGGCTTCGACGGCTCGGCCATCGAGGGCTTCACGCGCGCCTACGAGGCCGACATGCTCGCCCACCCCGACCCGGCGACGTTCCAGATCCTCCCATGGCGCGGCGAGGTGGACCCGACCGCTCGCATGTTCTGCGACATCACGACCCCCGACGGCCAGCCCGCCATCGCCGACCCTCGCAACGTGCTCAAGCGAGCTCTCGCCAAGGCTGCCGATCGCGGCTTCTCGTTCTACACGCATCCCGAGATCGAGTTCTACCTGCTCAAGTCGACCGAGCTGAAGAACGGACAGCCGCAGCCTGTCGACGCGGCAGGCTTCTTCGATAACGTGCCCGGTGGCACGGCCCACGACTTCCGCCGCCGGTCGGTGCGGATGCTCGAGGATCTCGGCATCTCGGTGGAGTTCAGCCACCACGAAGCCGGGCCTGGGCAGAACGAGATCGATCTGCGCTACGCCGACGCGCTCACGACCGCCGACAACATCATGACCTTCCGCACGGTAATCAAGGAGGTCGCAATCGAGCAGGGGGTGTACGCGACCTTCATGCCGAAGCCGATGTCGGGGCATCCGGGATCGGGCATGCACACCCACCTGTCGCTATTCGAGGGGGACTCGAACGCGTTCTACGACGCATCCGGCCACTACCAGCTCTCGAAGATCGGCAAGCAGTTTGTCGCCGGGCTGTTGCACCACGCGCCCGAGATCACAGCGGTGACGAACCAGTTCGTGAACTCGTATAAGCGGCTGTGGGGTGGTGACGAGGCGCCGAGCTTCGTGACCTGGGGACACAACAACCGCTCGGCACTCGTGCGCGTGCCGCTCTACAAGCCGAACAAGGGGCAAAGCGCGCGCGTCGAGTACCGGGCGATCGACTCCGCGGCGAACCCGTACCTCACGTTCTCACTGCTGCTTGCGGCCGGACTCAAGGGCATCGAGGAGGGCTACGAGCTGCCGCCCGAGGCCGAGAACAACGTCTGGGAGCTCTCCGACGCGGAACGGCGCGCACTGGGCTACAACCAGCTGCCCGCGAGCCTCGACCACGCCGTCTCCCTCATGGAGGACTCCGAGCTGGTCGCCGAGACCCTCGGCGAGCAGGTCTTCAACTACGTGCTGTTGAACAAGCGCCGCGAGTGGAGCCAGTACCGTGCGCAGGTCACGCCGTACGAGTTGGAGAGCAACCTCGAGATCCTTTAGCTCGTGCCCCCTCCCGCCATGTCCCGGCCACCGACGACGCTGACCGAACTCGCCCGCCTCGGTTTTGCCGAGCTGGACGAGACGTCGCGTCGCCTCGAGGCACTGGATGCACCTGCTCTAGTACCGCACTTCGCGCTGGCTGCCGATCCCGACCAGGCGTTGCGCTACCTCGTCGCCCTGCACGAGCACGCCGCTGCAGAGCTCGCGGCGCTGCTGAAGATTCCGGATGCCGCGCAGCGCCTCATTCGTGTGCTCGGTGCCTCCTCGGGTCTCGGTGACTTTCTCGCGCGCCACGCGGGCGAGCTGCACGCACTGGCGGAGCCCATCTCGGCTCCCGCCTCCGAGTACGGAGCGGATCTCCTGAATGCCGTCGACGGACTCAAGGGTGACAAGGCATGGGTCGCGCTTCGGGTGCGCTACCGCCGACACCTCGTGCAACTGACCGCGTGGGACCTCGAGCAGGCCGACCCGATCGCCGCGGTTTCTGTTGTCGCCGCCGCGCTGGCCGACCTCGCCGGTGCTGCACTGGACGCGGCTCTCGCGGTCGCGCGACGTGACGTCAAGTTCCCGGCGAACGAGGTCGCCGCAACTCGACTTGCGATCATCGGAATGGGCAAAGCCGGTGCGCGCGAACTCAACTACGTGTCCGATGTCGACGTCATCTTCGTGGGGGAGGGCGGAGCCCTCGAGGACGAGTCCCCCCTTGCGCACGACCGGGCCGTGACGATCGCCACTGGGCTGGCAGTGCAGACGATGCGGGGCATCCACGACCTGGCGACCGAGCCCGGCCTGTGGGAGGTAGACGCGAACCTGCGCCCGGAGGGCAAGGACGGCGCGCTCGTGCGCACTCTCGATTCACATTTGGCCTACTACGACCGGTGGGCCAAGAGTTGGGAGTTCCAGGCATTGCTCAAGGCGCGTCCGCTCGCCGGTGATCTCGACCTCGGCCAGCAGTACGTCGACGCTCTGGCGCCGAAGGTGTGGTCGAGCGCCTCCCGCGAGAACTTCGTCGATTCAGTGCAGCGGATGCGCGAGAGGGTCACCGCCAACATCCCCGCCAACGAGCTCGATGTGCAACTCAAGCTCGGCCCCGGGGGTCTGCGTGACGTGGAATTCACGATCCAGCTCCTTCAGCTTGTGCACGGGCAGACGGATCCCGGCGTGCGGCAGGTCGCAACCCTGCCCGCGCTCGAGGCACTCGCTGAGCACGGGTACATCGGCCGGGTCGAGGCGGGCGAGTTCTCCGGCGACTACCGGTTTCTGCGCCTGCTCGAGCACCGGCTCCAGTTGAGCCGCTTACGCCGCACGCACCTCATGCCGACCGACCCGGATGCCCTGCGCATCCTCGCGCGGGCGTCCGGCATCGTGACCACCGCCGACGAGCTCGTCCAACAGTGGCAACGCACCAAGCAGGCAGTGCGCAGCCTTCACGAGCGACTCTTCTATCGCCCTCTGCTGTCGGCGGTCGCTGCCTTGCCTGACGAAGGCCTCACGCTCTCGAGCGAACAGGCCGAGGCGCGACTCGCGGCTATCGGGTTCAGCGACCCCCGGGGCGCCCTCAAGCACATCGCCGCGCTGACCGGGGGGGTATCGCGTCGGGCAATCATTCAGCGCAACCTTTTGCCGGTGATGCTGCAGTGGTTCGCCGAGGGTGCGGACCCGGACTACGGGCTTCTCGCCTTCCGTCGCCTCAGTGAGGATCTCGGTGAGGCGTACTGGTTCCTGCGCATGCTCCGTGACTCGAGTGCGGCAGCACAACGCATGACGCAGGTGTTGTCGGGATCACGGTTCGTCGGCGCGATCTTCGAACGCATCCCCGAAGCCGCCGCATGGCTTGAGAACGAGGAGGAGCTGCGGCCTCGCCCGTATCCGGTGCTGCTCGAGGAGTCGATTGCGACAGTCGCCCGGCATGAAGGCGATGTAGACGGCGCGGCTCTCGCACTGCGCACGGCCCGCCGGCGGGAGATACTTCGTTTGGCGCTCGGCTCGATGCTCGGCGTTGTGTCGATCGAGGAGCTCGGCGTCGCGCTGTCGGATGTCACCACGGTCATCCTCAGTGGAGTGCTCTCGTTGGCTCACCGGTACGGCGACGGCCTCGAGTTCGGCATCATCGCGATGGGCCGCTACGGCGGCGCCGAGTTGGGGTTCGGGTCGGATGCCGACGTCATGTACGTGTACCGAGCGGCCGGGGCATCCGACGACGAGGCGCACCAGCGCGCCGAAGCGATAGTCCACTCGATCAGTCGCCTCACCGAGGACCTGCGGGTGCCGCTCGATCTTGACCTCGGCCTGCGCCCCGAGGGTCGGAACGGCGCGATAGTGCGTTCGCTCGACAGCTACCGCGCGTACTACGAGCGGTGGTCGTTGACGTGGGAGGCGCAGGCGCTGCTTCGGGCGCGCATCGTGGTGGGCGACCGAGCCGTGCTCGCGGCGTGGGAGGAGCTCGTCAACGATGTACGCTACCCGTCGACGATCGCGGAGCAGGACCTCCGCGAAATCAGGCGCATCAAGGCGCGGGTCGAGACCGAGCGACTGCCTCAGGCCGCCGACCCCGCTCGCCACCTCAAGCTCGGGCGCGGGTCGCTCAGCGACGTCGAGTGGTTCGTGCAGCTGCTGCAGCTCGAGCACGGGGCGCGAGTCGAGGGGCTGCGCACCACGTCGACGTTGCGCGCACTGGCCGCGGCCGAGCGCGCGGGACTCGTCACGACTGCTGACGCCGCGCGGCTGCACAACGCGTGGATGCTTGCCTCCCGTGCCCGGTCGGGGATGACGCTCTGGACCGCCAAGACCTCCGACGTGCTCCCGACCGATCGAAGAGCGCTCGAAGGCGTGGCACGCCTGCTCGAATACCCGCCCGGCTCGGCGAGCGTCTTCGAGGAGGACTACCTGCGCACGACCCGGCTCGCGCGCCAGGTCTTCGAGAAGCGCTTCTACGGGGCGCGGCGGGGGCCCAGCGCAGGATAGACAAGCACTCCGCGGCCCAACAACCCACGAGCGGCCGTCCCTGATAGGACGCTGCCCGGGTCTGGCCAGTGCCGTGCCGAGTCCCTGGGGACGCCTAAGGCTGCGAGGGAGTTGGTGCGGCGACTTCGCCGCCGGGCGTTCCGATCCGGTTCCGGAAGTACGCGGGGACCGGACCCTCTATGCGTGCTGGCTTCCCGTCGAGCAACGCGTTGGCTTGAGTGCGAACAAAGCCAGGTAGGAGAGCTGCAATTGATCTCGGCGCTGGAATGTCTCGCACGGCGGCCGCGAGCCTCTGCAGCGTATCGGTGATTGCTAGCTCCGCCTCTGCGGACGCCACTCCCCAGGTTCCAGCTTCCATCATGAGGTCGCTGACCGTGACTTCGTTGCTCATTCGTTTGCCGTTGATCCACAACGGCAGACCAAGACGCCCTTCAGACAGTACGGCGAGAGGCATGAGGTCATACAAGGGCGCAAGTCTTGCGGGGGATCCGTCAGGTCGGAGTATCGAGTAGTTCTTTGCGTGGGCGTCTGTGTTGCCCGATGCGAAATTGAAGGTCACATATCGCAGAAGACGGATTCGTTCTGGTTCGCTGGTGTCGAAAATCGTACGTTCAGTATCGAGTAGATTTGCGATTGCCGCGAGGTTTGCGCGGGCGTCGTTGCGCTGGAATTTCGCGTCCGATAGCCAAGGCAGGCCCAATGCCTGGGCCGCGTCTTCCTGATGCAGTCGTTTTGCTGGCTCGTCACTCATCGACTGTTCGCGGTCGTACCGCTCGATCACAACGACACTCAATCCGCCAATGTTCTCCGTCCAGGAATCGAAGGTCGTCAGTCCTAGGGCGCGGGACAACGTGAGGAGATATGCCTCAGAATCGGTGACTCGAGAGTTTAAGTCGGGTGACGGCTTGAGGATATGTGTTGACGGGAGCGTTCCATTTCCCAACCACCACTCGTCGTTCATCCGGGTCAGGGTGATCTTTCGCTGGTAGCCCGGCAGTGCGGAACCGCCACCGCCGATGAAGTACCCGCTCGCCTGCTCCAGTAGCTGTGGGAGCTGAGCCGGATCTAGTCGCTCCGGTGGCCTGTGATCACGGGTGTGTCCGATGGTTAGAGCGCCGGCAAGGTCTCCCCCAACGTTGTCCAGCAGTCCGAAGATGTCGGAATGGTGAACACCCACCTCATTGGCTAGACGGTCGAGCCATGGCCCTTCCGGCAAGAGCCCCCCAAAGAAGTTGTCCGCCGCTGCTTCCGCTGGCGCTATTCCAGTCGGTAGGCTCGCAGAAATCTCGGCCTTCCCACGAACTCGGGAACTGGCTGGCGACCAGTCGACCTCTATGCCCCGCGCCCCGCGTTGGAGATTAGCGATGTGCCGGCCGTAGAGGTATGCAGGCAGGACCTTAGTCATTTGTCGTGTACATGATCGTGATTCCGAGTCTGCTCAGCACAGTGAAGTAGCGGTCGTCAAGTATCTTCGGCTTGCCGCGTTCTAGCTCGGAGAGGTATCGCTGCGTGACCCCTAGTTGGGCAGCCAAGTCGTCCTGCGAGATCTTGTGTGCGAGTCGGATCGTTCGCACAATCTCGCCCAAGTCCTGCGGCCTTCGGGCAATCCCCTTCATAGCCCCTCCATTACAATAACGTAATGATAGCACTGTTCATTACTTTCTCGTAGTGGACAACGTGACCATTACGCAAAAGTAATGAACTCTCCGGCTACTACCGTCTCCGCACGAACGGCCGCCCCCGAAGGGACGGCCGTTCGTGCTGTGTAGCGACTACACCGAGAAGTACAGCTCGGCTTGAGGATCTGAGAACCGCAGGGCGCTCGCTGGGGCCGCACTTCCCGAGAAAGACAGGGAAGTGCAATGCCAAGCATGACCAGGGTCGTTACCAAGCTTGTCCGAGAACCCGTCCGTTTACTCGATTCTTGGCCGTCCTACGGGGTTCGCTGGAGGTCGACGGGTGGTGCCGCCTACCTCATTGGTATGAGCGACGACCGCCCCCGCCTGTGGACTCCGCAGGAGCTTGTCGAGTACACGGGCATCCCGATCAGGACGCTCGCTGACTGGCGGACAGAGCGCGCGCGCAGCCGAGGTCTCGGGTTGCCGTTCGTCGCACTCTCGACGCACAACGTCCGCTACCGCGATGAGGATGTCGAGGCGTTCATCGCGGGGCGGATCGTGGCCCCGACGGACAGGGCGCGCGACTGATGGCGCGGCCGAAGCGTGCGCTCGGCGAACTCGGCAAGGTGACCTACACCGTCGAGCCGAGCGGTCTCGTCATCGCGCGAGGACGGGTCTACGACGGCAACGGGCACGAGCGTCGTCCGAGCGGTAGCGGAGCGACCGAAGCCGAGGCGCTGGCCGCGTTGCAGGAAGCGGCCGATGCCGCAGTCGGTCGAGTCCTGGCGCGACGAACACAGCTCATGACCGTCGCCGAGCTGGCGACGACGTGGCTTCAGACGGCGTATCACGACGACGATCCGCGGGTGCTGCGCCAGCGCCGCGAGCAGACCGTCGATGGCTACGCCTCGGTGGTCCGAGCGCATGTCATCCCGCGCGCCGGGGCCATCGCCATCGCTGACATCACCGCCGACCGTGCTGATGGGTTGCTTATGGACATCGCACGGGAGAAGTCGGTGACGACCGCGAACAAGGTTCGGAACGTGATGTCGCTCATGTTCGACTGGGCGATCCAGCAGGGGCATTTCTCGGCTGCCGGGTCGATCCAGAACACACGGTACGGAGCGGTCGTCGTGGCGAACCCGATCCGTGCGACCAGACGAGCGGACGAGCCGGACACGGTGTACTTCGAACTCGACGCGGTGCAGGTCAAGTACATCCTCCACCTCATCCGCGAGGTGTGGCCCGAGCGGCACCGGAAACGGTATCCGGTGGGCCGACGGCCCAACTACAAGCTGCTCGCCGACTACATCCTCATCACGCTCGGCACCTCCGAGAGGACCGCAGAACCGATTGCGATCCGGCTCCAGGACGTGCGGTTCGAGGCGGTGGAACAATCGGATGGAAGCCTCACGATGGAGGCGCTCGTCTGGGTCGGCGGGACGATGGTTCGCACCAAGTCCCGCGGCCTGTTTCGCCAGGACTCGCCCAAAGCGGAGCGGCAGAAGCGTTGGGTTCGCGTTCCGAAGTTCGCGGCGAAGGTACTGAGCGAACTCGTGGCGAGCCACGTTCCCGACCCCGAACGGAATCCAGACGACGTACTGTTCACGACCGAGCGCGGCCGTCCGCGCGACCCCAGCGCGGTCGGCGAGTTGCTCAGGATGTTCCGCCGCGAGTTCGAGCCGGAACTGCTGGCTATTGGGGTCGACGCCGAGCATCTCACCTTCCGCAGCCTCCGCAAGGCGGTCGCTGCGGCGGTATCGGACACGGCTGGCGTCGAGGTCGCACGCGACCTGCTCGGGCACAGCAGTACCGACATCACGGAAGGGCACTACGCGAAGCGTCCCGACCTCATCGTCGAGGTCGCCGCTGACGCGCTCGACGAGGCGTTCGCGGGCATCGACGCATGAACACCACGGAGGGCAACTGGCTCAGGGTTCGAGGAGCGCCGCGTCTGCCCGAACCTGAGCCAGTATGTCGCCGAAGCTCGGCGGTGCGTCGGTGCCGTAGTAGAGGTCGCGCATGGCTGCGTCGTGCTCGGCTCGGAGGCGGTCTGCGAAAGGGGATGCCGCGTCGAATGCCGGTGATGCGGCGAAGCCGCCGGCGGGCGTGGGAAGGTCGGGCTTGCCGAACGCCGCGGAGACCTCGCGGGCGCTGGTGAGGATGTCGGCGACGAGTGACTTGTCTGCCAGCAACTCGCGCACGGAGGGATCGCGGAGCAGTGCGGAGATGTCGTAGAGCTGTCGGCCGATGCGCGGCCAGCCGTGCGGTGAGGCTGCGGCTTCGGGGTCGGCGGCGAAGTTGTTCACTCGCAGCAGCTTCTCCAGCAGCGTGCGTCCCGGATGCAGGATCGGCACGTCGAAGGAGGCCAGGTCATCCCACGCGCTCGTGTCGAAGCCCGAGTCGGCCAGCTCGCGTGCCAGGAGCGAGGTGACCGGGTGCGGGGCGTGCGGGTTCGGCCCACCGGACTGGCCGAGTTCCACGAGGATCGCCGCGGGGTCGGCAATCACGCCGGGCTCGCCGCGGTGCTCCAGCGGCGGGCTGAGGTAACCGGATCGGTGGAACGAGCCGGAGCTGCCGCCCGCTGTCACCCCGGTCGGTTCCGCGCCGGTCGCCTCCGCCGCGGTGGTGAGCAGGGTTCGCAGCGCGCGCTGCTCGGCGTTCTTCGACGGGTACTGGCCGATGACGAGCAGGTCGAGGTCTTCGGAGAAGCGCCGGATGATCCGCAGCTTCTCCAGGCTCGTGCCGCCCTTGAAGACAACCTCGCCCGGATGGGCGGTCGTCATCGCGCGCAGCGCCTCGCAGACCCAGTAGTCCTTCTCGACTGCGAGCGGCTGCACGCCGAGGCGTTCCGCGGCGGCGAGGAACGTGCCGCGGAGCACCTCGGGATCGTCGTCCCGCCACAGCGTCGAATCGGTCATGCCGCTGCCAAGGTGGCGAGCGCCGCTTGGCGCGTGCGGGGGTCCGGTGACGTAATCCGTGCCGCGAGGTCGTCCCGCCCGGCCGCAGCGAGCAGCGCGGCGAGGCGCGCACGAGTGCGGCCCGGCTCGGTGGCCGCAGCCTGGGTGAGCCGCTCGGCGCGGAGGCCGCCGCTGCGCAGCAGGTCGGTCAGCCGCCTTGCGGCCTTGTCCGGGGTGACCTCCAGCACGGCGTTCCAGTCGTCGAGGACTTCGAGCGCGGCGACCTCGGTGGCGTTCAGCCCAGCCTTCGCCCGTCCGGTGCGCGTCGCGCGGGACACGAACGAGACCGGCCCAGCATCCGACGGAGCCCGCTCGGGAACGGCCACCAGTGCGCGGCGCGGGATCTGCGTCGACAGGCGCAGCAGGTTCGCCGCGGACAGGCCCGCAGGACCGACGCCGGGGCCGGGGGCGAGCGCATCGATCAGTCGCTCGGTCGGGGGCGGGGCCATGCCCAGCGGCGTCTTCGTGCCGCGCCAGTACAGGCCGCGTCGCACGCGCCGCAGCTCGCCGCGAGCCTCCAGCTCGCCGAGCAGATGATGCGCGGTCGACGGAGTGAGCGAGAAATCGCCCGGCTCCCAGAAGCGCCCCCGCGACGCGAGCACGGCGCGCCGGGCTGCGGCAGCGCCCTGGCGGTTTCGGCGGGGCGCGAGCAAGATCGACATCACACACTCCTTTCAGCAACGGGATACGAGAACCTGCGGTTGTCTAGTCTACAAGCCAGAACGAGAACCTGCACTAAGCGTTTCACAGTCGCAGTCCCGGCGGTTCCCTCTCGGGGCTGTGGGCAGCGGTACTGTTCCAGTCTCCCGCAGCGGGAACGTCCGTGCCCTCTCGTGATCCCAGGTTCGGCTCGTAGGAGCGCACTGCTTCGATGGTCAGCTCGACGCGCTCAGACTCTGGCGCGGCGGGCTCGGGTGCGGGTTCGTCGTGCATCGCGGCGAGCTGGGACTCGACGCGAGCGAGGTCTTCCTCGGCGTCGGCGAGGGCCTGAGCGTGGCGGAACGGTTGGCCCAGGCGCTGCTGGGTGTCGGCGACGGTCTGCTCGGCTTCTCTCAGGTCTTCGCGGGCCTGGTCGAGGAGGGAGGGGATGCCGCTGACACGGTTCTCGATGCGCTGCACGAGCCCGAGCCCGGCGTCCAGGAACGACTCCTTCGGCATGGTGAAGCCCGAGCGGGGCACCTCGGGCAGGGAGACGGTCACATCGAGTGCGGCGAGCCCGGAGCGGGCCTCGACGTGGACGTCGAAGCCGGAGATGCGGCCGATGATCCCGAAATCCTTGTGCCCGTACCGCGGCTGCCACTTCAGCCCGGAGTCGCCCATCCACGCGGCGAGGGCGTGCGCGGCTTCGGAGCGGGAGTCGTAGTCGCGCGTGCCGAGCGTGATGCGGAACCTGTCGCCGCTCGTGTCGATCATCCGTGGGGCTGCGGCTTCCAGCCCGCGAATGTCCGCGGCGGCGCGCTCGGCGGCTGACCGGGCGCGATTGCCGGTGTGGACGAGCATGTCCTCGTTGCGTTCGTGCGCGCGCTGGAGGCGTCGCAGCCGGTTCACCTCGTTGAGGATGACGGAGTGCTCCAGCAGGAGCGGGTTGCCGGAGGCGATTGCCTTGGCCTCGGCTGCGGACAGTGCGGAGGTGTCGATCTCCTCGATCTCGCGGGCGTTGATCTTGCCGCGCAGGAGCTGCGCGAACGACGCGGCTTTCCGCTCGACGGTCTGCCACATGTAGGAGTCGAAGGATCGCTCGGTGACGTAGCGGACGATCGCCACTTCCTCGTTCTGGTTGCCCTGCCGCAGGATGCGCCCGTCGCGCTGGGCGATGTCGGAGGGCCGCCACGGGCAGTCCAGGTGGTGCAGTGCGATGGCGCGGGCCTGGACGTTGGTGCCGACGCCCATCTTCTCCGTCGATCCGAGGAGCACGGCGACGTGGCCGGCGCGGGCCGCGGCGAATAGGCGGGCCTTCTCCACGTCGGTCTTCGCCTGATGCATGTACCTGACCTGCTCGGCGGGGACGCCGCGCTGCACGAGCTGCTGCCGCAGCTCGTCGTAGGCGTTCCACCTGTCCTGGTTCGGGGTGCCGATATCGGAGAACACGAGCTGGAGCGACCCGCGCACCGTGGAGGGCTGCCCGGTCAGCGTGTCGAGGTATTCGTTGTCGCGGGTGCGCTCCCAGATGCGGTGGATCGCGTCGGCGGCGACGTCGACCTTGCTCGGGCCGGACGGGTCGTGGGGGATGACCATGCGGATGTCGAGCGCGGCCTTGCGTCCGTCGGTGGCGATCAGGAGCATGTTGTCCTCGTCGGGCCGTACCTGGCGGGTGGCGACCTTCTCGGCGCGCTCGGCGAGGGAAGCGACGTACTGCTCCAGTTCGACGGTCGGCTGCACCGGCACGGTGGAGGGCGCGCGGCTGCCGTCGTCGCGCTGCACGAGCGCGGGCACGGGCAGGTCGAGGTCGTCGGCGGTCTTAACGTCGGCGAACACCGACCACATTCGCAGCAGCTCCTGCCCGTTCTGGAATCGGGCGAAGCGGGTCTTCATGCGGAACGTGCTGCCCGTCGGCGAGATCTCCATCTGCGTGACCAGCTCGCCGAACGTCGCCGCCCACGCATCGAACGCGCCGACCCCCGCCGACTCCAGCACGTCGGGCCGCAGGTATCGCTGCATGACGTAGGTCTCGGTGATCGAGTTCGAGATGGGTGTCGCGGTCGCCGCGGTCACGACCCGCTCGCGCCCCGCCGAGCGGAGGTATTCGAGCTTCATGTGCAGGTCGCTCGCGCGATCCGAGCCCTCGATGGCGGCATCGCGGATGTTCGACTCCGTGGCGAGGTTCTTGTACATGTGCATCTCGTCGACGATGACGTAGTCGATGCCGGTGTCCTCGAAGCAGACGCCGCGGTCGCGGTCGGTATCGGTGCGCTCCTTGAGCTTGTTCTCCATCGCCAGGAGCTTGCGCTGAATGCGCTTGACGCTCATCCGCTGCTCGCCGGTCGCCTCGCCCAGCACTCGCCGCACGTCCTCCACTTGCCCGCGGATGTATTGCTCTTGGGTCGATGCGCGCAGGGGGACCTTGGCGAACGCACCCTGCGTGACGATGATCGCATCCCACTCGTTCGCGGCAGCGCGGGCGACGAACAGCCGCCGCTTGTCTGCCGTGAGGTCGAGGCTGGATGCGGCGAGCACGCGGGCGCGCGGGTAGATCTGGAGCCACTCGCGTCCGAACTGCTCCAGCATGTGGTTCGGCACGACCACGACGGGCTTGCTGATGAGCCCCATCCGGCGCATCTCCATCGCGCCCATGATCATTTCCGCGGTCTTGCCCGCGCCGACCTCGTGGAACAGGCCCGCGGCGGGCTCGGACACCATGCGCGCGACGGCGGCGCGCTGGTGCGTGCGCGGCTCGAAGTTCGACGCCAGGCCGGGCAGCGACAGGTACGCCCCCGCGTCGGTGTAGTCGCGGAGCACGATGGAGTTGAAGCGCCGGTTGTACTCGTCTACGAGCGCCTGTGCGCGAGCCGGGTCTTCCCACACCCAATCGCTGAACCGTTCCTGGAGGGCGTCGGCCTTCTCCTGCGCGGCGGCGGTTTCGACGGGGTTGAGCACGCGGCGCACCTTGCCGTCGATGTCCTTCTCCTCGTCGTAGACGAGCATCGTCCGCTGCTCCATGACGGCCTGGGCGATGTCCGGCGCGGGGCGGCGCGGTGTGCCCCACTCCGAGGTGGAGGGCAGGCCCTGCCGTCCGCCGCGGATCTCCCACATGCCCGGCAGCGGGTTCTCGACGCGCACGTCTTCGGCGCGCAGGATGCTCCGCAGGAACCGTTCGTGCACGTCGGCGCTGATCCATACCGCACCGAGCTTCGCGTGGATGTCCTGGATGCCGAGTGGCGCGGGCAGTGCCTCGGCCAGCGCGTCCACGTTGAGCTGGAACTCCGGGTCTTGCTCCGCGCGCAGGCGGGCGGCTTCGAGCTTGACCCGCACATCGCCGGATAGGTACTCGGGGGCGTGGATGAGCTGGTCGGTCGTCGGGTCGGCGAACACGAGGTTTCCCAGCGCCTCGCGGGCGTCGTGGTCGCTCATGCCGAGCAGGTCGGCGATGAGGGGGAGGTCGATCCCGCCGGTTCGGTCGAGGCTGACGGCGATGGCATCGGCGGGGCTGTCTACGCCTTGTACTTCGGCTCGCGGCACCACCACGCGGTGGCTCATGATTGCAGCGGGCGATGCGGACTGATCCTCGTCATCGAACTGTTCGAGTGCGAGCACCAGGGGACCGAACGGATCGGAGCGCAGCAGGCGGATCGCGGTCGGCACGATGCGGGCGAAGGTCTCCTCGCCATCCTCGTTCGTCCGCCCGGTGGGGCGCAGCGTGTAGCGGTTCAGCGCCCCGTAGGTGCCGACGTACTTCAGGTAGTCGCGACGTAGCGTCGTGCGGGTGAGCACGATGTCAGGCGTGTCGTCCACGCTCGCTGCCTCCGCGGTCAGCAGGCGGGATGCCCCGTCGCGCAGGCGCAGCAGGGCCCGCAGCTCGCGCTCGGCGGACTTCGGCACCGCGAGCGGCTCCAGCGAGCCCGAGACCACGGTGCGGAACCCGCCGCTTTCGCCCGCGACGATGCTGCCGTCCCACAGCTCCGGCGCCGACGGGGTGAACGCCGCGCGGCGCGCCTGCTGCTCGGCGGTGCGCTCCGTGATCGTCAGACCGGCCCGGCGCGCGGAGAACACGAGCTGGTCGACGGCGACCGCGAGTTCCGCCTCGAGGTCGGTCAGATCGGTCGTGATGGTGAGCGTGCTCGCGTCGTACATCCCGTGCCCGACGCCGACCTCCCCGAGCATCTGCTCCGGGTGCTCATCGAAGTAGCGGTTGATCCGCATCGGCACGCCGTCGATGGGAACCTGCGCAACCGTCTCCCAGGCGTCGTCGCGCATCTGCTCGCCGGGCAGCCGGCGCCGGAACACGAGCAGGTCGGTCACGACCTCCGTCCCAGCGGCGCGGCGGTGCGCCCCGGTGGGCAGGCGGATCGCGCCCACGAGGTCAGCCAGCTCGTTCATCTCCCGCCGCGCCCCGGGGTTCTGCGCGTCCATCGTGTAGTGCGAGGTCAGCAGCGCGACGAGGCCGCCCGGCCGGGTCAGGCGTAGCGACTTGATGATGAAGTGGTTGTGCATCGACTGCCGGGTCGCGTTGTGCAGCGGATCGTGCAGGGTGACGCTGCTGAACGGCACGTTGCCGATGGCAGCGTCGAAGTGTCCTTCGGGCAGTCGCGTGTCGGCGAAGGACTCGGCACGGACGGTCGCGTGCGGATACAGCTCGGCGCAGATCGCCGCTGTCAGCGGGTCGAGTTCCACCCCGGTCATCTGGGCCGACTCAGGCGCGAGGCCGATGAACGTACCCGACCCGGAGCCGGGCTCGAGGACCGCACCGCCGCGGAACCCCAGCCCGTCCAGCAGCCGCCACACCTGCCGGGCGATCATCGGGTCGGTGTAGTGCGCGCTGATGGTCGTCCGCTCCGCAGCCTCCCACTCGTCATCGCCCAGCAACTCGCGCAGCTCGGCGCGCTCGGCGTCCCACTCGGGTTTCAGGTCATCGAACACCTCGGGGATCGCGCCCCAGCTCGACCAGCGGGCGAGCACCCGTTGTCCGTCCCGGGACGCGGGGCGACCCGTGGAGTTCAGATCGTGGATGAGCTGGATGGCCTCCACGTTCGCCCGATAGCGGGCCTTTGCGCCCGACGGCCCGAGGTCGTCCTGGGAGGCGGGAACGAACCGGGGTGCTACCGCAGCTCGCGGAAGAAGCGGATCGTCGCCGCCTCGGCGAGCGCCGCCTGATTCGCCCGCATGTACTCCCGCGGGGGCTCCGTCGCCACGAGCTCCAGCAGGAACTCGACGCTGAGCGCCCACTTCTTCGCCAGTTCCTCCAGCTCCACGGAGGAGGGCATCGAATCCGGGCAGTCCTGCATCCGCTCCGCCCAGAGGATCAGGTTCTCGTCGGAGGGTCGGGTCTGCTCCCATTCCTCCCGCGCCTGATCCAGCGGCAGGCTCGGGTCGGTGATCCACGCCAGTTGCGACATCACGACCTCCTCCGCCTGCCTCCGGGCCGCTGTCAGCCGGGCGACCTTCTGCAAGAAAGTCTCCCCCTGCCGGTCGCCCCCCGCCAGCATTGACGCGAGGTTCGTCACCTGCGCCTGCATCTCCAGGCCCATCGCCTCGAAGAACGCCGCGGGATCGTTCAGTTCCGCCACCCGGCTCAGGGCCGTCGCCTGCCAATGCGACAGCGCCATCTGCCCGTACTTGTTCATCACCTGCCCCAGCCTCCAGAGCGGTGGTGAGCGCGGCGTCGGCCGCAGGCTCGTCGAGCCCCCACAGATCGAACTCCAGTTGCCCCGGCCAGGGCTTCCGGGATCGCTGCCGCGCCATTCGCCGTCACCGCCCGCGCCCTACTGCTCCGCCGCGAGGTGGGCGTAGAACTCGTCCTCGATCGCCTGCCTGCGCGCCACGTCCTCCTTGACGAACTGCGTGAAGTCGGCGTCCCGGTTGGGGATCACCGTCTCCACGGGAGCGGGGTGCTCGTCCTCGCCCGGCCACACCGCCTGCCGCGTCGGGCGATCCGTGTTGAGCTTCGTGCCGCACGCGGTCACCGCGTCCCGAAGCTGCGGCATGAAGGCCCAGAAATCTCGCCACCAGCCGAACGGTGCCGAGCCGTGCTGCTTCTTGTCGTAGGCATTCAGGTAGTGCTGGCGCAGCGCCGACAGCGGCCACACCAGCTCCGGGTGCCGGTGCCAATACGGTGGCACGACGTTCACGCTCAGCCCGAACTCGTGGCGCAGCCAGTTCACGAAGGCGTTCAGCTCCAGCCACTCCACCTGCGCCTCGGCCGCGGTCAGGATGTTCCAGTTCACCGGGCGCGGCGGCTCGGGCGTGTCCTCCGTCTCGGGGTCCGCCTCCTTGGCCGGCCTCGGCGAAGGGGTCACCGGCTCCGGCTCCGGCTCTTCGGGCGGGGGCACGTCGAAGTCGGGATCGTCTGGCGGGAACAGCGTCGTCTCGGTGGTCATGACGCGGCCTCACAGCGTCATCGGACGGGGCGACGGCTGCTGCGGGAGGGTCGGGTCGGGCGCTTCGATGGTCGTGCTCTCGACCTGCTGCGACCGCGAGCGGCCACGGTCGACGGCGTAGCTCGTGCGGGCGGCGTCGGGGCCGATGTGCGTGGCGATGAACTCCTCGCCGCTGACCGTCTCGCCGTTCTTCTCGTAGCTGAACATCTGGACGTGGCCGCTGGCGACGAAGTTTTCGCCGCGCGCGAACTTCTCGTAGGCGTGCTCCGCGCTGCGCCGAAACATCTTGAACGGGTAGAACTTCGTCTCGCCTTGGGTGAACGAGCCGTCCGGGTTGCGCTCGAACTGCTCCTGACCGATCCAGGCGAACAGCCGCGCCTCACCGTCCTCGTTGAAGGACAACTGCGGGTCGCTGGCGAAGAAGCCCCACAGGGATTCTTTGGTTCGCATCGGGATGCTCCTAACTTCTCCTGCCGAGAGAGGATTGCTACCCGATAGGTGCGCAGGCTCGACCGTCCGCGCGCCCGGCTACTGTGATGACAGTGCTGAGAGGCGAGCGTCGCCTGGGCAGAGAATGCGAGAGGTAGGTCGTCCAGTGTCGTTCGTGAACCACTCGACCGGCGAAGAGTTCGAGGATGAAGACGAGTACCTGCGTTCGATGAAGCAGGAGGACTCGTACCAGTTCTCATACGACTATGAGTACGTCGCCGACAGATTCGGCGACGGTGATGACGACGTGAAGCTGGAGAACGCGAGGCTCAACGTCTCGCTGTCTTGGGACGACTCCTCGGCTCCGGGATACGTCGTCTCGTACACCGTCGATTCGCCGACCCCGATTCCAAACGACTGGACGGGCGACGCCGACCAGATCTTCAGTGACTTGTGGCATGCCGTCACCGCGGACCTGAGTTCCCTTGGTATCGGCTCGGAGCTGCACAAAGACTGGCCGATCTAGCGTCCGCGGTGGGCGCCGATCTGGCGGTCACGCGAAGTTGGTCAGTCGCCGATGACTGTTGCCTCACCTATCCCAGCGGTGCCCGGCTGCATGATCGCCTCGACCTCGGCGCGCTGGGCGAGCAGCGTTTCGGCATCCGGCCGATGGAGCCAATAACGCATGGTCGTGATGATCGGCGGCGCGGAGCGCAGAAGCACGAGTGAAGTGCCCTGGGGCAGGGTGCGGATGTCTTCGACCTTCATGATCGGGACGCGGCGGATCGAGCGTTGATTCGAGCGCAAGCCGCGCTCGTCGATGGTCACGGAGTCAGTCGTCTCGTCGCGTTCGCCGATCAGTGTAGAGATGTCCTGGAGGTGCCGTGTGTCCGTCCCGCCGCCGAGCACGATCTTGGTGATGCTCGCATCCCACATCGCGGTCGCGGCGTCGTCGCCCCAACGACCTCGCGCCTGGGCGAGCGACTGGAACACGGGCATCACCGTGAGCCCGGTGCCGCCGCCCTCTGCCATGAGGACCGGGAGCGAAGGCAGAGGCGCGAGGTTCCCGATCTCGTCGAGTGCGAGCAGCACGGGCGGGTCGAGCCGCGCGCCCGGCGAGCGCGCGGCGATGCGCCGGGCCGTCTCCACGAGGTCTTCGATGAACGCCGCGACGAGCGACGAGGACGCTCCGGCTCCGGCTCCTGTCGCAAGCAGGTAAAGCGTGCCGGAGTCGCGCAGGAACGCCTCGGGGTCGAACTGCTCGTCCTCGCTGGGACTGACCGCTTCCAGCACCCGCGGGTCGGCGAGGGAGGCGAGAGAGAGCGAGACGCCCTGCCAGATGGAGTCTCGCGTGCGCGGGTCGGATTGCAGCATCCCGTCGAGCGACTCGGCCCATCCGGTCGCAGCCTGGGGGTGCGAGGCGAGAATGGAGACGGCATCCGCGGCAGCCGCGGGGTCGAGCGTCCAGCGGAACAGCTCGGCGGGCTGCCGATGGTCGAGGGCTGCGGCGTGCAGAAGCGCCTGAAGCGCCGTGCGCGTCTTGCCCTCCCAGAATCCACCGTTCTCGACGGAGGGGCCGGAGAGGCCGGTTCCCGCGGCGAGACCTGTGCCGCGGATCATCGCAGTCAGGGGCACCTCGCACCCGCGAATCGGCGACCATCGCAGACCCGCAGGCACGCCCTCGGCGAGATGCTGGGGATCGAACACGGAGACCGGGCCGCGGCGCGCCTGGCGAGCGCGGAGCGTCGCCGTGAGGTTGTCCGGCCGGGTCGAGGTCGTGATGACCGCACCGGGCGCGTCGAGGATGGAGTTGATGACGATGTTCGCGCCCTTCCCGGATCTCGGCGGGCCGATGAGCAGGATCGAGTCCTCCACGGATGTCCAAACGCCATTGCCGCGCGAGGTGCCAAGGAGGTAGCCGACCTGCTCGGGCTTCGGGTCCGTGAGCGAGGGGCGCAGCGTCTTCGCGCGACGCAGAAGGTCGCGTTCGGATGCGGCGCGCTGCACGTCGCGCGCATCGGCGATTCCCTCGATCCGGTTCGGGTCGGCCTTGGTCCGCTTGCCCAGCTCGCGCACCCATCGCCAGATGAACCACGCCGCGGTGCCGATGGCGGCGAGCAGGAGTGCGACGGTGATCCAGTAGGCGACGGGGCTGAGCGACGCGGAGCCGAGTGCCGAGCCGGGGTCGTCGGCGCGGAAGACCACTCCGACCCCCGCTTCGAGACCCGCCGCGGGCTGGGGCGCGCCCGTGACGAACGCAGCGATGCTCCCGGCCAAGCGCAGCGCACCGGCCAGCAACATCGCACCGATGAGCGCGCCGAGGGCGAGGTTCGTCAGCTCGTCGCCGAACGCCCCGGCTCGCGGTGACGAACTGGTCACGCCGGGTGCCCGACGATGCAGGTGCCGGATACGCGGCCGAGCAGGATGACCTCGTGCGTGGGGCTGAGGTCGAGCAGTCCCGGCTCAATCAACGCCCGAGCTGCACCCTCGCGGCCTGCTCCGGTGTGCCGCACGATGACCGCGACGGCAACCTCCTCGCCCGGCACGAAGCCCTCGGCGTTCTGGAGTGCGAGCGGGTGAAGCGGCACAGCATCGTCGGGGGCAAGGTCGTCATGCTCGACGGAGGCCGGCGGCAGCTCAGCGGGGGACTGGTCGAGGGATGCAGGGTGCAGTGGAGCGGTCACGATGTCCGTGTAGACGGTGCCGTCGAGTTCGTGCACCACGACGCGGACGGGGGAGCGGCGCTGCCCGATCACTTCGCTGATGATCTGCGCGAACGAGTGCCGCTGCCACGGCGGAGCGAACGCCGGCGGACCGAACGGCTCCCCGTCGACCACGACGCGCAGCGTCGCATCCGCCTGCACGATCATCGTCACCACCGGCAGCACGGGCGGCACGTTGGCTGAGTCCTCCTGCTCGGCGCTCTCTGAGCGAGCGCGGCGTCGCCGCGAAAGGGTGATGGACATTTCACGCTCCTCTGGCCTTCTGACCCGTCTCGTACATCGCAAGTTCGGCAGGGTGGAGCTGGTGCTGGACGACGAACGAGCGGTTCTTGATCCTCCAGAGCCCCTGCCCGGTGCCGAGACCAGGGAGCAGCCCTTGCTCGGTTCCGGTGAGCCCGAGGGCCTGGGCGGTCGCGCCGAGCTGATCGCTCTCCTGCCGGTAGATCACCCTCGTCTCCGCGTTGGCGAGCAGGGACGAGGCGAGCGCACGCATCGCCGAGCCCTGGTCGCCTACGTTGTCGAGGTCGCTGAGCTTGTGGAAAATGAGCAGGTTGGCGATGCCGTAGTGCCGCGCGAGCCGCCACTGTGCATCCATCCGGCGCAGCAGCGCCGGATGCGACATGAGCCGCCACGCCTCGTCGTACACGACCCACCTCGGGCCGCCCGCCGGGTCGAGCAGCGCCGATTCCATCCACGCCGACGAACACGTCATGAGCACGGAGATGAGCGTCGAGTTCTCCGCAACCCGCGACAGGTCTAGCGACACCATCGGCAGCGACGGGTCGAAGCGCACGGTGCTCGGGCCGTCGAACAGTCCCGCCAAGTCACCGGCCACGAGTCTACGAAGCGCGTGTCCGACGAGTCGGCCGTCCTCGGCGAGCCTGCCGTCGTCGTTCTCGGCGTTCGGAGCGAGGATGCGGTCGACCACCATCGGAAGGATCGGCACCTCGGCCGAGCGCACCGCATCGGCGAGCGCGATGTCGACGGCTGTGTGCTCCAGTGGGGTGAGGCCGCGGTCGAGGACGGTCTCGGCGAGCGCGCCGATCAGGTCGCGTCGTCGGGAGGTGACCTGGCTCTGCCACTCGGCATCGCTGAGGCCCGAAGGCCGGTGCCCTTCATCGAGGGGATTCAGCCGCGTAGACATCCCGTGCCCCAGCATGATCGCCCGACCGCCGACCGCCTCAGCGACGGCCGTGTGCTCGCCTTTCGGATCGCCGGGTACGTACACCCTCCGACCGAATGGGATTGACCGTGTATAGAGACTCTTGGCGAGCGAGGACTTGCCGGAGCCGACGATCCCCGCGAGCACGATGTTCGGCGCGGTGATGAGGCCCTGCGCGTAGAGCACCCAGGGGTCGTAGACGAACGAAGCCCCGCTGTAGAGATCCTGGCCGACGAACACGCCAGCAGAGCCGAGCCCGCCCTCGGCGAGGAACGGATACGCCCCTGCCAGCGTCGCGCTTGTGTCCTGGTGGCGTGGCAGCCGGAAGCGGCCCGGCGTGCGCAGCGCCGCGGGTCTCGTCTCGCCGGACGGTGGCAGGTAGGTCGTCGCCCGCCTTGCCTCGCGTTCCGCCTCCCATGTCGCCCGCGCCCGCTCCTGCTGGGCCTTGCGGTCGGCGGTCTCGATCTTGTTCGCCGCTCGCCGTCGCGCCTTCCGAGCGGCACGGCGCTCGCCCGCTGGGTCGAGCAGGACCGCGGTGTGCAGGCGCTCGCGGTCGCCGGGGCTCATAGTGATAGTCCTCGCCGGGAGCTGACCGCGGGTGCCTCGAACGGATCGCGTGAGAACGGGTCCAGCTCAGGTCGGCTGGCGACAGGTGCCGGGTGCCAGGCAATGTAGCTCGAATGCTGCGTCGCCTGATCGACGGCAGTCTCGGCCGACTGGACGAGTTCTGCGGCCTTGCGCAGGGCGTTGGCGGCGGCCCAAGCCTCATCAACCCCAGCCTCGTGGTCGCCATTGTCGAGAAACGCCTTGTCCTGGTGCCGAACGTGCGCCGCCGCGACCTCCTCCAGCACTTGCGCCAGGGAGCGCAGCGTCCCCAGCAGCTCGCCGACCACCTGATAGGTGTCCGCAGGGTCGGCGAACGCGCGGCTCGCATGAGCGAGCGCCCGCACCGCCTGGCGGGTCTCCGTGGCGTCCTGCACGGGATTGCTGAAGGTCGGCATGGCTACTCCTTCCGGGGTCGAGGGCCGGGTTTGTCAGACGTCCCGACAGAGCGGGAGCGCGGCGGCGGCGAATGCGGTGGCCTGCTGGCCAACGAGGCGGCGCGTCTCGCAGGACGCCTGCACGGCGGCTTGCTCGATAGCGGCGACGGCGGCATCCAGCTCATCGACCGTGGGCGCGGAGACGGAGATGAGGCCGGTGTAGCGAAGGACGCCATGCCCCGCGGTGAGATCGGACTCTTGCTGGAGCACGTCCTGGTACTCGGCCGTGCGCGCGGCGTCCTCGACCTGGCCGATCTTCGCGCGCTGCGTCGCATCGGAGAGCAGACCGACCGTCTTCTTCCGCAGGTCGCGAGCCGCGATGTCGGCGCGAACCGGCGTGCAGACGAGCGAGAACGTGCGTTGCACTCCCGAGGTAAGCAACAGAGGGGCGAGGAATCCGGGGAACACCTGCGAGCGGGGCCATTCGGAGAGCCAGAGCACGGTGTGGTACGCGGAGTCGGTTCTCACGCGATCCCAGCTCTCGGTCACCGCGACCGGCCCCGCGGTGGCGAGGAAACGTCCGATGTCGGCGTGCCGCTCCAGCGCGGGCGCGGCAGCCGGGTCGTAGGCGGAGCGCAGGATTACAGCGACCTCGCCAGGCGCGAGCCAGCCGGTCGTGGCGAGGTCCGCAGCTCGCAGCGCAGCGACGAGCGTGGTCATCTCCTGACGCAGCACGGCGGCAGCTCCACGGATGCCGCCGCCCGCGGAGCGGATCTGTCGTCCCGAGGCGTTCATATCGAGCGCAATCGAGATCGTCGTCGCATGGCGCTCGCCGGTCGGCCCAGCACGCTCGATCAGCTCTCGGTATGTAGTCGCAGGCCAGGAATCATCGTCGGTGCCGTGCCTGGCCCACCATTCGGCGAGCCCCGTGCCGGAGTCCGGCAGTGTCCGCTCGCAGACCTGGAGCCGGGCGATCCTGCCCGAGCGACACGCGGTAGCGAGCACCCGACCCCAGCCGTTGATCCGCCGCTCCTGCTCGCCCGGATCGAGCAGCACGAACGCCGGGTGCGTCACCCCCAGCACCGCGGTCAGGGTCTGCGCGTGGGGGTCGTGCACCATCGCCGCGCCCGTCTCGGGATCGACCCATTCGCGCATCGCCGTCGCATCGCCGGGGAGCGCGAGCGTGCCGACAGGACGCGGCTTGATGACGCGGTGACGGAAGATCAACTGCCCTGCGGTGCTCCGCCACATCCAGCGCGAGACGATGGGCAGCCAGTCCACGAGCTTGCGCCCGCTCACGGGGACGACCGCGAGCAGCAGGCAGGTGAGCCAGATCGGGGATGTCCAGACCAGCCCCATGCCACCGCCCGTGTAAATCGTGGCGACGACGGTGACCACGCCGATGCCCAGCGCGATCAATTGCGAGATCGACAGTCCGAGCAGGACGCCACGGTGCGCGAGTCGGGAGAACTGCACGGGGGAGAGCTGCTGGTCGGGAGCCGGAGGGTGCTGGGTGGCCATGTTCTACCCTTTCCTCGGCGCTACGGGTATCGGCGGCGTGGATGTCTCTGCCTGCCCGGCTGCTGCACCGCCGACCGCGGCACCGACTTTCGGCCCAGTCGTCGCTGCGGCTTTGACCACCTGCGCCCCGACGACGGCGGCGGCCGCGGGGCCGGCCGCTGCTGCCCCAGCACCTGCCGCGCCTCCCGAGGCCGCAGCCCCGCCACCGGAAGCAGCCGCCCCGCCACCCGCACCCGCCGCGCCGCCTGCTACGTCACTTGCAGCGGGAGCCGTGCTCGGCGCGGAAGAAGTCCCGCCCCTCGCGCCGTTTTGCCCTCCGAGGACGGACTTCGCCGCGTTCGGCTGGGCCTTGACCGGCAGCGGGACGGGCCGGTTGAGCGCCGACTTCGCTTCCTGCTCGCTCGACATCGCGTGGTACATGTCGAAGCCCACGAACGAGATGAACTTGTATGTCAGGTATGGCGCGAACGCGGCGATGAACATCAGTACGACGCCCGAGATCGGGTCACTGATCGAGGCGAGGTCGAGGTCGATGGGTGCGCTGATCTGCCCAATGGCGACGAGGAACACGACGACGATGACGAGCTTCGAGAAGATGAGCGCCACGACGAACGCCGCCCAACGTCCGAACCATCCCTTCGCGGCATCCCAGGTGAACCCGGCGAGGGCGATGGGCGCGAAGACAATGGCGACCAGCAGCAGCGCTTTGCGGATGAGCAGCGTGAACCACACGATGCCCGCACCCGCGATGCCGAGCCCGGCAAGGAAGATCGTGATGATGGCACCCACGCCGGGCGAGGCGATGTTGATGGTCGTCAGCCCAGCGGCGAGAAGGGCCATGCGGTCGCCGATGCCTTCCATCGTGTTACCAGTCGCCTGCACGATGCCGATGGTGAGTTGATCGGTGACCTCCAATAGCGTCGCGGTGAGGGTGATGGCGACGAACGATCCGAGCACCGACTTGGCGAGTCCTACGCCCGCGCGCGAGAGTGCCATCGGATCTCGATGCACAAGCCCGGTGATGAGCTGGAGGCAGAAGAAGATGAGCATGACGAAGATCGCCACTCCGAACAGCACGTTGTAGACCGAGACGTACTGGCTCCCGGTGACATCGACGAGCGTCGTCGAGTCGAACACCGCCCACACGCTCTCGAACAGCCAGGCGGCGGCCTGCCCCATTGCCTGCGCAAGCCAGTCGAACGGCGCGGCGATGAGCGACGCAGTTCCCTCACCCACGGCATCGCACACCGACGCAATGACGGGCACATCACAGACACTCATCGGCTCAGCCATCTCAACTCGGTCGTGGCGCTAAACCGACTGGCCGACGTTCCAGAAGAAGTTGATCAGGGTGACGGATGCCCCGCAGATGATGGCCGCACCGCACGAGACGAGCACGCCGATCTTGCCCCGGCCAGCGAGGTGCGGGTTCGAGCTGTTCGCCCCGTGCCCCCAGACCACGGCCGAGATGATGAGGGCGAGGACGGCGAGGATGAGCCCCACCGTCATGGCCGCGCCGACGATGACGCGGAGCTGTTCGATGCCGGGCAACCCGTCGGTATTGGGGTCGATGTCGATCACAGTGTGCTCCTCGGGGACGGACGAGAGGGTGTCGCCTGTCAGGTGCGCACGCCGTCCCCGGAAGAGCTGTTCCGTCTCATTCGATCTGGCCAAACCTCATCCGACCTGGCCAGCGTCTCATCGGAGTGGCCAAGTCTCACTCCCGTTGGCGACTCAGACGGCAGCGTTCAGCGAGTCCAGAAGTCCTCGGGTCGGGACCCTGGTCCGAACCCGAAAGATTCGACCATCGCCATAGCCTCGGGAAAGTTCGCTGCGAGGGATTCGGGACCGTGAGCGTCGCTGCCGAAGGACACTGTGTGTCCGCCCTCTTCGGCCCACCATTGCGGGATCCACGGCCACAGGCGCCGGGTGTTCATCTCCAACGCCCGCCCCGAGTCCGCGATCGCGCGCATCGCCGCCCGGAACCCATCCTCGAACCGGCGGGGGTCGAACGGCCCGGCCGTCGACACGGGCCACGAGCGCACCGCGTAGTCGATGTGAGTGAACACCGCGAACGAGTCCGACCCGGCGACCATTCGCGGGATCTCCTCGAGGTACGCCCACATCACCTCGTCCGGCTGGCGGTAGCGGTACAGCGTGGTCGGCTCCGTCCGGTTTCCATCGTCGAACGGGAGCATATGCAGCGACCCGTTGACGCGGTCGATTGCTCCGCTCGACAGCAGAGCCGCGGCGCTCGCGTCCCAGAGGTGCGGCTGCCCGAACTCGACACCGGTGAGGATGCGGAGCTCCGGGTACTCATGACGGCACCGTTCGATCGCCGCCAGGTAGCCCTCGGCGTCGAAGGGTGGAAGGTTCACATATCCAGTCGCGTCGACGTACTTTTGCGCGTGCTTGCCGATGTCGCCGTCTCCGACCCGCCAGCCGTCTGCGAAGTCGAGGTGCTCGGTGAACACGACGGCCGGCAGTCCGATCCGAACCGCGCGTTCACAGGTCCGTACCATCGAACCCTTCGACGTCGGGTCCGATCCGTAGTCCCATGACCACTCGCTATGGACGTGAGCGTCGGCGGGCAAGGTTGTCATCTTGTATCGAGAGTATTCCGAATCTCAGGCTGTCACCCTTGGCCATGTTGCGTGAGACAGTTCCCCGTGGTCGCTCCCAATCGGCTCGGACAGATCCCTAACTAGAGAAGGCCGGTTGGCACGGTCGTTTGAGACGGAAAGAGCGCGTCAGATGCTTGCTCCGACCCCAAGCAGGAAGTTGATCCAGGTGACGCCGAGGCCGGCGAGTGCGGCAGCTCCGATGGAGACGAGGAACCCGACGCGCGCGCGGACAGCCGAAGAGATGTTGCCGTTCGCCGACGAGATCGCCCACACTGCGGCGCAGATGACGAGCATGAGCACGGCGAAGATGAGCACGATGGTCAGCAGCGCGCCAACGATGGCGCGCAGTTCTGCCTGACCGCCGACGGCTCCGAAGTCGGGGAATACGTCCATGTCATGCCGCCATCTGTGCTGAGCAGAGCGCCTCGGTGCTTGCGGCATCGAGGTTCTGCACTCCGTGGGCGGCAAGCCACGGCTCGGCATCGACTGCCGCGGCGTTCGACCCGCCTGGCCGGATCTCGAAATGCAGGTGGGCTCCGGTCGACTTGCCCGCCGAACCGACGTTGCCGATGTGCTGCCCGGCAACGACCCGATCCCCGACGCTGACGAGGACGCCGCTCTGCCACATGTGTGCATAGGCGGAGGCGATGCGCTCTCCATCGATCGTGTGCTCGATGATGATGAGGTTGCCGTAGCCGCCCGACGGCCCGGCGAAGCTGACCACGCCGTCGGCGAGCGCGAGGATCGCCGTGCCGTCGTCGGCAGCCCAGTCGGTTCCTGAGTGGAACGCTCGCTCACCAGTGAAGGGGTCTTCGCGCCACCCGAAGTCGCTGGTGTTCACCCACGTCCCACTCGGCAGGGGGAAGACGATTGCGGTCGTCTCGGGTACGTTGCCGAGCGGCGTACCGCTCGGCGTGGTCTCAGCGCGCCGGGTGAGCGCAGTGAGGATCGCTTCGGCGACCGGCTGGTAGTTCTGATAGCGGTCGGGATAGGCCGAGACCTCGACCGCTTGCGCCGCCTCGCCGGGGTCGAGGTATTGCCAGTCGGGGATGTCGAGCAGTCCACGCGGTGATGGGTAGTTCGGCCCGCTCGAGCCTCCGTAGAAGGCACGCGATTGGTAGGTCGCATTCATCAGCTCGGCGACGGTGCCCCATCCTGCGCTCGGCCGCATCTGGAATAGGCCGAGAGAGTCGTGATCGCTGCCTTCTCCGTCGTTCGGGAAGTCGCTTGATTCTGGAATCGCAGCCGGGTTTGCGAGCATCCGCAGCCGCGACTCGGTGAGTGCGGCCATGAGCGCGATGACGATGCCAGCGCGGCCCACGCCCTCGGTCTGCGCGCCGACCGTGATGATGGTGGCTGCTTGAGTGAGCTGCTGATGGTTGAGGGTCACAGTCGCGCCCGCGCGCGTCGTGGCTGTAAGTGACTCCGGAATCGGCCCGACAACGAGCGAGCTTGACGAAAGACACGCGGCGAATACCGCGGGCGACACGAGCAGCCCCACGCCGACCAGGCTCATGGGGAGCAGTGCGATGAGGGTGGCGAGGGCCACAACGAGCTTCTTCATACGGGTGCCGATCAGCGCAGGGGGTTGTCAAGCTCAGAGAGGCGAAGCGCGCGGCAGGTGTCGAAGGTCGGCTCGCAGGTGATGAAGACGGTGAACGCGACATCGTGGGAGCTGGTCACGGGCTCGGTGCCGTGGATGCCCTCGCGTTGTCGGATGCCGGTGATCGTGTAGGCGACGGTGCCCGGAAGGATCTGCCCCTCGGATGCCTGCTCCAGCGCGGTCGCCCACTCGTCCGGCACGAACACGTCGTTGATGTCGAGCCATTGGCGGGTCTGCATCGTGCGGAGTTGAGCCCAGGCGTCCGCGGTCGGGAGGTAAGTGCGCACGTCAGAGGCGAGCCCGGCCGTCTCATTGCCGGAAGGATCGCCCACATCCACGATGACCTGCGCGTAGTCGGTCGGCACGAACTCGGTCGCGGTGTCCCAGGCGAACAGCGCGGTGGCGAGGGCGCGCGCGAACGTCTCCGGGTCGTCAGACTCACGGACGACGGGCGGAGTGCTCGATGTCGGCGACGGCGTGCTGGTCGATGCGCTGGGAGGATCGCCCGCGGTGTTTTCGGGCGAGGGGTCGGAGCGAGGCGCGAGCAGCAGTCCATAGAGCCCGATTCCGACGAGGACGGCGAGCAAGGCGGCACCGACGATCAGGAGGATCACGAGGCGACGGGGGAAGCGAGTCTGCGGCATCAGGCACTCTCCTTGGCGAGACGTTGGCGGGCGGCGCGGGCGGCTCGGGCCGCGTCGAAGAATCGGACGGTGGCGTCGAGGATCGTCTCGACGTGCTCCCACTGGTCGTCGCTCAGTGCGGTGCCGACCTCGGCGGGGTCGTAGTGCGACCACCACTGATCGAGGTCGTTCCAGGTCAGTGTGAACGCCCGCACCGGATAGCGAACCGGCACGGCGCTCGACGCTGGCGCGGGGGCCGGGCCTCGCTTGCGCCCTAGCTTCGCGCGCTCCAGCGCCTCCTGCGCGAGCAGCTCGAGTTCGTCTGGTGGCTCGGGTTCCTCCTGCGGGATCGCCAGCATGGCGATCGTGCGGGCGTGCGCCGTGGTGATCGACGAACCGCGGTCGATGGCGTCGAGTTCGGAGCGGGCGAAGCCGCGCACATCCTCTGGCTGGCGGGGGTCGTTGGCGATCCGTTGGAGGTCGTTGATCTGCTCCAGGCTCGTGTACGACTTGCGCCCGGTGACCATGAGCGCAGCCTGCGCGCGGGACTTGCCTGGAGCACCGATCAGCGGTGGTGCCGTCACGGCACCACCGCTCGTTCCGGGGATTTTCCCGCCAGCACCGAACTGCGTCGCCGCCTGACGACGAGCGGCGTCCTCGGCCATGAGCGTCTTCATCTCGCGGTACAGCGCTGCGGCCTCCGTCTGCGTGAATGGCTTGTGCAGCACGTTGTCGGCCTGCTCCGCCATGAGCTTCTGGAGCCGGTCGCTGATCCCGGAGCGGACGAAGACGTTGACCTTCTTGTGGCCGAGCTTGCGCAGCGCCGCGATGCGTCGAGCGCCGCACACGAGCACCCCGTCCGGTGTTACGGTCGGGGGCTGGAGCAGCCCGTCACGTTCGATGGATGCCGCGAGCGCATCGATGTCGCCCAGCTCCGTGCGATGGCGGTTGCCGACGACGATGGAGTCGATGGTGCGCTCCAGCTCGATGTGCCCTGTGCCCGCGGCCATGTGCTCACCTCGCCCCAGCCAGAGTCGGGGCGTTCAGGCCAAGCAGCAGCACGAGGTCGTCATCGGTGAGCAGCGCCCGTAGGGGCTCGCCGACAAGGAGCCGGAACAGCACGCCGCGGCCGACGGCGGTGTGCGCCTGGTCGGGATCGGGGTTGCCGAGGATCGCACGGAGCAGTGCGTTCCAGCTCGTCGACGACAGATCGAGCACGGCTCGAGCGTGTGGGTCTCGCCGCAGTGATTCCGCTGCGCTCGCCCGCGACGGCGCTTCGCCGAGTCGAGTGCAGATGTGCTCGATTGCTGCGCGCGCCGTCTGCTCCGGCCAATCGAGCAGCGTCAGCAGCTTGATCGCGTCCTCGACCGCATGGACGACGCCAGTCGCTTTGGCGTCCGGCTCGTCCTCGGCCCCACCCGCGGGCGCGACCTGCAACGCCTCGTGGTAGTCGGTGAGCGGGTTCTCCCGGTCGCTGAACCGCTCCGGGTCGTGGAAGCCGCTGTACTGCGGCCTGCGCGCCTGATGCGTTGAGCACAGCAGGCCATTGCCCCGTTCCTCGGCGATCAGCGTGACCTGCACGGCGCGGGTGATGACTGCCCACGGATCTTCCGCGTTGCGCACGGCCGGGGTGCGCATCGCGTCGAACGCGGCGCTCGCCGCCTCCCACTGGTCGAGGCCGTGCTTTCGCGCGAGGCTCGCGTACCGACCCGCCGTGTACTCCATGAGCGCCGCAACATCCACGTCGCGCCGCCATGCGCCTTTCCCGTCGCCGTGCAGACGTTCCAGGAGCGCGCGCAGTCCCTCCGGGGTGCGGAACGACGTTGGAACGGCCGGGGCAGACATGGTGCGCTTACAGGCGTCGGAGCGGGTCGCGGCTGACAGAGGACTGGTGCGTGGGCGACTGCCCGAATGCAGAGAGCGGCGCGAGGCCCTGCGCACGCGCACGGATACCGGGCCGGGTCACTGGAGTCGCCTGCGGCGAAATCTGCCGACGCTCCTCGGCGCGGCGCGCCAGCTCTGAGCGCAAGTCGATCCCGCGCCCGATCATGCGAGCCGAGGCAGACGGGAGCAGCTCGGTCGGCCGCACCCACACCACCTGGCTGTGATCGTTGTCGGCCCACAGCCGACCTTCCAGCGACGTGGCCGCAGACGATGCGCGCGCGCGGGGCGGGACGGGTCACCGTGGCGCGCCAACTCCGACACCTCGTCGCGGCGCTGCTCGGCGACACGTCGAGCCTCCGCAGCCTCGTGCGCACGTTTCGTGTCCGGTGTTTCGTCGTTCACAGCGTGCCTCCTTCCGGCGTGGCGGCGAGCGCGGGCGTCGCTAGCCAGCGGCCGACCGTGGACGGATGCACTCCGGTCGCACGAGCGATGGCCTTGTTCGTCATGCCGTCCTCCTTCAGTCGCAGGGCGAGTTCTCTAGGAGCAAGGTGCGCGGGCGGTTCCGGCGACAAGTACTCGACCGCGTTCGACACCGACCCGGCGGGCTGCACCGATGGCTCCGCACGGAACCGGCGGGTGAGCACGACGGTCAAGTGCGTGATCGCCAGGAGCACGAGCGGCGGGACGGCGGCGACCGATCCTGCGAGGGCCGAGGGAACGTCCGCATCGGCGGCGACGACCGCGTGGATCGCGTTGGCCGCGACCGAGACCGCGGCTCCGGCTATGAGTAGCAGCCACGGATACCAGGCGGCGCGCTGCCCTCCCAGGGCTACGACGGACACCGTGGCGACGACGATGATGCCGTCCACGATGAGCGGCCACGCCCACGCCTGGCTTTCATCGACGCCGGAGCGTCGCGCGAGGTCGGCGAGCGCCGTGAACGACAGCCAGAAGGCGGCAGCGGCAATGAACACGGTCCCGGCCACCGCCGTCCACACGGCAAGCCGCCCGCGCGGGCGTTGCGCGATGCTGGGGATCACGAGAGCACCTGACCAGATGAAGGCCCAGCTGCATGGTCGGGCACGGGACTGGCGGCAGGCGCGGAAGGTGCGCTCGTCGCTATGCGGTGTGCCGAGCGGATCGTTGTCTCGATTTCTGGTGCGGGCAAGCCCGCGCGCTCCGCGGCCGGCCCCAGCGCGGCGCGCACGCGGTCGGGCGGGATGCCTGCCTCGATGAGCCGACACGAGGCCCAGAACAGGCCGCGGTTGCGCTCGCCCTCGCCGCGCATCCCAACCCAGCGTGCGATCCGCTCCAGGTCGATACCGTCCGTCTGCTCGACAGGGATGACGGGCATCGGGCGCGCAGGTCGCGGATCGAGGAACTGCCGCAGCGCGCTGGCGTCGACGGGAACCGCGTCGCCGCGCCCGAATCCGATAAGTGCGTACGCGCACGGCCCCGCGTCAGTGGGGATGATCGAGGG
>JBJXDR010000112.1:0-19797 GCA_046155245.1 Rhodoglobus sp. | reverse complement strand
CTCCTGGGCAGCGTCGTCACGACAGCTTGGGCGAGATTCTGGTGGCGGCCGCGGCCGCAGATGGCGCGCCCCGGCTCGACGGGCAGACCGTCACTGTTCTCGTCACCGTGACCGCTGCCGACCTTGCCGACCCGAGCGGTCTCGACTCTGATGCCATCGGCACAATGGCCGGGTCGCCATTCCCGGTTTCCCGCCGCACCATCGAGCGGTTCATCGACGCCGGCGGGTACCGAGCGGTCACCGTAGACGACAACGGTGCCGTGATGGCGATCAGCTCACCGCAGCGCTGCTTCACACCTCTCCACCGGATGGGGATGGCTGCCAGAGACGGGGCGACATGTATCACCCCGGGGTGCACGTGCCCCCACTACATGCTGCAAGCCCACCACGTCATACCCGACCGAGATGACGGCCCAACCGCACTCGATAACGGAGTACTGCTCTGTTACTGGCATCACCTGATCGTCGATGCCGGGCCGTGGCAGTACCGAATGATCAACGGCATGCCCTACGTTCGCGGGCCTGGGATTCCCGACTGGACTGCCGCGCGCAAACCTGTTGCACGCGCGGCCTGATCTGAATACTGGATGCGTGCCAGGCGAAGCGGACGACGCGCGCCGCAGAGGCGGCGGCGCGCCAACAAGCTCAGAGCTTGGTGACCTGATCGAACGACAACTCGACCGGGGTCTCGCGCTCGAAGAGCGAGACGAGCACGATGAGCTTGCCGCTCTCCGCCTTGATCTCCGAGATCGACCCGGGGAGCCCAGCAAACGAGCCCTCCTTGATCGTGATGGTCTCGCCGATCTCGAAGTCGATCTCCGCCGGGATGACGCGGCTCGCGGTCTTGCCCTTGCCCGACGCGCCCTTGGCGGTCGGCGCCTCGACGATCTGCACGAGGCTTTTGAGCATGTTGAACGCCTCGTCGAAACGCAGCGGCCGGGGGTTGTGCGAGTTGCCCACGAAGCCGGTCACGCCGGGGGTGTGACGCACAACCGACCAGCTGTCTTCGTTGAGGTCCATACGCACCAGCACGTAGCCGGGGATGCGCACACGGTTGACGAGCTTGCGCTGGCCGTTCTTGATCTCCACGACGTCTTCCATGGGTACCTCGACCTGGAAAACGTAGTCCTCCATGGCCATCGACACTTTGCGGTTCTCGATGTTCTGCTTCACGCGCTTCTCGAAGCCCGCATAGGAATGGATGACGTACCACTTGCCGGGCTTGGCGCGCAGCTCGGTGCGAAATGCATCGTAGGGGTCCGCGTCGACTGCACTGTCGTCGTCGCCGAGCTCGGGTCCGTCGTAGGGGGCCACATCGGGCTCCTCCAGGGCTGCCTCGGCGGCCTCGACTTCGGCTTCGTCGTCGGCGGCTGCGAGCGCGGCATCCGCCTCACTGAGGGAATCGATCTCGAGCGCGTCGTCGACGAGGGCGTCGGCCTCGGGATCCATTGCGGCGTCGAGCGCCTCGAGCAGACCTGCGAGGTCGCCCTCCTGCTCGTCGTCGTCGACCACGTGCATCGCCTGGCTCTCGGCCGCGTCTTCGGACCTCACGGCTTCGGCGAGCACGTTACCCGTTTGGGCCTCGTCGTCCTCGGCTGACTGCTCTGCGGCCGTGGCGATCTCAAAATCGTCGCGGTGGTTCTCAGACACTGGATCTCTTTTCGTTGCGATTCCTGGCGGATTGTCCGCCGCGTTCAGGCGGCGCGTTCAGGGGTTGGCTAGCTCGAGGTGATGTTCGGATCGCCGAACAGGAAGTTGACGAGAAGGCTGAACACGAAGTCAAGTCCGTACACGATCGCCATCATGATGACCACGAAGATGAGCACAACACCGGTGTAGCTCAAAAGTTCACGACGGGTCGGCGTGACGACCTTGCGCAGCTCGGCGATGACCTGGCGGATGAACAGCGCCACTCGCCCGAACGGACCACGCCGCTGGGCGCGCTCTTTCTTGGCATTGGCGACGATCTCCTCGCTGGGCTCGTCGATCACATTCTTGGCCACGTTGTTACCCTCCGATGTTTCGGCTTGCTGCAGGGCGGACAGGACTTGAACCTGCAACCTACGGTTTTGGAGACCGTTGCTCTACCAATTGAGCTACCACCCTTCGAGCTGAAATCGCTGTCGGCAGCCGCCCGAAGGCGCGCAAAAGCATGGCAGATTTCAACTACCACGCTCAGTGTACGGCATCACGGATGCACGAAAACTGTCCCGCCTAGACTGGATGCCGTGACTCTCCCACGAATCTCCCGCCGCATCGCCGCCATCGCCGAGTCGGCAACACTCAAGGTCGACGCCAAGGCCAAGGCCCTCCAGGCGGAGGGACGACCCGTCATCAGCTACGCGGCGGGCGAGCCCGACTTCGCGACTCCGAGCAACATCGTCGACGCGGCATCCCGTGCCGTACTCGACCCCAAGAACTACAAGTACACGCCCGCGGCGGGCCTGCCCGACCTTCGCGAGGCGATCGCAGCGAAGACGCTGCGTGATAGCGGGCTCGAGGTCGCGGCGAGCCAGGTGATCGTCACCAACGGCGGAAAGCAGGCCGTGTATCAGGCGTTCGCCACCCTCATCGATGCGGGCGACGAGGTGCTGCTGCCGACTCCGTACTGGACCACGTACCCCGAGGCCATCAAGCTCGCCGGCGGCGTTGCCGTCGACGTATTTGCGGGCGCCGACCAGAACTACCTCGTGACCGTGGAGCAGCTTGAGGCAGCACGCACCGACAAGACGAAGGTGTTGCTGTTTGTCTCGCCGTCGAACCCGACGGGCGCCGTGTACTCGCCGGAGCAGACGAAGGCGATCGGCGAGTGGGCCGAGGCCAACGGACTGTGGGTGATCTCCGACGAGATCTACCAAAACCTGGTCTACGACGGCGTGCGCGCGGTTTCGATCGTCGAAGCCGTGCCGGCGCTGGCCGACCGCACTATCCTCGTCAACGGTGTCGCCAAGAGCTACGCGATGACCGGATGGCGCCTCGGCTGGATGGTCGGCCCCGCCGACGCCATCAAGGCGGCCGCAAACCTGCAGTCCCACCTGACGAGCAACGTGTCGAACATCACGCAGCGCGCCGCCATCGAGGCCCTCACCGGCCCGCAGGACGCCGTCGAGGCGATGCGCGTCTCGTTCGAGAAGCGTCGCAATACGATCGTGGCCGAGCTCTCGAAGATCGAGGGGCTGGTGTGCCCGATGCCCGAGGGTGCCTTCTACGTGTACCCGGATGTCACGGGCCTCCTCAATCGCACATGGGGTGTCGTGACCCCCACCACGTCTCTCGAGCTCGCCGACCTCATCCTGGACCAGGCTGAGGTCGCCGTGGTACCTGGTGAGGCATTCGGACCCTCGGGATACCTCCGCCTCTCGTACGCCCTCGGCGACGCCCCGCTGCTCGAGGGCGTGCAACGGCTCCAGCGCCTGTTCGCGTAGGGGTGTAGCCGCGCGGCATCCACCGATCGGTGGATGGCAGGTTCATCCGATGCACGGCTGCCGCGATAGCGCGGCACCCACCACGATTGAGCCATGACATCAGTGGTGAGTGTGCGCGACCTGCGCAAGAGCTACGGCTCGTTCACAGCGCTCGACGGCGTGAGTTTCGACATCGAGCGAGGCGAGACGTTCGCGTTGCTCGGCCCGAACGGCGCCGGTAAGAGCACGACGATCGAGATTCTTGAGGGCTACCGCGACCGCACGAGCGGCGAGGCATCCGTGCTCGGGGTTGACCCCGGTAACGGCGGCCTCGACTGGAAGTCCCGCCTCGGCATCGTGCTGCAGTCCACCGGCGAGAGCGGCAACGTGACCGTGCGGGAGCAGCTGACCCATTTCGCCGGCTTCTACCCGAACGCCCGCGACGTCGACGAGGTGATCGCGGCCGTGGGTCTCGAGGAGAAGCAGAAGGTGATGATCCGCAAGCTCTCGGGCGGCCAGCGCCGCCGGGTGGATGTCGCGCTCGGCATCATCGGACGCCCCGAACTGCTGTTCCTCGACGAACCCACCACGGGCTTCGACCCCGAGGCGCGCCGCCAGTTCTGGGAGCTGATCCGCTCCCTCAAGACCGAGGGCGTCACCATCCTGCTCACCACTCACTACCTTGACGAGGCCGCCCAGCTGGGCGACCGGGCGGGCATCATCGCCGGCGGTCGCCTCATCGACATCGGCCGCATCGACGAGATCGGTGGTTCGGATGCCCGTGTGCCGGTAGTGCGCTGGCTCGAGAACGGGCAGCAGCGCGAGGAGCGCACAACCACCCCGGGGGCGCTCGTGGCGCGCCTCGGCGAACCCGAGGGACTCGAGGTGATCCGCCCGAGCCTCGAGGACATCTACCTGAAGCTCGTGGGCGAGCACGAGTCCGCTGAGCGCGCCACCGAAGGAGCAACACTGTGACCGCCACGACCACCATCGACATCCCCCGCCTGCCCGCGGGCCGCACGGCCCGTCTCGGGCTCAGCCGCATCGGCTACGAGGTGAAGACCTACTTCCGCCAAGGCGACTCGGTGTTCTTCACGTTCCTGTTCCCGCTCGTGATGCTCACGATCTTCTCGGTCGCATTCAGCGAGCAGAGCTTCGGCCCTCCCGGCGAGGAGATCAGCGCCGCCGCGTTCTACCTGCCCGGGATGCTCGCCGCCGGCCTTCTGCTCAGTGGCCTGCAGAACATGGCCATCGACATCGCGAACGAGAAGAGCGACGGCACGCTGAAGCGCTTCGCCGGCACGCCACTTCCGGTGGTGAGTTACTTCATCGGCAAGATCGGCCAGGTGCTCGTGACCGGCCTCATGCAGGCCACACTGCTGCTGCTCGTGGCTGGCCTCGTCTTCCGCGTGGAGCTGCCGACCGAGCCCGAGAAGTGGCTCACCTTCGCGTGGGTGTTCGTGCTCGGTGTCTCGACCTCGGCGTTGCTCGGCATCGCCCTGAGCGGGCTCCCCCGCAGCGGCAAGAGCGCCACCGCCGTGATCATCCCGATCGCGCTCGTGCTGCAATTCATCTCGGGCGTCTACCTCGGCTTCTCGCAACTACCGGAGTGGCTGCAGAACATCGCCAGCGTCTTCCCCCTGAAGTGGATGGCGCAGGGCATGCGTGAGGTGTTCCTGCCCGCGAGCTTCGAAGTTCTGGAGCAGGGCGAGAGCTGGAATCTGCCGGGCGTCGCGCTCGTGTGCGCGATCTGGCTGGTCGTGGGTCTCATCGTTACCCGCTTCACGTTCCGCTGGATCCGCAAGGATAGCTAGGTGGAATCGACCCGGTGGTGGCACGTCGCGGTACTGGGTGTCGCGGCTGTGCTCGCCGGGCTCACCGTGTGGAGCGAGCCCTCGACGACCGAACTCGTTGGCGGGCTCGCCTCGATCGCAGTCTTTGTTGCGGCGTGGTTCCTCGTCGGGCGGCATGCGCCGAGGAGCGAACGGGCGGGAGTGGCGTTCGTGGTGATCACGATCGCCGTGGCATCCGTGGGAACGGCGTTCTCGCCGAACTTCGCGACGCTTCAGACCGTCGGCTACCCGATCATCTGGGTCACTCTCGATCGCACCCGGCACGCGGTACTCGGCAACATCGCCCTCGCCACGGGTGTCGGCCTCGGCCTGTACGTGGCGACAGGTTCCGGGTTGCAGGCTCTGGCCATTCAGGGGATCTCGCTGGCGTTCAGCCTCGCGCTCGGTCTCTGGATCACGAGTATTGCGGTACGCAGTCACGAGCGGCAGCGGCTGCTCGACGAGCTGCGTGCGACCCAAGACCAACTGGCGACGGTGAGTCGGGATGCGGGTGTGTCGAGCGAGCGGGAACGTCTCGCCCGCGAGATCCACGACACGATCGCGCAGGATCTCACCGGGCTAGTTCTGCTCACGCAGCGCGCCCGCCGCGAACTGCCAGCGGGAACGCTGCCCGTGCTCGACGAGCAACTCGCGATCCTCGAGGAGAGCGCGCGCACCGCTCTCGCCGAGACTCGCGCGCTGGTAGCCGCTACGGCGCCGGTCGGGCTTGCATCCGGTGGCATCGGTGACGCGCTGTACCGGCTCGGAACCCGGTTCGCACGTGAGACGGGGCTCGACGTGAAGGTGAGCGCCACCGGGCTGCCCGCGCTCGACCGCGATACGGAGGTCGTACTGCTGCGGTGTGCGCAAGAGGGACTCGCGAATGTGCGCAAGCATGCTCAGGCTGCCGCCGCATCCGTCGCCGTGTCGGTGCTCGGCGACGAGGTCACGCTCGAGATACACGACGATGGCTCCGGATTTGACCCGGACACGGTGAGCGCCGGGTTCGGGCTCGCCGGCATGCGAGAACGGCTCGCGCTTGTGGATGGCCAGCTCGCGGTGGCGTCGGATCCCACGGGCACGACCCTGACGGTCACCCTGCCGAGGGGAGAGCGCGCATGATTCGGGTGCTGGTCGCGGACGACCACCCGATCGTGCGGGGCGGCATCGTCGCGCTGCTCGAGTCGGCGGACGACCTGACCGTGGTCGGTGAGGCAAGCACCGGCCTGGAGGCGGTGCGGCTCGCCGACGAACACGAGCCGGACATCGTGCTCATGGACCTGCAGATGCCCGAGCTGGGTGGCGCCGAGGCGACGGCACGCATCCTCGAGCAGCATCCCGGTGTGCGCGTGATCGTGCTCACGACGTACGAGACCGACTCCGCGATTCTCACCGCAATCGAGGCGGGCGCCAGCGGGTACCTGCTGAAGGCCGCGCCAGCGGGTGAGATTCTGGCAGGCATCCGCTCGGTGGCGGCCGGGGATGTCGCGCTCGCTCCCTCGATCGCTGCCATGCTCGTCAATCGCGTGAAGGCACCCGCGGGTCCCACGTTGAGCGCCCGCGAGACAGAGGTGCTCGCGATGGTCGCTCAGGGCAAGAGTAATCCGGCCATCGCGGCGGCGCTGTTTCTCAGCGAGGCAACCGTGAAAACGCACCTGCTGCACGTGTTTGAGAAGCTCGGGGTGAGCGACCGCACGCGCGCAGTCACACGAGCGATGGAGTTGGGCCTGCTTTAGAGTGCAACCCCGACCGCGATCGGCTCGGGCTGAAGCTCGACCCCGAAACGGTTCGCGACCTGAGCGCGCACGTAGCGCGACAGCTCGGCGACCTGCTCGGCAGTAGCGCCGCCGCGGTTGGTGATGGCGAGAGTGTGCTTCGAGGAGATCGCCGCGCGCGACCCGGGCAACGCAAACCCGCGACCGATGCCGGCCCTCTCGATGAGCCATGCAGCGCTCAGCTTGACGGACGAGTCGTCGTCTTGAAGCCAGCGCGGGGCCTCCGGCGGCAGAGTGTGGCCGAAGCGCTCGCTCACGATCGGGTTGGTGAAGAACGATCCGCAGCTCGCCGTGTCGGGGTCGGCAGGGTCGAGCACCATCCCCTTGCTCGCGCGCAGCTCAAGCACCCGGTCGCGGATGTCAGCGATCGACACACGTGCGCCGAGCTCAACACCGAGCGCTGTCGCCAGTTGCTCGTACCCGACCTTGCCGACGGGCGAGTCGGCGAGCTCGAGGTCGATCGACAGCACGACCCCTTGGCGACCGCGCTTGAGCGCTGACGTTCGGTATCCGAGCCCGAGGTCGTCGGCCGAGAGTCGCTCGACCTCGCCCGTGAGGTAGTCGAGAAACTGCAGCGCGATCAGCGAGCCCGACAGTTCTTGCCCGTAAGCACCGATGTTTTGGATGGGCGCGGCGCCCGCGCTACCCGGGATGCCGCTTAGTGCCTCGATCCCGCTCCAACCGTGGGCGACAGCGTGGGCCACGAGCGCGTCCCAGGACTCGCCCGCCTGCACGCGCAGGCGCACCCGGCCGCCCGCATCCTCGAGTCGCTCAATACCGGTCGTCGCGACGTGGATGACACAGCCGTCGAACCCGTCGTCGGCAACGACCATGTTGCTCCCGCCGCCGAGCACAAGCCACTCGTCGCCGGCGGACCACGCGGCGAGAGCCGCATCCCGCAGCTGCGGCTCGGTGGTCACCCGAACGTACTCGGTGGCCGGCCCGCCCACGTGCAGCGTGGTGATGCGCGAGAGCTCCATCAGCTGAAGGCGACCTGAACCTGCGCCTTACCGAGCACGGTCTCGCTGTTGTAGGTCACGGTGAGGTCGATGCGAGCGGTGCCTTCGCCGACGACGCCGACCTTGGCGACCACCGAGACGCTCGCTCCCTCGAGGGGGTCCACAATAACGGGGCGTGTGAACCGCACCTGGTAGTCGGTGACCCAGCCATCGGTGCCGAGCCAGTCGACCACCGGCTGCACCGCGATCCCCATCGTGAGCATGCCGTGGGCGAGTACGCCCGGGAGGCCCACCGAGGCGGCGACGTCGTCGCGGTAGTGGATCGCGTTGAAGTCTCCCGAGGCTCCCGCGTAGCGCACGAGCGAGTCGCGGGTGATCGAGAAGGTGTGCTCAGCGACGGTGTCACCGACAGCGATCGTGATCGCGCTCACGCGTCGTCCCCCCGAACCACAAGGGTTGAGACGGCCGTCACGACGTGCGCACCCTCGGGGTCAACAATCACGGACTCGGCTGTGACCATCGCGTTGCCACCGAGTGTCTTCACGCTCGTCACGCTGAGCGTCGCGGTCAGCTCGTCACCGGCCACGATCGGGCGGGTGTAGGCGAAACGCTGTTCACCATGCACGACTCTCGAGAAGTCGATGCCAGCATCCTCTTCGGCCAGCAGTTGCGCCAGCGTCGCCTCCTGCAGCACGACTGCGAAGGTCGGTGGCGCGACCACGTCGGCATACCCCGCAGCGGATGCCGCGGCCACGTCGTAATTGAGCGGGCTCGTGGCGAAGACTGCTCGCGCGAACTCGCGCACCTTCTCCCGCCCCACGAGGTAGGGGGACACCGGCGCGAAGTCGCGGCCCACGAGGTCGGGGTTCACTGGCACGGCTCCAGCTTAGTTTCACGGTCGCCGCGTCAGCGAAGTGTGAAGCCCCGGCGACCGTCATGGTCAGCCGGGGCTTCGAATCTTGTGGTGCGTGGCGCTCGGGTGGGCTAGTCGCCTACTGGCAGCTGTCGCACTGCAGAAGATCCATCGGGTCAACGGGGACTGCGTAGCCGCCAACGTTGTCGCTGTCGTTGTCCATGTGAACCTCCTTAAGTCTTCTCGTTACTGCAGTTTTTAGCTGCAGGGCCGGCTCCCTGCCGGTGGGTTCCCACTATATAACCGGAATCACACCTTTGTCATTCCACTACATCTAGTGTTTTCGGCGTGTCGGGAGAATTTCTTCCAGACTAGGAGCGGCCACCGACAGTTGTACCCTCCGAAAGGCTCGACACGATTGGATTGGTGCATGCCTCTTCCCCTGTCAGCAGCGGACTTCTTCGCCGCGAAACTCGCCTACGAAACCGACCCCTCCGACCTTGCCGCTGAGCGTGCGACCGGCTCGGGGCCGATCGTCATCGACACGCGCTCGGCCGCGTCGTGGAGTCAGGGGCGCATCCCCGGCGCCATCCATGTACCGAATGCTGACCTCGAGGCCCGTATCGGAGAGGTCGCGCCCGACAAGGACTCGGCGATCGTCGTGTACTGCTGGGGACCGGGCTGCAACGGCAGCACCCGAGGTGCGCTGATTCTGGCCACCATGGGGTACACCAACGTGCGTGAACTCATCGGTGGATTCGAGTACTGGGCTCGGGAGGGATTCGCGACCGTGAGCGACGAGGGCCGCGACCGCCGGGTGCCCGACCCGCTCACCGCACCCGTGACATCCCCCTGATTGACCTCGAGTTCGCTCCAAGGACTCGACATGGAGGGCGGGGAGGGGTTAACTCACTGGCATGACAATGACGTCACACGCACCACACGCTGCCCGGCCCTCCGCCATCGCTTGGACCTCGGTTCAACCCGGCCTGTGGGTCGGCAAGATCGACGGGGAATTCGCGGGGATGATCGAGGCCAAGAAGGGCGAAGGCTACGTAGCAACGACGCGACTGGCGAAATCGCTGGGCGTCTTTGCGAGCGTCGCGGCCGCCAAGGCGAGCTTCACAAACTGAACCACAGGAGGGGCCCGTCGGCCCCTAGACTGGCGCAGTACCGCACCCCTCCCAGACCGGAGACCTTCGTTGTCCTCTGACGCGCCCGCCAGCAGCCCCCAGACATTCCTCAACCGCAATCTCGAACTGATCATCGCGGTACTCCTCGGTCTCGTGTCGATCGTCACCGCGTACGCATCGTTCCAGAGCGCGCTCTACGACGGCCAGATGACCCAGAAGTACACGGTTGGATCGAATCTGGCGACCGAGGCGGAGTCGCTTTACCTCGAGGGCAACCAGCAGTACGTGCAGGACGCACAGCTCTATGACCGTCTCACCGACCTTCAGCTGGACATCTCCAACCCCGATCCGGCGATTTCCGCGGCAGCGCAGATCAAGTACGACACCATCTACTTCCAGTCGGTCTCCGACGACTTCGACGCAGCCATCGCCTGGGCCGACGAGCAGAACGCAGCGGATCCCGACCTCTGGTACAGCCCGCTCGACAGCGACGACTATCGTGACACGCTGTTCGGCGGCTACCGCGACGCCAAGGACGAGGCGGATGCCACGATCGCTCAGGGCGACGTCGCGAACGGGCTGAGCGATCGCCTCACCCTCAACACAGTGCTCATGGCGATCGCGCTCTTCCTGCTCGGTGTCGCCGCCGTGGTGCGTCAGACGAAGGTGAAGATCATCCTCGGGAGCGTCGCGATCGTGATCTTCCTCACCGCGGCCGCGCTGACTGCCTTCATCCCGTTTATCGGGTTGTAGTTGATCGGGCTGTAGGTCAGGCGAGCCAGGGCGCGGGCCGCACGAGTCGCTTCCACGGTCGACCGAAACCGAACGTGTCGCCCGCCCCGAGCGCGGCGATCACGATCAACGACAGCGCGTAGATGATGTGGTAGTCCACGGCTGGATTGGTGGATCCGGAGTCCGCGGCGAACGGCCACTCCGCGAGGTGCATGAGCACGAGGATGATGGTGCCTGCTACCGCGGAGAGGCGCAGCCCGATACCGAGCATCACCGCGGTGCCGATGCCGAGCATCCCGAGCATGAACAGAATGTCGGATGCCGGGCTCGCGATCGCCTCGAAGAACGGCTTGAGGGGTCCCACGACCGAGTCCCCCCGCAGGAACCCCTGGCTGGGCGTGCCGCCGTTGACCCATGCGCGATCGACCGGGGTGGAGAAACCTAGGCCGAAGGTCTTGTCGAAGAAGGCCCAGAGGAAGATCCAGCCCGTCGCAAGGCGCAGCACGGCCAGCGCGGCCCGCCCACCCGGTGAGTGCACCAGATCGCTTTCGCGCGGAATCCGGTCAACGGCGGTGTCGCTTGTGGTGTTCGACAGAGTTGCGGTGCTCATGATCGTCCTTCGGCTCAGCGAATCAAATCGCTGCCAAGGACCAGAGCAGTCAAGAGGACTGTAGCACTCGGTAGGATTTGGATGGCAGGGCCGGCTGCTCCTAGACAGGAGCACGGTGGGCACGAACAAGCGGTACGCGGACAGCATCGATCGGCGCGTCGACCTGCGGGTCAGCGAGCGCCAGACCGGGATGCCCGCCGACGCCCCGCGCGTCGCCCTGCGCGACTGGCAGCCGCCGTGGCCCCCCATCCGCATCGGCGAGGCTGAGTGGATCATCATGCGCGACAGCAAGACCGAGCCCGTCGGCGTCATCCGTACCGTGAAACTCGGCCCGCGCAACGAGACGTTCTACCGAGTCGTGACCTGGGCACCCAGTTCGGACGGCCGCGAGCTTGTGGGCTACTTCGACACGCTCGCGGAGGCCGACCGCTCGATCCTCTTCACGCCCGCGAATCCGCAGATGCCGCGGAGACCTAACGAGGGGCAGGGGTTGCTCGGGGAAACTGGTAGCTGAGGCGGGGCACGTCCCCACCCAGTGCCGCCGCCACGGCCCTGAACGGGCCGCGGCGGACTGCACCGGCGTGGGCCCACGAGAGATCGCGACGACACCTCGGCCGTCAACGAAAGAAGCCCCCGCGAAGGCGAGGGCGTCTTTCGTTGGTAGCTGAGGCGGGGCACGATCCCGCGACCTCACGATTATGAGTCACTATCAGACTCCCGACGGCAAGCCGGAGGCGCGGCAGATGTCTGCAATTACGGCACATTTGAGTGCTTGTGGCCCCAATGGATTGACTGTGGTCGCGCCCCGGTTGTGGGCAGGAGGTGGGCACGACGATGGTCACACTGACTTGTGTGCATGACTTGTGTGCATGACTTGTGTGCATGTGGAACTGACGCATTTGGGAGGAAGACTCCTGGCCAACGATCTCTCTGCGTCGACCGATGGGCAACTCCAACGGCGCGCCATTCATGTGAGTGGGCGCGATCAAGAGCGAGCGTAATGACAACTACGCTCGCTCTTGATCTTTAGCAGCCTGTTGAGGTGGGCAGTGTGAGCACGGGGTCAATCGTGCCCTTCAGATTGGACGTCCAACACTTGTTTGGAGCAGTCCAACCCCTGGTGCTAGAGAGAAAGCCGCGATGCTGGTCGGTGATGGGAGAGCCGCTCGCCGACACTCCCATGCAGTCCGTCCATGCGTAGGACGGGTAGCTGGTGCACCAGTCCTTGGTGACCAGCGCAACGTCTCCGCTAATCGTGTTCGAGCTCATAGTTCCCTGCGGCGCTTCTACATAGACGAAAAGAACCCAGTCGTATGGCGCGTTGTTGTACGCGAGAGGAATCGCCTGCGGGTACGCGAAGCCGACTTGGATGGAGTTGCGATTGCACTCGTCCGACAAGTCGTTGTAATCGGCATAGGGTTGCGCCGCTGTTACGGCACCACCAGTCTCGTTAACTGCGTACCAATTCCATCCATAGTTCTTTGCGAAGAAGGCGTCCTTGTAGCCCGCAGCGCATACCGGGCGCAGGATCGGTCCGGCGCTGTTGTAGATGTCTACTCCCAGTTCCATGCCGTAATCCAGGGGAATATAGCCCGGAGTTGTCGGTGAATCCCAGAACAAGGAGTACTCGAAGTAGATCGGGCCGAAGTCTTCGATCCGAGTTTGTACGAGGTCCGGCCGCCAGTCGGATCCGCTCAATCGACTCGCGTCGCCTGCGTCAGCGTTGACGCCGGTGGAAACGCTTTCGAAGTACGTGTCCGATACAGGGGGTGCGCCGAAAGTTGGAATGTCACCAACGTCCGGCGCCGCTATCGGGGCTAAATCGGCCTCCTCATCAATTGGCAGGACGAAGGCTACGATCTCTGGCTGTGTTCCTAAGCGAGACGCGAAAGCCTCGGAGAACTCGGCAGGCGATGAGTCCGACTGCGGACTGTACTCGCCCACAACCTGACTGTTCTCGAAGCGATAGGCCACGACGTCTGGAAAAAGCGGTGCAGTGGCGGCGATAGCCTGCTCCAAACTGATCGCGTGTTCGTATCGCACCTCAACTTGCGTCTGAGACGGAGCAACGGATTCACCCACTCCGTCGTTGGAAGCCTGCTCGTGCGCTATTGCTGCCCCAGGAGCCCACACGACCGCGCCAGCCATTAATACCGTTACCGCAGCAATACTGCCGCGTTGCTTGACTTTCATTTTCATTCCCTTCGTCATACCAGCGCTTAGCTGGACTCTGTTTCTTTCGGGTTTGAACTATTTATTGGCGCTGCTTGTGCGCAGTTGAACGAGACGCAAGCCAGACTCCAACGACAATGAGGCAGATTCCAATCGCCCCCACAACGGTTGCCGACCAATCCGGAGAGACAACTAAGGTCTTGCCTCCCGCTGAGAACGAGCATTCAAGGCCGAGGGGCCACCATGCCAACCGTGCGTCTGGGATTACGCTCTCCGCCACCGTCCCCTCCGGTAACCCCGACGGCAACCCCACATGTAAGCAACGGTCAACGGCATCGGGTCGGGAGTACAGGGCAATGAGCAATAGCTCATAGGAGGTGATCGCGACTACGAGCACCCAGATCGCGCCACGAACGATTCGCGATATGAGAGTCGATTTGCTCTTCACAGCGCGCTTGCTGGGATAAGAGTTGGCCTGAAAGCTACTACTCGACCCTCTGGGTGGACAGCGACGCTCGAACATGCTGAGCCAGAAGCACCCTGCTCCGGCTCAGTACGACTGAACGATCCGGCCCCGCGAATCAACGATACGGTCGACGGATTCTCCCCTATACCGGTCTTCATGGACTCTTCCCTTGAGGTTGCCAGACGGAAGACCCATGTAGCACAGGGCTGGGCGGCACAGCGATTCAATTACTCTTCAAGAACCGTTCTTCAGAGATGCCTTCGCAAACCCAAGTATCCGGATATAAGTGATTAGATGTCAAGACTTTTTCGTCTACCCACATTCGGGGCACGCGCTTTACGGGGAATGAGAGCGACCGAATCGTGCCGCGGTTGTCCCAAATCTGATTGGTGCTCGGTAGCCTCCAGCCGTCGTGGCAATCCGTCTTCAGTGCCAACAACAGCCGGGGTACTGGTCGCGAGTTCTATCGGAACGCCGCATGTCGGCGCGGCCCGGGTAGTCTCATCTGCAGGCTGTCCGGCCGCGCGGCCAAGTGGTGACTTCTTCCGAAGCGGATAGAACCTCGCAGCAGTCGAGCTCAGCTCCCCTGAGCGGAGAGTCTGAGTGATGAGCCCGTCCCGTCGTGTGATTCGAGTTTTTCCGGACTACAGCAACTCTTGGCCCATATGGGAGTCGGGAGCGGAAATGAACGACCCGACTCCGGCCGATCTCGGCTTGTCCAGCGAGCTGACTGCAGCGATGCGAGCCTGGTACGACTTCTGGCTGTCCCACAATCGATACGACAGAGGGTGGGACTCACAAGCGCCAGAATCCGCATCCAAACTTGCCGGCGACGAGTTCATCAATCAATTGATCTTTGAAGTGGCGGACTTCGCTGACGTGTCGGATGAGCGCCACCAGTTCGTAGCTCCTTGGCGTGGCGAGCCTTCAGAGGCTGACGCGCAGTGAAGCTCTTCTCTTCCTTTGCCTATTCCAAGGGTTGGAAGGGGCAAAGGAAGAGCTAATGAGGCATTTTCCCTGATCAGCCGCCACACACGAGCGGGCTTGCATTCCCAACCTCCCCCACCCAACAAGTTGTGCAGGGGAGGTTGGGAATGTGAATGTGTGGCGGCTGATCAGGGAAAAGAGAAAGTGAGTGGGGAGACCTAGCGGCGAAGACTGCGTGGAAGGCGGAGGCGAAGATCGGCGGTGCGACGTAGCCTCAGGGGAAGCCGTGGCATCCGACACCCGCGACGACGTCAATCGAGGGAGTCATCAGGGGATCCATCTCCGCGTACGAAACGACCGCGGGCAAGCGTTACCGGGTTCGGTACCGCAAGCCTGATCATTCCCAGACCGATAAGCGCGGGTTTCGCACCAAGCGTGAAGCGGAGGACTTCCTCTCGTCGGTGGAGGTGTCGAAGCTTCGCGGGGAGTGGGTCGACCCGACACGTTCGAGGATCACCGTGGGCTTGTGGGCTGAGCGCTGGTACGAGGCTCAGCTGCAGCTGAAGGCCACGACTCTCTCCGGCTACCGGTACACGCTGGACCGGCACGTGATCCCGGTGTGGGGTTCCGTGCGGCTCGTGGACATCGGTCACGCGGACGTGCAGGCGTGGGTAACCAAGCTCACCAGGACCCTCGCGGCCTCGACCGTGCGACAGATCTATCTGGTGCTGGCCGGATTGGCGAAATACGCAGTGCGCGACGGCCGACTCTCCCGCAACCCATGCGAGGGCGTGCAACTCCCCAGGGTCGTGAAGAAGCACCGCGGTTACCTCAGTCACACCCAAGTACGGCAACTTGCAGACGGGTGCGACGAGTACGGGGACGTAATTCTGTTTCTTGCCTACACGGGGCTGCGCTGGGGTGAGATGGGAGCCCTCAAAGTCGGCCGGCTCGACATGCTGCGCCGCCGCATCGAGGTGGCAGAAGCCGTCTCCGCTCCGCGCGGAGAGCTGGTGTGGAGCACCCCCAAGAGCCACAGCAGCAGATCGGTGCCGTTCCCCGAATTCCTAGCGGCTCCACTGGCACGCCGGTGCGAGGGCAAGCGAAGAGACGACTTAGTGTTCCTTGGGCCAGACGGTGGAGTACTCCGCAGCGGCAACGTCCGACGACGGAAATTCGCTAACGCGGTGAAGGCCTGCCAAGACGCCGACCCAGAATTCCCAGCGATGAGCCCCCATGACCTCCGGCACACCGCCGCAAGCCTAGCTGTGTCATCCGGAGCAAACGTTAAATCGGTGCAACGGATGCTCGGCCACGCCAGCGCCGCAATGACACTGGACGTCTACGCAGACCTCTTTGACGACGACCTGGACGCCGTAGCGGTGGCCCTCAATCAGGGAGCCGTCGATCAGGGAGCCGTCGATTCAGATGTGGGCAAACCGTGGGCACGGGACGAAAGCCGCAGCATCCGGTAGCCGCAAAACCCCCGGAAATCCGGGGGTTTTGGTGGTAGCTGAGGCGGGGCACGATCCCGCGACCTCACGATTATGAGTCGTGCGCTCTAACCAACTGAGCTACTCAGCCACGGCATCCGCAGCTGAATACCAGAACGGATGACCGAGCCCCCTGTGGGAATCGGACCCACTACCTCTTCCTTACCAAGGAAGTGCTCTACCAATGAGCTAAGGGGGCGCACTCCAGAGAACCCCCGGAGGCACCGTATGAGACTACCAGCAACTGCGCGGTCGATTCGGCCCCGTTACGAGGGCGTCGGATGCCACGGCGAGCGCCAAACCGCAAGCGCTTACATTCGTCGTCGAATGCCGTATCGTGAACGCATGACTCTCGAGAGTGCACAGGGTTCAGCCCTGCCCGAAGCCGCGCCGCTGCCCGCGTCGACCGGCTCGGAATGGTGGCGGACCGCCGTCATCTATCAGGTGTACCCGCGGTCATTTGCCGACTCTGATGGCGACGGCGTCGGCGATCTCCCGGGCATCGAGAGCCGTCTGCCCGCTCTCGCCGAGCTCGGGATCGACGCGATCTGGCTGTCGCCATTCTTCCGTTCCCCCCAGAAGGACGCCGGCTACGACGTGTCGGACTACCGCGATGTCGACCCTGTGTTCGGCACACTCGCTGACTTCGACCACCTGCTTGCCACAGCGCACCGCTTCGGCCTCAAGGTCATCGTCGACATGGTGCCGAACCACACGTCCGACCAGCACACGTGGTTCAAGGAAGCACTCGCGGCCCCGGAGGGCTCGCCCGAGCGCGACCGGTATATGTTCCGCGACGGCAAGGCTGCGACCGGAGACATCCCGCCCAACAACTGGGAGAGCGTGTTCGGCGGGCCGGCGTGGGAGCGCGTGACCCGCCCCGACGGCACCCCGGGCCAGTGGTACCTGCACATTTTCGACGTCTCACAGCCCGACCTCAACTGGGAGAACCCGTGGGTGCGCGAGCAATTCGAGGGCATCCTGCGCTTCTGGCTCGATCGCGGCGTCGACGGCTTTCGGGTGGACGTCGCGCACGGCATGATCAAGCAAGCCGGTCTGCCCGACTACACGCCGCCCGACGAGGCCGCGAGCATGGGTGGTGCTCTGCTGTCAGACGCGACACCCCTCGAGCCACGGATCCACTACCGTGAGCCCCGCCCCGACCCGCCGTACTGGGGTCAGCCGGGCGTGCACGACATCTGGCGCGGCTGGCACAAGGTGCTCGCCGAGTACGAAGGTGACCGCGTGCTCTGCGCTGAGGCGTGGGTCGACCCCCTCGAGAAGGTCGCGCTCTGGGTGCGCCCCGACGAGATGAGCCAGGCCTTCAACTTCGGCTACATGTTCACCGACTGGAAGGCGCCGGCGCTCAAGCGCATCATCACCGAGTCGCTCAAGGCCTTCACCGACGTGGGGGCGCCGAGCACCTGGGTGCTCTCAAACCACGACGTCGTGCGGCACGCCTCGCGGCTCGCCCTCACGGCGGACAGTCCGCAGGGTGCCGGCATCGGACCCAAGTCCCCCGGCAAGCCGGACGAGGCCATCGGTCTGCGTCGGGCGCGCGCAGCGACATCCCTCATGCTGGCTCTGCCCGGTAGCAGCTACATCTACCAGGGCGAGGAGCTCGGACTGCCCGAAGACATGGAGCTGCCCGACTCTGCGCGGCAGGACCCCACGTGGTTCCGCACGCACGGAGAAAAGTACGGTCGTGACGGATGCCGCGTGCCGATCCCCTGGGAAGCAGACCGCCCGGCGTTCGGCTTCAACCACACCGGCAACAGCTGGCTGCCGCAGCCGCAGGACTGGGGCAGGTTCGCGCGTGACGCGCAGGTGGGCATTCCGGGGTCGACACTCGAGCTCTATTCGCTCGCGCTAAGGCTGCGCCGCGAACACGGCCTTGCCAGCGGATCGCTGCAGTGGCTGAAGGGCTACGGGCGCAACGTCGTCGCGTTCCGCAACGGCGACCTGATCGTCGTCACGAACCTAGGCAAGGTGGCCGTGGAACTTCCCATCGGCGATGTGCTGCTCGCGAGCGAGGCGATCACCGGCGGGGCACTGCCGACCGACACGACGGTGTGGCTTCGCGAGTAGCTAGTTGACGGCGTTCTCGGTCAGCCAGGCAAAGGGATCCACCGGGACACCATCAAGGTGGATTTCGAAGTGCAGGTGCTCGCCAGTGGAGACCCCGGTCTCTCCCACGAGCCCAATGAAATCACCGACCTTGATGACGTCACCAACTCTGAGGGGACTCGAACCTAGCCGCATGTGCGCGTACACCGATTCGATGTTCTGGCCCGCGATGTTGTGCTGAATAATCACGTGGGTTCCCAAACCCACCTCACCATCCACCGCCGTTGTCACAACGCCATCCGCGATTGCGTAGATCGGGCTCCCCCCACCGGGATTGAAGTCAACCCCCTTGTGAAAGGCGTTACCCGAGATCGATGCGTCCCGCAAGCCGAATCCGTCACTGAAGGGTACCGAATACGGGAAGGGCCAGCGGATGGCTCCCGTGGTCGGGGTGTAGGTACCCGAGTTGCCGTACCTGAGGCGCAGCAACTGCGCGTACGACGTGACCGAGTAACCGTCACGAGTGAGGCCGGGCGCAACAACATCGCCCGCCACGACGAGACTCTGGCCTTCGAGCGCGTTGACCTGCACCGACGGTGCGAGTGTGGACGCGTCGCTCATGAACGCGTTCGCGGGAACCGACGCCGCGACCAAGAGGGTGCCCGCGAACAGCAGCGCACCGAGCGACAGCAACCGCGATCCGGTGTGGTGCTTGGCGGCCCGCGGGGGCGAGCTCACGGCCGAGTTCGCACGAGCGTGGGCCTGGTGTGGGGCTGAGGCACGGGGCCGTGCAGGTTGAGGTCGCGCCGACACCGCTGAGCTAAAAATGGCCTTCGCCTGTGCCGAGCGCGCGGCCTCTTCGCGTTCGCGCAACTCCCGCCGAGTCAGCGGCGCGGGCGACACGGTCGCGGGGCCATCACTCTCACGCAAGGACATTACGGGCTCCTCCACCAGACGCTCGCGGGTCGCGGTAGCGGGCTGGTTCCGGGATTCAAGTTGAACGCGCTCGTTGCGCGCACATAACGGATAGATAAAGAATAGCGGCTCCCGGGGTGAGACGCCAGCCGAGCGGCTCATCGAGCGATGTGCTCGAGGGCGCGCTCAAGGTCGGCAGCGACATCCGGATGGCCCGCCAGAATCAGTCTGCGATCGGGTCGGGCAGTACCGGGGCCCTTCACCGTGGCCCCAGCCTCACTGGCGATCAGGGCTCCAGCGGCATGATCCCAGGGGCTGAGGGTCTTCTCGAAGTAGGCGTTGTAGCGACCGCACGCAACGAAGCACAGGTCGAGCGAAGCCGTACCCAGGCGGCGGATGTCACGCACGAGCGGTAGAAGGTCGGCCACGAGTCGCCCCTGCTCCCCCCGCGTGGTAGCG
>JBJXDR010000111.1:0-17053 GCA_046155245.1 Rhodoglobus sp. | reverse complement strand
GTCGACGCAGAGTCCCTCAGACGATGGTGTTACTTGACGCCGTACTGCTGGCAAGCAGCCTTGACAGCGTCGGTGCAGATGTCAGCTGCGCTGGCATCTCCCGCGTCGACGACGGTCTGCACCTTGTCTGGTCCGACCAATACCGGGGTAACGGACTGGAAGGGGGTGCCATCGTCGAGCTTGTTGTTGACCGTCGGCTTCTCGCCCTTCAGCAGCGCGATGGCAAGATCTGACGCCGCCGCAGCCTCGAGGGAGAACGGCTTGTACACAGTAGCGGTCTGCTTTCCGAGGAGCACGTTCTGAAGACCAGCGATCGACGCGTCCTGGCCGGAGACCGGAACCGTCTTGCCATTCTTGTCGAGAACTGCGATCACAGCAGCGGCGTTCGAGTCGTTGGCGACCCAGACCGCGTCGATGTTTCCGTTGAGGGCGGTGTAGGCCTGCTCGAAGCCGGTACCGGCCGTGGGCGGGTCCCAGGTGCCGGGGGTCTCGAATGCGGGCTTGATACCAGCGGCCTCCATGACAGAGACAGCTCCGTCGCGGAAGAACGCGGCATTGCCGTCCTTGGGGTCTCCGCCGACGTATACGACCGAGGCGGTGGCGGGGTCCTTGCCGGCGGCAGCCAGACCGTCGAGGATCGACTGTCCCTCGAGCGCGCCGACCTTGAAGTTGTCGAAGGAGACGTAGTAATCAGCTCCGGCAATGGGGCGGTCGTACGCAATCACGGGGATGTTCTGTGCGACAGCCTTCTCAGCAACGAGAATGCCCGCACCGTTGTAGTCGACAAGGATCATGACACCGCAGCCGGCAGCGAGCTGCTGGTCGGCGATCGTGGCGTACTTGGACTCGTCGCCCCCGGCGTTCTGAATATCAGAGGTGAAGCCGGCATCGGTGAACGCCTTCTCGAGGGCGGGCCGGTCACCTGACTCCCAGCGCGGCGATGACGCCGTGTCGGGAAGGATGATGCAGGCGCGAGCAGCGGCGGTGTCGCCGCCGGTGGTGGCAGCGGCACAGCCAGACAGCAACATCGCTGAGGCGGTCGCCGCTGCGGCGATTGAGATCAATGAAGACTTCTTCACGTCACTCCCTTTCTATGGTGTGAGGCGAAACTCCTCTGGTACCACTGTCCGCGTTGAGCAGTAGCAGGACGATTGTGCATGAGTTCAATGCTTGAAGATAGCAAATGGGGAAACTGAGAGGTAACGAATTGGTATCGGCCGGCAAAAATCCCCGTAATTTCAGGGCTAGAGCGCTCTCACTCCTGCCCAAGTGCATCGCTACACCTTCCATTGCTTGAACCCAACTTTAGGGCTTCGCCAATTGCAGCATCCCCGACGGCGAGAGGAGGAGCTATCCTGTGGCAGTGAGCAGTGGAAACCCAACGCCGGGTTCTCAAACTTCACTACGCGAAGCCAACCGGGCGCGCATCGTGGCGTCGCTTAAACGCCATGGCCATCTCACTCAGGTCGAGCTCGCGGGGTCGACGGGTTTGTCCCCGGCGACGGTGTCAAACATTGTCAAGGAGTTGGCCGCGTCCGGCGTGCTCAATACCGCAGTCACCTCGCGATCGGGCCGCCGTGCCACCGAGGTCACTCTGGCCCGCCAGCTGGGACTGGTTGCGGGACTTCACTTTTCCAGCCGGCATCTGAAGGTTGCGATCAGTGACGTGGGTCGCACGATCGTGGTTGAGAATCACGTGCCGCTCGCCCTCGACCATCGACATGATCGCGAACTCGACCGTGCGGCGTTGTTGCTCAGCGACATGCTCGAATCGGTCAACGCATCGTTCGACGATCTGCTCGCAGTCGGCATGGCACTGCCCGTGCCCATCGACTCGCGCAACGGCATGGTCGCAACCCCCGGTCTGCTCCGGGGGTGGGAGAACGTGCCCGTCGCCGAGTCCTTGCGCGCACGCATCGAGGTACCGGTATTCGTCGACAACGAGGCCAACCTCGGAGGGCTAGCCGAGGTGAGGTTCGGTGCTGCGCGGGGCGTCGACGTCGCTGCTTACATCGAGGTGGGCCACAGCATCAGCGCTGGGCTGCTCATCGATGGGGCATTGTTCCGTGGAGTCACGGGAAAGGCTGGCCAAATCGGACACGTCACTATCGACGAGAACGGACCAATCTGTCGCTGCGGTGGGCGCGGCTGCCTCGACACCCTCGCGAGCGGTCCAGCACTGCTTGAACTCTTCCGGGATGACCCCGGGATGCAGCGCATGAGCGACCTGCTCGTCATGGCCGAGGCGGGTGACTCCAGCGCTCGGCGCGTCATCGCCGATGCTGGTCGCCACATTGGAACAGCGGCCGCGAGTCTGTGCAATCTGTTCGATCCCCAACTGCTAGTACTGGGCGGGGAGCTATCCCAGGCCGGCGAGATTCTCCTCGCACCATTGCGCCACGCCCTTGAGCGATCGGCGCTCGCTGGAAGGGACGGCGTGCCCGAGGCCGTCCAAGGCGAACTCGGTGACCGAGCCGAACTGCTCGGCTGCCTCGCCCTAGCAATTGAGAACGTCGGTGTCGGCACTGACGTTGGCACCCCCCTCTGACCCCAATCGCCACAGGAGCCGTTCAATGAAGAACCCCCGATTCCCAGCAACACAGCTGGCTACAGCCGTGCTCATTGGGGTGGTTCTAGCGGGGTGTTCGGCCGCCGCTAGTTCCGCGCCGAAGATCGCACTCCTATTGCCGGAGTCACGCACAGCACGGTACGAAGCGTTTGACCGGCCGTTCTTCGAACAGCGAATTGACGAACTCGGCAACTACACCGTGCTCTACTCCAACGCAGATCAGGACGCCGCAAAGCAGCAGTCCCAGGCTGAGGCGGCACTCGCATCGGGGGTGGCGGTTCTCGTACTCGATCCCGTCGACTCTGCGGCGGCCGTGAGCATCGTTTTGGCCGCCAACGCGCAGGGCGTCCCCGTAATTGCATACGACCGGTTCATCGACGGTGGCGAGCTCGCCTACTTCATCTCGTTCGACAATGAGCGAATAGGTTCGTTGCAGGCTGAGGCGTTGATCGGGGAGTTACGGGCGCGGGGCCTGCGCGGCGGCATCCTCATGGTGAACGGATCTCCCACCGACAGCAACTCGCGGGAATTCAAGGACGGCGCAGAGGCGGTGCTCCGGGCCAGCGAGTTCCCCATCCTCGCCGAGTTCGATACCCCCGACTGGAGCCCCAATCAGGCGCAGGACTGGGTGGCGGGCCAGATCACCGAATACGCGAACGAATTGGTCGGGGTGTATGCCGCCAACGATGGGACCGCGGGTGGTGCGGTCGCAGCCCTCAAGGCCGCGAACGTTGATCCGCTGCCTGTGGTGACCGGTCAAGACGCCGAGCTGGCCGCGATCCAGCGCATCGTCTCGGGCGATCAGTACATGACCGTCTACAAGGATGTCAGGGCCGAGGCCAACCTCGCGGCCGAGATCGCGGTGAAACTTGCGAGCGGAAAGCCGGTTGTTGGCGAGATGATGCGCAATGGCACTCCGACAACGCTGCTGAATGTGCAGGTTGTGAGCGCCGATAGCGTGCTGCACACAGTGGTGGCCGACGGACTCTACACGCCAGCCCAGATTTGCACACCCGAGTACGCTCGGGCGTGCAAAACCTACGGAATTCTATGATCGAGGCGACGCCCATGAACTATCGAACACCGATGCCCGTACGGACTCGCGCCACCGACCATGTGCTCAAGTTGCGCGCCATCAGCAAACGATTTGGCGCCGTGCGCGCGCTGTCGGAAGTGGACCTCGATGTCTACAGCGGCGAAGTCGTCGCGATCGTCGGAGACAATGGTGCTGGCAAGTCGACTCTCGTGAAGATCCTGTCGGGTGTGCATCCTCAGGACAGCGGCACCATCACGTTCGAGGAAGGGCTTGTATCTATCCTCACGCCGACCGCAGCCCGAGACCTCGGAATCGAAACGGTCTATCAAGACCTCGCGCTGTGCGACAACCTCGACGTCGTCAGCAATCTCTGGCTGGGACGGGAGTTGCGAACGGGTGGGCGCCTTGACGAGGTCGAAATGGAGCAAAGGTCTTGGATGCTTCTGCGCGAGCTCAGCGCTCGGATCCCCTCGGTGCGCATCCCAGTCGCGGCCCTCTCCGGAGGGCAGCGGCAGACCGTTGCAATTGCGCGCTCTCTCATCGGCAATCCGCGGGTGGTGATCCTCGACGAGCCAACCGCCGCGCTCGGCGTCGCTCAGACCGCGGAGGTACTCAACCTTGTCGAGCGGCTGCGTGAGCGCGGGCTTGGCGTTATCCTGATCAGCCACAACATCGCCGACGTGCTCGCGGTGGCCGACCGTGTCGTGGTGTTACGTCTAGGGCGCAACGGCGGAGAGTTCCGAGTTGCCGACACCACGAGCGAGATGATTATCGCTGCCATCACCGGCGCGAGCGACCTCGCGGCTCGGCGCGGCCCGACCCCCGTGCGCAGCGCATGAGCGTCGACAGGGTGCCATTGGACGCAGACGAGCGCGGACTTCTGCCCGACGGAATCCGAGTCGCCGCGTCAGAGCTTGTCGCTCGGCTTCGCGGTGGCGACCTCGGTGCCGCCCCCGTGATCGCCGGCCTCATGCTCATCTGGATCATCTTCCAACTGCTGAATCCGAACTTCCTGTCCAGTACCAACCTGGTCAACCTGACCATGCAGAGCGCTGCCCTCGGCACGTCGGCCATCGGCGTCGTGCTCGTGTTGCTCCTCGGCGAGATCGACATCTCGGTGGGGTCTGTGAGCGGCCTAGCCTCAGCGATTCTCGCTGTGGGGTATGTGCAGATCGGACTACCGATCTCGCTCGTGATCGTCGCCGCCCTCGCGACCGGCGCTGTGATTGGCCTGGTCTTCGGACTGCTGCGCACCCGGTTCGGCGTGCCAAGCTTCATTATCACGCTCGCGGGGCTGCTCGCCATCCTCGGTTTTCAGCTGTTTGTGCTCGGCAAAACGGGATCGATCAACATCCCGTTCGACTCCTGGATCGTGCAGTTCGGCCAGCAGTGGTTCCTTCCACCGTGGGCGTCCTACTCACTGGTAGCGGTGTCGGTGCTGCTGTTCGCGGCCAGCCAGTACAGTAACTCGCGTCGACGAGATGCGGCCGGGCTCAACTCCACAGCGACCGCATTGATCGTGGTACGCGCCGCCGTACTACTCGTAGTGCTCGGCGTTGCCGTCTGGTATTTGAACCTCACGCGCGGGGTCGGAGCCATGTTTGCGCTGTTCCTGAGCCTCGCCGTGGTCATGCACTTCGTGTTGACACGCACCCGCTGGGGTCGCTCCGTCTATGCCGTGGGTGGAAACGTCGAGGCAGCGCGGCGGGCAGGCATCCGTGTCAATCGGGTTTACATCTCGGTGTTCATGCTGTGCTCAATGTTCGCCGCGCTCGGCGGGGTCTTTGCCGCCGCTCGGTTGGCCGCAGCCAATCAGGGCAGTGGAGGCGCCGACGCGAATCTCACCGCGATAGCGGCCGCCGTGATCGGCGGCACAAGCCTCTTTGGGGGTCGCGGGTCTGCCTTCTCTGCGGTGCTGGGCATTCTGGTTATCATGTCAATCACATCGGGGCTGACTCTCATCAACCCCGATTCCAGCATCCGCTACGTGATCACTGGGGCAGTGTTGTTGTTCGCGGTCGTGATCGACTCGATGTCGAGGCGATCCCGCGCCGCTGCGGGCCTCGCGTAGAGCTGCCCACGGCTAGCGGCCGCCCGCGCGGCGCTTGTTGAAGACGTCGAAGGCGACGGCGAAGAGCAGCACGAGACCCTTGACGGCCTGCTGCCACTCGATGCCGATACCGAGGATCGACATACCGTTGTTGAGCACACCGATGATCAGACCACCGATGATCGCGCCACCGATGGTCCCGACACCGCCCTGCACCGCCGCGCCACCGATGAAGGCTGCGGAGATGGCCTCGAGCTCGAAGCCGTCACCCGCCTTCGGGCCAGCAAGGTTGAGGCGTGCCGTGAAGACGAGGCCCGCGAGCGCCGCGAGGAAGCCCATGTTGACGAAGATCAGGAAGTCGACCCGACGGGTCTTCACGCCGCTCAGCTCGGCCGCGTGACGGTTGCCACCGATCGCGTAGACGTGACGGCCGAAGACGCTGCGGTTGGTGATGATGCCGTAGATGAGCACGAGCACAGCGAGAATGATGAGAGTGACCGGGATGCCCTTGAAGGTGGCCAGCGCGTAGGCGAAGGCGAGCACGCCCGCGGTCACGAGCACGATCTTGGCGACGAACCACACCAGCGGCTCGACTTCCTGGTCGTAGCTCTGGCGGCCAGCGCGCGTGCGGATCTGCTGCACGATCAAGCCAATCACCGCGATCACGGCGACCCCCATGGTCAACGGATCGACCTGGAACTCCCCGAACACGTTCGTGAGGAAGCCGTTGCCGAGGGCTCGGTACTCCTCGGGGAACGAGCCGATGTTCGAGTTGCCCAGCACGACGAGAGCCAGGCCTCGGAATATGAGCATGCCGGCCAGCGTCACGATGAACGCGGGTATGCCCACATACGCGATCCAGAAGCCCTGCCACGCGCCCACCAGGGCTCCGATCAGCAGCGACAGGATGATCGCAATCCACCACGGGAGCTCCATCTTGACCGCGAAAACGCCCGATACCGCGCCGATGAACGCCGCGACCGAGCCGACCGACAGATCGATGTGGCCCGCGACGATCACGATCACCATGCCGATCGCGAGAATAAGGATGTACCCGTTCTGGACGATCAGATTGGAGATGTTCTGCGGCCTCAGCAGGATGCCTTGGGTGAGGATCGAGAACAGCACCACCACCGCGATGAGGGCGATGAAGATGCCGTTCTTACCCAGGTCGGTGATGACGTGGCTGATCGCAGAGGTGGCCCGGTTCTTGGGCGGGCCGACTTGCTCGACGAGGGTGTCGTTGTCGCTCATTGCTTGTGCTCCTCTTGCGTGGCTCCCGCTCAGCGGGGAGCCTCCATGGTCATGAGTTTGATAAGGGCTTCGGGGTTTGCCTGTGCGATGGGCAGTTCGCCGGTGATCCGACCCTCCGAGAGGGCGTAGATCCGGTCGCAGATGCCGAGCAGTTCGGGAAGCTCGCTGGAGATCACGATGATTCCCTTGCCCTCGCTCGCAAGTCGGTTGATGATCGTGTAGATCTCGTACTTGGCGCCGACGTCGATGCCCCGGGTCGGTTCATCCAGAATCAGAACGTCGGGGTCGGAGTAGATCCACTTTGAGAGCACAACCTTCTGCTGGTTGCCCCCCGAGAGCTTGCCAGTCTTCGACAGCACCGAGGGTGCCTTGATGTTCATGCTCTTGCGGTACTGGTCGGCGACCTTGTATTCCTCGTTGTCGTTGACCAGACCGAAGCGCGAGACCTTTCCGAGGGATGCCATCGAGATGTTGCGCTTGATGTCCTCGATGAGGTTCAAGCCGTAGACCTTGCGATCCTCGGTCGCGTAGGCGATGCCGTTGTCGATCGCCTCGGCCACACTGCGGGTCTGGATCTCCGTGCCGTTCTTGAACACATGACCCGAGATGCGACTGCCGTAGGTGCGACCGAACAGGCTCATCGCGAACTCGGTGCGACCGGCGCCCATGAGCCCGGCGATACCGACGATTTCGCCGCGCTTGACATTCAGGTTGACGTTGTCGACCATCACTCGCGACGGGTCCTGTGGATGATGCGCGGTCCAGTCCTCGACGCGCAGGATCTCGTCACCGATGTGCGGCGTGTGGTCGGGATAGCGGTGCTCGAGGTCGCGGCCCACCATGTCCTTGATGATGCGTTCCTCGGTGACATCCGACTTGGCAATCGTTTCGATCGTCTTGCCGTCGCGGATCACCGTCACCGAGTCGGCGATCTTCTTGATCTCGTTGAGCTTGTGGCTGATGATGATCGACGTGATTCCCTGCTCCTTGAGGTGCAGGATCAGGTCGAGCAGGTGATCCGAGTCGTCGTCGTTGAGGGCCGCGGTGGGCTCATCCAGAATCAGGAGCTTGACGCGCTTGGACAGCGCCTTCGCGATCTCGACGAGCTGTTGCTTACCGACGCCGATATCGCGGATCTTCGTCGTGGGGTTCTCTTTGAGGCCCACTCGAGCGAGAAGCTTCTGTGCCTCGCTGTTGGTCTTGTTCCAGTCAATGAGGCCTAGTGCCCCCGTGACCTCGTTGTTGAGGAAGATGTTCTCGGCTATCGAGAGGTATGGGCTCAGCGCGAGCTCCTGGTGGATGATGACGATGCCCTTGGCCTCGGAATCACGGATGTCGCGGAACTCGACGACCTCGTTCTCGAAAACGATGTCGCCCTCGTAGGTGCCGTGGGGGTAGACACCCGAGAGCACCTTCATGAGGGTGGACTTGCCGGCACCGTTCTCGCCGCAGATGGCGTGGATCTCGCCGCGGGACACTTCGAGAGTGACATCCGACAGGGCCTTGACGCCGGGGAATGTCTTGGTGATGGACCGCATCTCCAGGATGTTCGTTGTCACTTGTGCGCCGACTTCCTTGTTGGGGCTTTAGCTGTAATGCCTAGTAGGAGGCTAGTAGGTAGATGGCACTGGTGGTGGGGGATTTCTCCCCCACCACCAGCAGGTGTAGACGTGCTACGGGTTCAGCGCTCTAGTTAGAGGCCGATCTCCGCAGCGGTCCAGTAGCCCGTGTCAACGAGGGCTTCCTTGACGTTGTCCTTGACGACCGGCACCGGGCCGAGCAGGAAGGACGGAACAACGAGCTTGCCGTTGTCGTACGTCGTGGTGTCGTTGATCTCGGGCTCGGTGCCACCGAGGACCGCAACAGCCATACCGGCTGCGACCTTCGCGAGTTCGCGAGTGTCCTTGAAGATGGTGGCGTACTGCTCGCCGGCGAGGATCGCCTTGACCGAGTCGACCTCAGCGTCCTGACCGGAGATGATCGGCCAGCCATCGCCGACGACGTAACCGGCGTCGGTGAGTGCCGAGATGATTCCGCGCGACAGGCCGTCGTACGGGCTCAGAACAGCGTTGACCTTGCTGCCGTCAGAGTAGTTCGCAGTGAGGAGGTCCTCCATGCGGCTCTGGGCAACTTCGCCATCCCAACGGAGGGTGGCGGCCTGCTCGATGTCGACCTGACCCGACTTCACAACGAGGGTTCCGTCATCGATCAGCGGCTGGAGAACATCCATTGCACCGTTGAAGAAGAAGAACGCGTTGTTGTCGTCGAGCGAACCGGCGAACAGTTCGATGTTGAACGGGCCCGCGGGCGCGTCAGCGATCGGGGTGCCATCGAGCTCCGTGAGGCCGAGGCCGTTCAGGAGCGTCCAGGCCTGCTGCTGGCCAACGAGGAAGTTGTCGAACGTGGCGTAGTAGTTCACGTTCTCCGAGTCGCGGATGAGGCGGTCGTAGGCGATGACCGGAATGCCACCGTCAGCGGCCTCCTGCAGAACGCTCGTGAGCGTGGTGCCGTCGATCGCGGCGATGATCAGGACCTTTGCGCCCTTGGTGATCATGTTCTCGACCTGGCTGACCTGCGTGGGGATGTCGTCCTCGGCGTACTGGAGGTCGACGGTGAAGCCCTGGCCCTCCAGGGTCTCCTTGAGCGCGTTGCCGTCAGCGATCCAACGCTCCGACGACTTGGTCGGCATTGCAACGCCGATGAGGCCGCCGCCGCCGTCGCCACCGGTGCCGCTGTCCGCCGCCGGGGCGCAGGCCGCGAGGCCAGCTACCAGGGCACCGGCAGCAACGAGAGAAATGATGCTTCTCTTCTTCACTGTGTTTCCTTTCGATTGATGGACGTCATTGTCGTTGTGGTGCATGCACCCGATCTCGTCCATGAAGATCGGGTCTCTGACCGGAACGAATCCCGGGGAGTCTGGGTGGTCACGACAGGGCCCCTTGGGGGGTCTGTCCGTAGACGTGTTGGTAACGGTCGAAGAGGCGGTCGATGGCGTCCTGGGCGATCGGGATGAGCGAGCCGCCAGCACGGGCGATGTGCACGGTGCGCGCGACATCCTCGACCATGACGGCTGCCTTGACCGCGTCACGCGCGCTCGCGCCGATCGTGAACGGGCCGTGGTTCTGCATGAGCACGGCCCTCGAGCGGTGGCCCGACAGGGTCTCGACGATGCCACGGCCGATCGAGTCATCCCCGATGATGGCGAAGGGCGCCACGGGAATCGGCCCACCGAACTCGTCGGCCATCGCCGTGATCACGCACGGGATCTCCTCGCCGCGAGCCGCCCACGCGGTGGCGTAGGTGGAGTGGGTGTGGACGACACCACCGACGTGATCCATGTTGCGGTACACGTACGCGTGAGCCGCCGTGTCGCTCGAGGGCTCGCGCTCGCTGCCGGGGGTGTCCTTGACGACCACGCCATCGAGGTCGCACACGATCATGTTCTCGGGGCTGAGTTCGTCATAGGAGACGCCCGACGGCTTGATCACGAAAACGTTGGCCCCCGGGACCCTGCCGGACACGTTGCCGCCGGTCCAGACGACAAGACCGTTGCGAACCAACTCCCCGTGGAGTTCGGCAACCTCTTCACGAGTTCGCGCAATGGCGACCTCGATCTCGGGGCTGAACGCGCTCATGCGACTCCGTTGTCTGGCTCGACTGCTGTGGCTCGACTGCTCTGGTGGGACTGCTCTGGTGGGACTGGCGGGGGTGTGACAGTGATCTGGCCAATGTGACCGTTTCACACGCCGGGCTTCAGGCTACACGCGAAACGGTCACATCTGTCAAGGCGCCAGATAACCGAACGGTCACAATCTTCACTTTGGCGCCGCCGTCGATTGGCGCACCATCAACTCCGGAATGATCGGTGCGTGGTCGACTTCGATGCCGCGAAGCTCTGCGAGCAGCAATGAAACGGCCCGGCGACCGATCTCGGTGAAGCTCTGTCGCACGGTGGTCAGCGGTGGGAAGAAGTGCGCGGCCTCAGGAATGTCGTCGAACCCGACCACGCTCAAGTCCCCGGGCACGCTGAGTCCGGAGTCCCAACAGGCGTGCATGAACCCCAGCGCCATCTGGTCGTTGCCGGCGAAAAGCGCCGTGAAGTCGCGGAACCGCAGCAACTCAAGACCGGCGTAATAGCCGAAATGGGCGGTCCAGTCGCCGAGGATTGGCGCCCGAGTGCGCAAGTCTGCCGCGTTGATTGTGTCCAGGTAGCCCTGCATGCGAGCTTCGGCCTCGATCCAGTCCTGGGGACCGGAGATATGCATGATTTCCGTGTGACCCAGGTCGATGAGGTGCTGGGTGGCCATCCGTGCGCCGGCCACCTGGTCGATCGACATGGAGCGGCCGGTGTCCGCGAATTCGGTGTTCTGCAGGGTCACGTAGGGCACGTCGAGCTGCAGCTCGCGGATTGCCTCCAGCACTCGCACTTGAGGCGCAATGACCACGAGCGCTTCGACCGATTGGGCGAGGAGTTGATCGAGTCCGGTGCGAATCGAGGGGTATTCGCTCGTCGCGATGCTCGTCACGGTGATGCGGTATCCAGCCTCGCGCGCGGCGTGCTCGATGGCCGTCACGCTCGTCATCGGTCCGTAGTGCGCATTCTGCGAGGTCAGCACGCCTATCGTGCGCGAGCGTGCCGTGACGAGCGCCCGGGCCGCCTGATTCGGGCGGTACCCGATCTCGGTGATGACGTCGAGCACTCGCTGCTTAGTGGACTCCCGGATGCTCGGATGCTCGTTGAGCACGCGCGAAACCGTCTGGTACGAGACCCCGGCCAGACGAGCAACGTCGCGGATGTTCGGCGCGCGAACCTTCTCTGGTTCCATCTGAAGTAGTCCCGCGCTCCATTGCTTGTGTACGTTCACATTCGTCAGTCCCTATTATGCACCGGGCGGATAATCCGGTCGACGGGCGACGAAAACGCGAGCGGTTTAGAACCCTTGGGCGAGACGGTAGTAGGCCGCGTTCCAACGCACCTGGTTCTGGAAGTCGCGCAGCGTTGTGTCCTCGTCGATCACGAGCAGTTCGGCGCCCGTCATTTCGGCGAAATCCCTGAAGACATCCACACTCACGGCCGTCGACATCACCGTGTGGTGGGCGGCACCCGCGGTGAGCCAGCATGCGGCGCTCGTGGCAAAGTCGGGCGCGGGCTTCCACACGGCTCGGCCCACCGGGAGCTTCGGCATCGGCTCGTCGAGTGGCACGTTCTCAACGACGTTGGCCACGAGCCGGAACCGATCGCGCAGGTCGCTCATCGCCACCACGACGGCGGGCCCGGAGTCGGCCGTGAAGACCAGACGCACGGGGTCCTCCTTGCCACCGATCCCCAGCGGGTGGATCTCGAGGCTCGGCTTCGTCGTGGTCAGCGACGGGCTCACCTCGAGCATGTGGGCACCGAGGATCTTCTCCTCGCCCGGCGTGAGGTGGTACGTGTAGTCCTCCATCAGGGATGCGCCGCCCGGCAGCCCCGCGCCCATCACGTTCGCCACGCGCACGAGGATCGCGGTCTTCCAGTCGCCCTCGGCGCCGAAGCCGTAGCCATCCGCCATCAGACGCTGCACCGCGAGCCCCGGCAGCTGGCGCAGCGCGCCCAAGTCTTCGAAGCTCGTGGTGAACGCGGAGAACCCGCCAGCTTCGAGGAATGACCGAAGACCGAGCTCGATTGCCGCCCCGTAGCGCAGCGACTCGTGCCGATCCCCGCCGACGCGTAGTTCGGGCACAACGTCGTAGGTCGCTTCGTACTCGGCGACGAGGGTGTCGATGTCGGCGTCGGTGGCCGAGTGCACGGCATCCGCCAGCTCGTTGACGCCCCAGGTGTTCACTTGCACGCCGAAGCGGATTTCGGCCTCGGTCTTGTCGCCCTCGGTCACCGCGACGAAGCGCATGTTGTCGCCGAAGCGGGCAAGCTTCATGCTTCGGGTCGCCGCCCAGCCGGAGGCCGCACGAGCCCACGTGCCGATGGACGCGGTGACCGCGGGGTTGGTCGCGTGACCGACGACCGTCTTGCGTGGCACCGCCATGCGGCTCAGGATGTACGCGTGCTCCCGGTCGCCGTGCGCGGCCTGGTTGAGGTTCATGAAGTCGAAGTCGATCTCGCCCCACGGTAGCGCGACGTTGGCCTGGGTGTGCAGGTGCAGCAGCGGCTTGTCGAGCGCGCTCAGCCCGTGGATCCACATCTTGGATGGGCTGAACGTGTGGGCCCAGGTGATGACCCCGACGACGCTGTCGTCGCTGTTGGCGTCGAGCATCGCGCGGCGGATCGCGTCGGAACTCTTGAGCACGGGCATCCACTGAATCGTGACCGGGATGTCGCTCGAGGCCGCGAGCTGGGCCACGACGGCTGTGCTCTGCTCGGCGACCTGCGCAAGTGTTTCTGGCCCGTAGAGATCCTGGCTGCCGGTGAGGAACCAGACGACGTTATTCGTGAGGTCGGGGATGATGCTGCGGCTCATGGCGACGTCCTTGTGTTGATAGTGGGTCAGATGGCGTGCGCGGCGGCGCGCTCGATGGCGAGCCCCGAACGATAGCTGGCGAGGTAGCTGGCGAAGCCAGCGACGTCATCGGGATGAGGTTCAACGACGGAGACTCCCGCCCCGGTGAATACGCGATCGCGCAGGAAGTCGGCAAGGGACAGTGCGGGGTTGCTCGACCCGGATGCCGCGCGCGCGTAGGCGGCCAGAACCGCGATCCCCCACGCTCCGCCCTCTGACGCCGTTTCGCCGACAGACACCGGCACGTGCAGCGCCGCGGCGAGGAAACGCTGGGCAACACCCGCTGTGCGGAACACCCCGCCGTGGGCGAACATGCGGTCGAGCACGACGCCCTCGTCGTCGAGCACAGCCATGCCCAGGCTCAGGGTCGCGAACACGCCGTACACCTGCGCGCGCATCAGGTTGCCGAGGGTGAATCGGCTGTCGTTCGTGCGGACGACGAGAGGCCGCCCCTCGTCGAGGCCGGCGATCGGCTCGCCGGCGAGTTGGTTGTACGCGAGGATGCCACCCGCGTCCGCCTCGCCGCTCAACGCCTCGGTCAGGAGCGCCGAGTACGCCGCGTCGGGCGTGAGAGGTTGGCCCGCGGCATCCGCGAACCGGCGGAAGACGGAGACCCACGCGGCCAACTCGCTTGCACCGTTGTTGCAGTGCACCATCGCGACCGGGTTGCCAGCGGGCGTCGTCACGACATCGAGTTCGTCGTGCACCGCAGTGAGCGGTCGTTCGAGCACGACCATTGCGAAAATACTCGTCCCCGCGCTCACGTTACCCTCCCGCGGCGCGACCGAGTTGGTCGCGACCATGCCGGTTCCCGCGTCCCCCTCGGGCGGGCAGAACAGGATGCCCGGCTGAAGCACCCCGCTCGGGTCGAGTAGCGCCGCACCCTCGGTGCTCAGAACTCCCGCCGCGCGCCCCGCCGGGAGCACCCGCGGCAGCAGGTCGACAAGGCGCCACGGTGCCCGACTGTCCACGAGCCGGTCGTAGGTCGCGAGCATCGCGGGGTCATACGTACGCGTCGCGTCGTCGATCGGGAACATGCCCGAGGCATCCCCGATACCGAGCACGTGCTCGCCAGTCAGGCGGCGGTGCACGTAGCCGGCCAAGGTAGTGACGCTGGCGGTCCGGGAGACGTGCGGCTCGGCGTCCAGAACCGCTTGGTGCAGATGCGCGATCGACCAGCGGAGCGGGATGTTCACTCCAAACTCGCGGGTGAGCTCAGCGGCGGCCGGACCGGTCGAGGTGTTGCGCCAGGTGCGGAACGGCACGAGCAACTCCCCCGCGGCATCGAAGGCGAGGTAACCGTGCATCATCGCCGAAACGCCGATAGCGCCGAAGGTCGTGGGAATGGTGCCGTGCCGCGCCTGGGTGTCGGCGACGACGGCGGCGTAGGCAGCACGAAGGCCAGCCCACACGTCGTCGAGGGCGTAGCTCCAGCGGCCATCCACGAGCTGGTTCTCCCACTCGTGCTCACCGACGGCGAGCACGACAGACGGGTCATCCCCTACCAAACAGGCCTTGATGCGAGTCGACCCGAGCTCGATGCCCAAAGTGGTGCGACCCTCGCGGATCAGTTCGGAAGGATTGATGTCGGCGCTCATCGGCGGTGGTCCCCACTCAGGCTGCTCACGAAGGGCGATGCTACCGGTTAGACGGAGGCGGTGCTGCATCGAGCGGGTCACGGGGCGGCTGCGTCGCGACGCGGACCCGTCTCTTGGCGACCGTGACGATCAAGGCGACGGCAGCGAGCGCCGCCGGATACACGAGGTTCAGACCCGCGAGCACGAGGAGGCCGGCGACCAGCACGACCGAGACGACCGCCATCCACCAGCCCACCGTGTAGCGCTCGAGTAGGCGAACGGCGGCCACCATTCCGAGCGCGTAGACGGCAACCATGCAGGTGGTGTGAATGAGGATGAACGGTGTGAGCTCCTGTCCCCGCCAGTTGAGCAGCGCGAAGTAGCTCAGCTCGATCACCGCGACGAGCACGAGTGCACGCCTCGGAACCTTGCCGGGCTCCGAGCCCTTCGCGAACCAGCGCGGCAGATGACCGTCGCGCCCGAGGGATGCCGCGAGGTTGGCGAACGCCGGAACGTACGCGTTGAGCACCCCCACGGCCACGACCGCGGCAATCACCGCGACGACGAGGGGACCGATCCCCGGCGCGCTGACGGCGACGAGATCCATGAGCGGCACCCGGCTCGTCGTCGGGCGATCGCCGAGCACGCCGACAGTGACCCACTGCAGCGCGAAGTACGCGAGGCCCACGACCACGATCGCGATGCCTGTGGCGAGGGGGATCGTGCGACGCGGGTTACGGAACTCCCCCGCGAGGTGTGTGACTGCCTCCCAGCCGGCGAACGCCCACACGAACAGACTGACGGCAAGACCGACTCCGACCCACCCGTTCGGCATGAACGGCGAGAAAGCCTCTGCACGCACCATCGGCGCGCTCAGCGCGACGACACCTACGACGACAACCACGAGCAGCCCCGTGAGCCCGAGCTGGAGGCTGCCGCTCACGCGCAGCCCGAAGGCGTTGACGGCCAGTGGCACGACCACGAACGCGAGCGCAACGAACGGGACCGCGGCCCGGCCTGCGTCCAGGACCGCGACAAGGTACTCCGCGCCGAGGGTTGCAACAACGGGGGCCCCGAACTGCACCCCGAACAGGAACCAATAGCCGGTCATCCTCGCGGCGGTAGGGCCGAGGGCTAGAGAGACGAAGGTGGCCACCCCACCTGCGTCGGGGTACCGCGCCGCAAGCGCGGCGAAGGTCGCGGCGAGTGGGATCGAGAGCAGAAGCACGGCCGCGACGGCGATGAGGGACGCCGGGCCAGCAGCATCCATCGCCAGGCCTGGCAGCACCAGGATGCCGGTGCCGAGCACAGCCGCGATGTACATCGCCGACGCGGGTACGAGGCCGAGGCGCGCGACGTGCGCTGATGTGCTGGCTGGCTCGGTGGTGCGGGTCACCGGTCCATCATGCCGTGGCAGGGATTCATCGGCCAGCGAGAAACAGACAATGCGCTTGGGATCCGTGCGCGTGGCCGGTTCAGGCCCGACTCCGTGCGAAAACTCAGGCGGTGCGCCCTACGCGACTCGCAGGGGTCCGCGGAACTGCGCCACAGCCTGAGTTTCGGCGCGGGAGGTGGGAGGCGGTGGTGGTTGCTCGGTACTAGGTGGGCTCAGAACTGCTGCAGACGCATTTATCCGCCGACATCAGAGCCGGTCGAGCGCCGTGAGCACGTCGCCGATCAGGTCGTCGACATCCTCGATGCCCACCGAGAGCCGCACGATGTTGTCGGGCACCTCGAGCGCCGTGCCCTTGACCGACGCGTGAGTCATCTCGGCCGGGTACCCGATGAGAGACTCGACTCCGCCGAGCGACTCGGCGAGCTGGAAGAGCACCGTGCCCTCGGCGAACTGCTTCGCCTTGCCGGGACCCCCATCGACAGCGACCGAGATCATGCCGCCAAACGACTTCATCTGGCGGGCCGCAAGTTCGTGGCCGGGGTGATCGGGTAGGCCCGGGTAGTGCACGGCATCGAGCTTCGGATGTCCGACCAGAGCCTCGGCGATGGCTTGCGCATTGGCGGAGTGACGGTCGACGCGCACCGCGAGAGTCTTGATTCCCCGCACGGTGAGCCAGGCAT
>JBJXDR010000110.1:0-29554 GCA_046155245.1 Rhodoglobus sp. | reverse complement strand
GCCAGTGCCGTCGCCGTAGGGGTGGTTGACCGTGACATCCGCAAGCCAGTTGAGCACCTTGGTGCCGCGGTCCTTCGACTGACGGCTCTGCACAAGCCACGGGCGCTCTTCGATGAAGGAGGTCGAGAGATCGCCGGCGATGAAGTCCGGGTCGTCGAGCACGGCCTGCAAGAACGGGATGTTCGTGGTCACGCCCCGAAGCCGGAACTCAGCGAGACCGCGCCGTGCGCGAACCACGGCCGCGGCGAAGTCCCGCCCGCGGCACGTCATCTTCACGAGCATCGAGTCGAAGTGGGGCGACACCTGTGCGCCCGCCGCGACAGTGCCGCCGTCGAGGCGGATCCCCGCACCTCCGGGCGAACGGTACGTGGTGATCTTGCCCGTGTCGGGGCGGAATCCCGACGCCGGGTCCTCAGTCGTGATGCGGCACTGGAGCGCAGCGCCACGTAGGTGGAGGTGCTTCTGCTGAAGCCCCAGCTCGGCGAGGGTCTGGCCGAACGCGATACGCATCTGCGACTGAACGAGATCGACGTCGGTGACCTCCTCGGTCACCGTGTGTTCGACCTGGATGCGCGGGTTCATCTCGATGAAGACGTGCTGGCCCTTGCGCTCCCCCGCGGTGTCGAGCAGAAACTCGACCGTGCCCGCGTTCACGTAGCCGATCGACTTCGCGAAGGCGATCGCGTCGCGGTACATCGCCTGGCGCGTGTCCTCATCGAGGTTGGGAGCGGGCGCGATCTCGATCACCTTCTGGTGCCGGCGCTGCACCGAGCAGTCGCGCTCGAACAGGTGCACGGTCTCGCCCTGAGCGTCGGCGAGAATCTGCACCTCGATGTGCCGGGGCCGCACGACCGCCTGCTCGAGGAACATCGTGGGATCCCCGAACGCGCTGTCGGCCTCCCGCATTGCGGCCTCTAGTGCCTCGCGTAGGTCCTCGGGCTTGTCGACCCGGCGCATGCCCCGGCCGCCACCGCCAGCGACGGCCTTGGCAAAGATCGGGAACCCGATCTCGGCCGCTCCCGCCAGAAGCTCCTCGATGTCACGGGATGCCGGTGTCGACTTCAGCACGGGAACGCCGGCGGAAATCGCGTGCTCCTTGGCAGTGACCTTGTTGCCCGCCATTTCCAGCACGCGCGTGGGCGGGCCGATGAAGGTGATGCCCGCGTCAGCCGCCGCCTGGGCGAGATCGGGGTTCTCCGACAAAAACCCGTAGCCCGGGTAGATCGCGTCCGCCCCGGACTCCTTGGCCACACGGATGATCTCGGCAACATCGAGGTACGCGCGAACGGGATGCCCCTTCTCGCCGATCTGGTACGCCTCGTCGGCCTTGAGCCGATGCATCGAGTTGCGATCCTCGTACGGAAACACTGCGACGGTCTTGGCACCCAACTCGAACGCTGCACGCATCGCTCTGATGGCGATTTCACCGCGGTTGGCAACGAGAATCTTCGCGAACATCCGGTCCTTTCGTTGGTGCGTCCAGCCTAGGGCGCGCGAACACTGGCAATTGGCCCAGCAGACTCCGAGCAGCAGTCAAGATTTAGGTTCTTTCAGATGAGTGAAGGTATCGTCGTTACTCGTGCATGTACTCAGCGTCAGTTCCCTCAAGGGGGGCGTGGGAAAGACCACGGTGACGCTCGGGCTCGCCTCGGCTGCTTTTGCCAAAGGCCTCCGCACCCTTGTGGTCGATCTCGACCCCCAGTCGGATGTCTCGACCGGCATGGATATCGAGGTTGCAGGTCACCTCAACGTCGCCGACGTTCTCGCCTCCCCCAAGGAGAAGATCGTGCGCGCCGCCATCGCTCCGAGCGGGTGGACCAAGGGTCGTCCCGGCAAGGTGGACGTACTCATCGGCTCGCCCAGCGCGATCAATTTCGACGGGCCGCACCCCAGCATCCGGGACATCTGGAAGCTCGAGGAGGCGCTTGCCAACGTCGAGGCCGACTACGATCTCGTGCTGATTGACTGTGCCCCCTCACTCAACGCGCTCACGCGTACCGCATGGGCGGCGAGTGACCGCGTGACGATCGTGACCGAGCCGGGCCTGTTCTCCGTGGCCGCCGCCGACCGCGCTCTGCGTGCGATCGAGGAGATTCGGCGCGGCCTCTCCCCCAGGCTACAGCCGTTGGGCATCATCGTGAACCGCCTGCGGTCACAGTCGCTGGAGCACCAGTTCCGCATCAAGGAACTGCGCGACATGTTCGGCCCGCTCGTGCTGAGCCCGCAACTGCCCGAGCGCACGTCACTGCAACAGGCTCAGGGCGCGGCCAAGCCGCTGCACGTGTGGCCCGGCGAGAGCGCTCAGGAGATGGCCCGCAACTTCGACCAGCTGCTCGAGCGCGTCATGCGCGCTGCGCGGATCGGTGAGTTCGGCGACGAGCCGTCGTAGGACCGACTCTCCGGTTTCGATACGCGCTTCGCGCTACGCAACCGGCCGGGCGTTAGGACGCGCGAACGGCCCTGCGCTTGGCGAGCTCGTCCATCGGGTCTTCGCCGGGGACGGAGTCCAGTTCGACCAGGTCGAGCTCGACCTCACGAAGAACCTTGCCTACGGCGATGCCGAAGACGCCCTGTCCGCGGCTCACGAGGTCGATGACCTCGTCGCTCGACGTGCAGAGGTAGACACTCGCTCCGTCGCTCATGAGCGTCGTCTGGGCGAGATCGTTGATGCCCGACTCGCGGAGCTGGTTCACGGCGATGCGGATCTGCTGGAGGGAGATGCCCGTGTCGAGCAGTCGCTTGACGAGCTTGAGCACGAGGATGTCACGAAACCCGTAGAGACGCTGCGAGCCGGATCCGGCCGCACCCCGCACCGTCGGCTCCACGAGGCCGGTGCGGGCCCAGTAGTCCAGCTGGCGGTAGCTGATGCCCGCCGCGCGGGCGGCGATGGCACCGCGGTAGCCGGCGGAGTCATCCAGATCGGGCAGACCGTCGGTGAAGAGAAGGCCGTCATCGTAGCGGGGTTCGTCGCTGCGGCTGAGTTCGCTCATGGCCTTGCCCCTCTAACCTTCATGCTGAAGTTGACACTTAACGTTAAGCGCAATCCCACGGTACCCACGTGGCACCGTCGGGGCCCGTCATCGCCCGGGCGTGTCGTGACGTGAGTTCGACGGTACTACGAATCGAGGCGCGTCAGGGCGGATCGGATAAGACTGCTTCGAACAATCTCGAGCTGACCGGCGATCTCGCGAGCCATCTCGGCCGCGCGGGCGCGGCTCGACGCGTCCTTGCGGCGGGCGACGGGCATGAGCGCGCTCTCGATGAGCCCCAACTCCCGCTCCATCGCAGGGCGGAAGCCGCGGAGGTGGCGCGGTTCGATCCCCGACCGCTGAAGCTCGACGAGCGCCTTGAGCACCGAGAGAGCATCCTCACCGAAAGTGTCCGCGGGCAAGATGAGAGACGCGGTGATCGCATCCCCCAGCAGCATCGCGTTCGCGCCGGACTCCCGGATGAGCTCCTCGCGGGTGAACCGTCGCTCGGACGACAGCATTGACGGGGCCGCGACAGCCCCGCCCGGCAGTTCGGGGGTACGGCCCGCATCCAGTTCTGCAAGGTAGCTGCGAATGATCTTGAGCGGTAGGTAGTGGTCGCGCTGCATGGTGAGAACAAACCGCAACCGGTCCATGTCGGCCGGCGAAAACTTGCGATAGCCCGACACGGTGCGCGCGGGCGCCACGAGCTGGCGCTCCTCGAGGAAACGCAGTTTGGAGGGAGTGAGATCCGGAAACTCAGGGTTCAGCTTGGCGAGCACCTGCCCGATGCTGAGAAGGGCGGGACCCCCAGGCACTCGTGCCTGGGAAGCAACGCGGGCCACTACCGGCCAGCCAGATGCGCGAGATCGAAGCGCGAGGCGTAGAACGTGAGCCGGAACTTGCCGACCTGCACCTCCGCGCCGTCGCTGAGCAGCGCCGTGTCGATGCGCACGCCATCGAAGTAGGTGCCGTTGAGCGAACCAAGGTCCTTGACCTGAAACGCGGTGCCGTGGCGGAGGAATTCCGCGTGGCGGCGCGACACCGTGACGTCGTCGAGAAAGATGTCCGCTTCGGGATGCCGACCCACGGTCGTCACATCGGCGTCAAGAAGGAACCGCGCGCCCACGTTCGGCCCCCGGCGTACCACGAGCAGCGCTGACCCGGACGGCAGCGCCGCAATCGCATCGGCTTCCTCGCCGGACACGGCCCCGTCGAGCGCCGCGAGCTGTACGGCAAACTCGTCGCCGTAGTGCACCGTCGCATCGTCATTGGCTCCGCCCGCTGACGCCCCGCCCGCCGACGCCCCGCTCGGAGGCACATCATCGGCGGCGTGACCCAAACCCTCGGAATCAACCATCGCGATCCTCCCTAGCCACCCAGCGTATCGGATTCGATGCTCGCGTCGACCCGGGGAATTCTCAGTAGTCGAGTCGTCTCGATGAGATAGATCGCGCCGGCCCACCAGTAGAGAAAGGCACCCCAGAGTGCGAACGCCCAACCGACGGGGTCGGTCAGCCACGCGGCATCCGGGAACGCCTGACCGATCATGAGAATCGGCAGGGCGTAGAACAGGCAGGCCGTGGCCACCTTGCCCAGGTGGTGCACGGGCAGCGGTCCGTAGCCGAAGTTGGCGGCGACGACTCCGAGAATCAGCAGCAGGATGTCGCGGCCGACGATGACCCCGAACAACCACCACGGGATCACCCCACGGGCCGCAAGCCCGATGAGCGCCGCAAAGATGAACAGGCGGTCGGCCGCCGGATCGAGCAACTGCCCGAGCCGACTGATTTGCTTGAACGTGCGGGCGATGTAGCCATCGAGAAAGTCCGTGAGGCTCGAGATCACGAGTACGAGGAGCGCGAGCGCATCCTGGCCTTCGATCACCAGGAAGAGAAAGACCGGCACCATCGCGAGCCGCACGAAGCTGAGCGCGTTGGGCACGGTGAGTACCCGGCTCGACACCTCGCTCATCTTTGCGGCTCCCACGATGCGACAGTCTACTGAGCCGAGTGAGGCAATAGGATGCCCCAATGAATCCTCTCCTGCTTGTCATCATCGTGGCTGGCGTCGTGTGCGCATTCGTCTGGGTCACCTCCCTGATCACCCGCGACCACTCCTGGGTCGACCGGCTCTGGTCGATCGTGCCGGTCGTGTACGTGTGGATCTTCGCGGCCTCGGCAGGCCTTGCGGATGCCCGGCTGAACGTCATGGCGGTGCTCGTGACGCTTTGGGGCGCTCGTCTCACGTTCAACTTTGCGCGCAAGGGCGGATACACCGGCACCGAGGATTACCGCTGGCCGATCCTGCGCGGCCGCATGAACCGCTGGCAGTTCGAGATCTTCAACCTCTTGTTCATCGTGCTCTACCAGAACCTGATCCTCGTGCTGATCACGCTGCCCGCTCTCACCGCCTATGACCACCGGTCGACGCCGTTCGGCGTGCTCGATGTGCTGGTCGCTCTCCTGTTCCTCGGCCTGCTGGTCGGGGAGACAGTCGCCGACCAACAGCAGTGGAACTTCCATACCGCGAAGAAGGCGGGCGGGGCCGACTTCCGGCCGCGGTACCTCAGGACCGGCCTGTGGAAGTATTCGCGGCATCCCAACTTCTTCTTCGAGCAGGCCCAGTGGTGGGCACTGTTCTTATTTGGCGCCGTCGCCGCTGGTTCGCTGCTGCAGTGGACGGTGCTGGGCGCGGTGTTGCTCACGGTGCTCTTCATCGGCTCGACGCGGTTCACCGAGGAGATCACCCGTTCCAAATATCCCGAGTACGCGGACTACCAGGCGACCACCTGGCCGATCGTCCCGTGGCCGCCGCGCCGTAGGGAATCGAAGGCCACGGCGTGACTGCCGCTTAGCGTTGTTGGCATGTCGTGCGTCCGCTTCAACACTCCCGCCCAGCTCGCACAACTGAGGGCGATGGCGCCTGCGATGCTCACGAACGAGCAGGCGGCCGCGCTGCACCCGTCGCCCGAAGTGACCGAGACAAAGATCGCGCGACTGCGGCTGCTCGCGACTGACGCGAACCCGAAGATCCGGGAGCGCGTGGCTCTCGACAACCACACACCGCTCGACGTGTTCGAGCAGCTCGCGCGCGACCCCGACGAGGGAGTGCGTGCGTGTGTTGCTCGCAACGAGAACACGCCGTGCGACGTGCTGCGATCGCTGGCCGCCGACAAGTCTGAGCGCGTGCGTGGATTCCTCGCCGTGAACTACTTCGTGCCGCAGGACGTCATGGAGCGCCTCGCCGAGGACCCCAGCCGCACCGTGCGTGAGCTCGTGCGGTGGAAGTCCGAGCTCGCCGTGGCGGGATGACCGCACGCGTCGACCAGTGGCTGTGGGCGGTGCGGATCGTCAGGACCCGATCGCTCGCAACCGCCGCCTGCCGTGCGGGTCACGTACGGGTCAACGGAGAGCGCGCCAAGGCCGCCCAGCAGGTCAAGGCGGGCGACGAGGTGCGGCTCCGGGTCGCCGGCTTCGACCGCGTGCTCGTCGTGCGGGAGACCTTCGTCAAGAGGGTCGGCGCGACGGTCGCGGTGGACGCCTATCTCGACAACTCGCCGCCGCTGCCGACTCCAGAAGAGACTGCCCTACTCCCCCGGCGCGACCGTGGCGCGGGGCGGCCGACCAAGCGCGAGCGCCGCGAGATCGAGAAGCTGCTCGGGCGCGAGTGAGCGCTCTTTGTCTGAGTTAGGCACTCAGAATCAGGGTCTAGATTTCAGTGCATGGGACGGGTGACTGACGCATGGCGCTCGCACCTCCTCGTAACTCTCTCGGGTTCTTCTTCGGGTCGCCCGCGATGGGTGGACCGCATCGCCGAGGGCACTGACGCGGGTTACTTCACGCCGGCGTCGGCTCCGTGGGTGGTGCACGCCGACATCGCGACCATGGTCGCGGGCATTCGCGCCCTGCTCATGCAGACCCTGCACCCCGGAGCCATGGCGGGCGTGCACGACTGGTCGCGGTACCGGGAGGACCCGCTCGGCCGACTCGCCGGCACGATCCAGTGGCTCATCACCGTGACATTCGCCGACACCGCGACGGCACGAGCCGAATCCGAGCGCGTCGCGTCGTACCACGACCGGGTAAAGGGCACCTATCGCGATGCCAACGGCGACGAGATCGAGTACAGCGCTCACGACCCGGAGCTACTGTCGTGGGTGCATGTCGTCTTCACTGACGCGTTCCTCGGATGCCACGAACTCTGGGGCGTACCTATCCCCGGCGGCGCGGACGCCTACGTGCGCGACTGGGCCATCGCCGGCGAGCTCGTGCGGGTTGCGAACCCGCCACGCTCCCGCAGCGAGCTCGCCTCACAGCTCGCCGCGTTCACCCCGGTTCTTCGCAGCGACGAGCGGGTTGCCGAAGCCGTGCGATTCATCCGGAATCCTCCGCTGCGGCGCTCGATGATGCCGGCGTATCGCATCCTCTTCGCGGGAGCCGTCGCATCCCTTGACCCGCAGTATCGCCGGATGCTCGGCCTTCGCCGATCGCCCCTCCCCGTGATCGGGACGACCAGGCTCGTGCTGGCTGCCGTGAAGGCGATCCTGGGACCGTCGAGCACGTCAGAGGACGCGGCGCGCGCCCGCATCGCCCGGCTGTCCGGCGTAGAGTCGGGGTACGAGCATCCGGCTCACTGAGGAGGATTTGATCATGGCCGATAAGTCACCGAAGAAATCGACAGCCAAGACCGCAGCGTCGAAGAGCCTCAAAGAGAAGCGTCAGGACAAGAAGGACAAGGCCGCTTCGAAGCGCAAGGACTAGCCGGCGCAGCTAGCCGGGGCCTCCAGCCAGAGGCTAGCCCTCCTGCGCAACGGCCTTCCTGCGCGAGATCCAGATGATCCCTGCCCCGACGGAGACGATCACGAGGGCGATCAGCACCACGTAGAAGCTCACCGACAGGTAGCCGTTGGCCGACAGGTTCGGGTTGAGGAACGGGTACGGGTACCAGTACGACTCGCCCAAGACCTCGTTGGGCGTGAACGGTCCGCGCACCAGCGTGTAGACGACCCACACGATCGGGTAGATGATGACGACTCGCAGCGTGCGCCACGCAACCGGGCTGCGGCCGGGCGCGAAGAGCCAGTCGATCAGCATCAGTACAGGAACCGCGACGTGCAGAATCTCGTTCGACCACCCGAGGGTAGCGCCCTGCGGCAGTTCGATGCCTCGGAGCAACAGGTTGTAGACGATTCCCGTGACGACCATGTAGGTCACCACACAGGTGCGCAGCGCGGTGAACCACGCGGGATCCTCGCCTGTGCGCGTGACCAGGATCGCGGCGCCCACAAGGAAGACGACCACCGCCGCGACATTCGACTGGATCGTGAAGAAGCTGAAGAAGTTGGTGACCGAGAGCGCCAGATTCGTGACGCCATTCTTGGGCCAATACTCGAGGCTGGTAAGAAGTTGGCCCACAATCGCCGCCACCCCGGAGGTGACCTGGTGAGGATGCCCGGCCGAGGCTACTTCTTGGCCGCAGCCTTCGCGGCCCGCTTGAACTCGCGCACCTTCGTGAGGGACTCGGGGTCGACGATGTCCGCGACCGAGCGCCACTCCCCCGCGTTGCCGTAGTCACCCGCGGCCTCGCGCCACCCAGCGCCCGTGAAGCCGTACTGCTTGCCGAGCAGTGCGACGAAGATCTTCGCCTTCTGCTCTCCGAATCCGGGCAGCGCCTTGAGGCGGGCGAGTACCTCGGCGCCGTCGGGGTTGCCCCGCGTCCAGATCGCGGATGCCTCGCCGCCCCACTCACTAGCCACAGCCTCGCACAGCGCTTGCACCCGGCCCGCCATCGAGCCCGGAAACCGGTGGACCGCCGGCGACAACTTGAACACCTCGACGAGTTTGTCGGCGTCGTGGGCCGCAATCTCTGCGGCATCCAGTCGACCGAGGCGAATCTTGAGTTTCGCCGGCCCGACGAACGCGGTCTCCATCGGGATCTGCTGGTCAAGCAGCATCCCGATCAATAGAGCGAGCGGGTCTTCAGAGAGCAGGGCGTCGGCGGCGGTATCGCCCGTGATGTGCAAGGAGACTGTCATCCCTCGATCGTGGCCGGTGCGGGCGCGCGGGGCAAGGTCTCGCGTGAACGCGACTGACGCCCCTCGGGTGGATGATGGACCCATGACACGCCGCGGCCTCGTACTCTTCGCTGCGCTCGGCGTGATCTGGGGCATCCCGTATCTGTTCATCAAGGTCGCGGTGGCCGAGCTCACCCCGGAGATGCTCGTGCTCGCTCGCTCGCTGCTCGCGGCCGTGATTCTGCTACCGATCGCCGCCCGGCGCGGTGCAATCGTGCCCGTGCTGCGGCACTGGAAACCGCTGCTCGCCTTCGCCGCCCTCGAGATCGTGCTGCCGTGGTACTTCCTGAACTCGGCCGAAGTCAGCCTGCCCAGTTCGACGAGTGGTCTGCTGCTCGCTGCCACTCCACTTGTAGCGGTCGGCGCCGCGTTCGTTCTCGGTCGGCGCGACCGCATCACGGCCGTCAACGCGGTGGGCATCGCGATCGGGATGCTCGGAGTCGCCGCCATCGTCGGCCTCGACCTGGGCGGCTCCGACCTGGGCACCGTGGCGAAGCTGCTCGTGGTGGTGATCGGATACGCGGTCGGCCCCGCAATCCTCGCTCGCTGGATGTCCGACCTCCCCGGCGTCGGCGTGATCGCGCTGTCGCTGGCTATCGGCGCGATCGTCTACACCCCGGTGGTCGCGCTCACGGGCGGGTGGCCGCGCGCGGTTCCCTCGGCCCCGGTGATCGTCTCGGTCGTGGTGCTCGCGGTGGTGTGCAGTGCGCTGGCGTTCATCATCATGTTCGCGCTCGTCGCCGAGATCGGCCCGATCCGCATGACCGCGATCACCTACGTCAACCCGGCCGTCGCGGTGGTCGCGGGCGCGATCTTCCTGAGCGAACCGATCAGCGTGTGGACGATCGTCGGGTTCGCCCTGATCCTTGTCGGAAGCGCGTTGGTCACGAGACCCGCGCGGTCCCGGCCCGAGGAGGCGCTCACGGCGCCGACCCTCGACACCGGAGAGACTCGGCTCTAGCCGTCTGCTGCGGCGAGCTGCCCGCAGGCGCCGTCGATCTCCTTGCCGCGCGTGTCGCGCAGCGTCGTGGGAATGCCGGCCGCCTCGAGCCGCGCGACGAACTCGCGCATCACGGCGGGTTCGGACGACGTCCAGATCGAGCCGGGCGTCGGGTTGAGCGGAATCGGGTTCACGTGCACCCAGCCCTTGCCGCGAGCGTTGAGCTTGGTCGCGAGCAGTTCGGCCCGCCAGGCGTGGTCGTTCATGTCCTTGATGAGGGCGTACTCGATCGACACCCGACGGCCGGTGGTCTCGAAGTAGGTGCGCGCGGCATCCAGGGCTTCGTCGACCTTCCAGCGGGAGTTCACTGGGATCAGCTCGTCGCGCAGCTCGTCATCGGGGGCGTGCAGCGAGAGGGCGAACGTGACCGGGAGCTTCTCCTCGGCGAGTTTGAGAATCGCGGGGACGAGACCGACGGTGGATACGGTGATGTGGCGGGCAGACATCCCGAGGCCGTCGGGTTGGGGCGCGACCATCGAGCGCAGGGCATCCATCACGCGGTTGTAGTTGGCGAGCGGCTCGCCCATGCCCATGAAGACGATGTTGCTCACGCGCTCGGGGGTGGTCTCGCCGCGCTTCTTGCCGCCGAGCTCGCCTTGTGCGATCGCATGGTTCGCGCGCGCGACCTGGTCGACGATCTCCGCGGTCGACATGTTGCGGGTGAGGCCCGCTTGTCCGGTCGCGCAGAACGGGCAGTTCATGCCGCATCCGGCTTGGGATGACACGCACAGGGTAATCCGACCGGGGTACCGCATGAGCACCGACTCAACGAGCGCACCATCGTGCAGCCGCCAGAGGAACTTGATCGTGTCGCCCTTGTCGGTGCGCAGGCGCCGCACTTCGGTGAGGAGGGTCGGCAGCAGGCCCGCCACGAGCTCGTCGCGCCCGGCGGCCGGCAGGTCGGTCATGTCGGCCGGGTCAGACGTGTAGTGCGTGAAGTAGTGGGTCGACAACTGCCCAGCTCGGAACGCTGGAAGGCCCAGCTCGGCCACACGGGCGCGACGCTCGTCGGGCGTGAGGTCGGCGAGGTGCACGGGCGGCTTGCCGCGCTTCGGGGAGGCGAACTGCAGGGCGGGGCGCCCGTCGGGTCCGAGCTTCTGGCTCCACCCCTCGGCGGCGGGTCGCACCTGTCGTGGGCTGCGCTCGGTCGGGGGCGGTGTGATGCTCATGATCTCCAAGGGTACGCGAGCCGGTGGTCGAGGTTGTCGAGACCGGTGGTCGAGCGAGTCGAGACCTCCTAGGCTCGCCTACGTGAGACTCCCCACCGCCGCAACCCTGCGCGGGCGCATCCCCGACATGAACGACGGCATCATCGCGACCGCGGGTGTCATCGAGGGATTCCTCGCGGCCGGCGCCGGCACGGATGCCCTGCTCGCCGCCTCGATCGCCGCGACCATCGCCGGCGCGGGTTCCCTCGGCGGCGTCAAGTACGGCGAGGCGGCCGCGGAGCGGGACGCCGAACTCACCGTCATCGCCGAAGAGCAGCGCGACATCGCGACCAGCCCCGAGGCCGAGGTGCGCGAGCTGGCCGTGCACTTCGAAGAGCAGGGCGTGACCCCGGATGTCGCCGCCGAGGTAGCCCGCCAGATCAGCGCACACGACGCCCTCGCCGCCCAACTCGAGACCGAGCACGGCATCCGCGAACTCACTCCCGCCCGCGCGCCCTTCGTCGCGGCGTTCGGCGGGGCGGCCGCGTTCCTCCTGGGCGGGGCGCTGCCGATCGCGATCGTGCTGCTCACTCCCCCGGATCTGCGAGCGATTGCCACAGTGGCCGCGGTGCTGATCTCGCTCACCCTCACGGCCATCGTCACCGCGCAGCTCGGGCGCTCGAGTATGGTGCGCACGGTCATCCGCTCGATCGTCGTCGGCGCGCTCGTGTTGCTGCTGTCGGTGATCGCCGGGTCGTTCCTGCCTGACCCGGACGGCTCAATCGTCGGAGCTGTAGCGTGGGTGCCATGAACAACAGCGCCGCACGCTTCGCCCTCACCATCGCCGGAGCGCTCGCGCTGCTCATGGGCTTGATCTTCGCGGGGCAGGGAGCCAACCTGATCCCCGGAAGCTTCATGACCGGCGACCCGACCTGGCTCGTGGTCGGCATCATCCTCGCCGTGGTCGGCGCCGTGCTGCTCGTGGTGGCGCTGCGGCGGCGCCCGCGCAACTAGCGCGAAGGCTGGTCGAGTAGCCGCCAGAGGCGGCGTATCGAGACCGGCAAGATGCCCCGGCTCCCGCCGGGCGCGACTTCTTGATCGCGTAAACTCGCAAGGAACTATGGCGCTGTGCTTGGGCGAGCGAGCATCAGCCCGAGGTCGCGAAACAATCCGAATGGCTCGCGCTGCTTCAGATTGAACGCTGCGCAGACATCAGGAATCTTTATCCGCTTCTTGCCCTCTGGCTGCGGCGCCTCGTGCGTAACTACAACATGCTCTCCAGCATGGGCTTGCGCGACGAGGCGATAGTCAGCGGTGGCCAGAAAGTCCGTCCGAGCCTGCTGGTAGAAGCGGCGGTCTCCAGTCATGGCCCAAGTCGCCACCGCGCGGAGGGACGGCACATCCGTGTCGACTTCGTCAAGCCAGAAGTCGGAGGGCATCTGGCGTGCCCACAACGTCAAGGCGTCTTCTTGCGCGAAGATCTCTTCACGCACAGCGGCAACGGACCTTAGATCGGTCAGTCGGAACTCCTGCGCGAGCCATTCCCAGAACCCAGGCGCAAAGTCGGTCCCGTAGTAGCTGTTCTTCGCCGCAATGAAGACGTTCGTGTCCAAGAGAAACATCACATACCCAACTGACCGGCGTACTTGTTCAGTTGATCTACGTTCCGCAAACCCAGCACGCGGAATGCCTCCGTGTAAGACGTGCCACCCTGGCGCACTTCGGAGAGCACAGCACGAGACAACCTCTCCCCGATACGGAACGGCTGGTTTAGGTAGAAGTCACCCCCGCCACTGTTCTTCGCCCGTTGGTAGGCAAAAGCCTCCTTAACCCGCTCCTCTTCCTCCCGGTATAGCTCGCTAAATCCTTCCGCAGGCACGAGATTGAGCTTGCGAAGCTTGAGCAAGATCACCAGAGTGCTGCAGAGGTAGCGTGCGGCCAGACGATCCAGTTCGTCGGTGATCATCGCACCTGGTCGAAACTGGGCTCGAACGTCTTCGGCGGGCACCAGCACCTCCGCAGCGAAGGTATTGCACCACGCCTCAACCCCAGCCCCCTCGTTAGCGAGGTCTTCATCGCTAACGCCTGTTGCCCTGAGCACAACGTGCCCATATTCGTGGAGGAACGTAAATATTTGACCGCCGAGGGAGTCGTTGCTGGCGTTCACGAAGATCAGCGGAACGAGGTCATCGGCGAGGGTAAACCCCCGAAACTCATCGCGCTCGAGCATACGGTTGTTGTTGTTGCCCACCATGCTCGTAATGATCGCGAGCCCACCTCGATGCTCGAAAGTTCTGCGCAAGTGATTGCGGGCATTCTCCCGTGTCTTGAGGCGCGCGCGATCTGCGACCGTAAAGCCAAGTTCTTCGGCTGCAAGGGTTGCGACCGCGACCGGATTGTCGCGTTCGGTCGCGCGAGCGACTTCCGCGTTGCTAAGTCCAAGCTTTAGCGCGTAGTCCTGAAACCATCCCTGACGCTGGATGCTCAAATCAATAACGTCAAGAAGGTCCTGTCCCGGTGTGGCCTGATCCCCAGACCGGCCAAGCCGATAGTCCGGGATTGGTAACTCCACTTTCGGTGGCTCGTCGAGAAAGAAGATGCCGAACGGCAAATGAGAATACCGGGCAATCTCTTCGACCTGCCTTATGGTCGGAGTCTTCGTCTCAACGACCCACTCTTGCCATGCCGGAAACTTCTTCTCGTACGCGCCAGCCTCACGCCGGGACCGCTCTTGAGCCCACAACAGCACGGAGGGAGCGACGGCGACTTGAGCACTCATCTTTCCTCCATTCCCGGCGGATCACTATGGCTGTTCAGCATAGGAGCAACGGGCGACCTTAGAGCTGAGGCGCACTTCACCGAGTGTTGTCGAGCCGCCCGTCAGCGTCTCGAGACTCTGAGCCCACTGAACAATTATGGCAACAGCCCGCAAGAGATGAGTCTGGATACCATCGTTGAATGAGGTATCTGTCCTACCGCATCGACCCGCGCTTAGCGTGGGCCCTCGATGAACTGCAGGGCACGAAGGCGGGTGACGACCTCCTGCAACGGCTGGAAAGCCTCGCCTCCATCGCGGAACCGCGGCCGGAAGGGCCGGCACTCGACGTGGCCCTCGGCGCGCACCGAGCGGTGATCGGGATCGCAGCCAGCGGCATCCGGCTCACTCAGGCCGGGTATCTGCCTCCCGCGATGGTGCGCGCGATCGCGCCCCACCTGCCGACGATGGATGACTGGATTTTTCCCATTGAGCGCGAAGTGCATGCGCAACCGGTGCTGAGGTTCCGCGAGCACCTCATCGAAGTGGGGTTGCTCCGTAAGGCGAAGGGCTCACTGATGATCACTGCTGCTGGCCGGCGAGCCCTGGGTGACTCCACAGTGCTGTGGGACCACATCGCAGCCCGTCTCGTGCCTTCACGGCGCAAGTTCGACTCTGTGGCGGTGGCGATCATACTGCTGCACGTTGCCACAGCGCCGAGTCGGCAGCCGCAGGTGCACACGATCGCCGAGACGATGACCGCATTGGGGTGGCGGCAGTCCACCGGTGGGCCGATCCTCGCCCGTGATGTGCAGTGGCCCTGGAATGACGCGTGGGGCGCACTCGGCTGCGTGGGGACTCCGGTCGGCAACCGTGCACTATCGCGCATTGTTGGTCAAGACGCAGTGCTGCTGATTCGCGACGCGCTTCTGGTGAAGGACTAAAGGGACATCGTGGAACTGGTCACCACCGTCCCCAACATCGGCGGGCCGGCGCCCATCCCGCTCGACCTCGCGACCGTCACCCTCGACGTCGCGACCCTGGTCGGCGTCTACCCCGCCTTCCGCGGACGCGCCTGGGGCTTGTGGCTCGTGATCATCTCGCGCGCGATCACGTTCCTGCCCACCCTGCCCGTGTTCTTCGCACCGAGGCGGCACCCTACATCCCGACGGCGATCATCGCCCTGTCAATCACGGCGGTCGCGATCATCCTCACGGCGTTCGGGCTGCGCCGCGCGCGGGCTTAGCTGCCGGGCACGAGTGATCAGGGCATCCGTTGATTATGAGCGGATGCCCTGCTCGCGTTCTCGATGTGGCAGGCACGGCTTATCCTTCGTCTACGTTCACGAGTCGCGGCCTTCGGTACCTGGCCGGCCGCGCGGCAACCCGATTCATCGACTCCCGGGTGCCCCAGGGCAAGAACGGGCGACCCGCCATTCGGCGGGTGGCAAGTTTCGATGGGGCAGCCCCCCGAAGGTAAAGGCACCATGATCAACGACGACAACAGTCGACACGGGATGACCCGTGCGCAGGCATTCGACTATGTGGGCAAGCTGCACTGGATCCCCGCCAACATGGGCGTCAGGTGGCTCAGCAGAGACCTCAAACGCGAACTGGCGGGTCTCGAACGCGGAAAGGTGGCAACTCTCGACTACCGAGGCACGGTGGATGGGGCGCCACTCTGGCAACTCGAACGATCGGCAGAAGGTGTCCTCATTCTGAGGTCGCTTGACGGGGAGCTGGATGTCTCCGGGAGCATCCAAGGGGCCTGGGCGCCCAGCCCGCTCGACGATCGTGATGCAATGATCGCCCACGACATCCTGGGATTGCTCCTGCGTCGTAGGCGCGCGACTCGGGTGATCCTGGTGCCGCCATCGAGCAAGTGATGCGAGCTACGCGTGGCCGCGCACTATCCGCTGGAGTCGATCGCGCCGGGCGGTGAACAACGCGAGGCTCTGCTGGAGGTACTCGCGATATGAGGCGAGATCCATCGGGAGAGTCGGGCCGGTGAAGTCGGCGAACGGGAGAATGAAGCGAACCGCCCCGCCCGGGAACACGAAATCGTCGAGGTGGAAGTGCGTGACATAGCCCTCGAAGCTGCCGAATAGATCGAAGAATGCGGCTTCGCGTTCGAGAACCTCGGTAAGTGGACTCACTCCTCCGTCGTAGTAGCGACGAATCGACTCAAGTGTGAGATCCCAACGGTCCTGGATTCTCGGGTGAGTTCCTCGACGCTGGTTTATGCTGCCCTGCGAGACAGGAAAGACGATGAAGCCGCAGATCGTGTACGAGCGACGGAGAAACGCATCCGTCTCCTCTGAGGGGGTTGCGGCGAACAGTGAGCTGAGCTTCTTGCGGTGACGAGTCGCGATCGTGTCACTGCCGAGCGCGAACCGCAGAGTCTCCGACTGGTAGACGAGATAGGGCGAGAGCGACTTTCGATTCTCAAGATTGAAGGGTCTGCCATCCGGCAGCTCTTTGCTCCACAAGAGCTGGTGATACCGCCGCAAAGTGGGGCTATGAGAGTCCGGGTCCTTTCCGTCGGGAGTGTCGTCGAAGAAGTTGAAATCGACGTCGATCTCGCTGTAGTCGGTCATGCGCTGACCCTACCGAGCACTCCCGACGGTCTCCGTCGGGAGTGCGCGGCGTCAGTCATTCCGACTCTGCGGAGTCCCCAAGCACCACGCAGCGATACTTCGCCCGTGTAAGCCCGACGTACTGCAGGTCATCCCAGTTCACACCGGAACTTTCGGCGAACTCCCGCCCGCGCGCCCCCATATCGGTGAGCACCACGGCTTCCGCCTCGCCCCCCTTGAACTTGAAGATGGAACGCCACCTGATTCGCCCGCTCGAGCCATCGCCGGCAAGTTGCTTCCGAAGCCAACGCTCATCTTGGGTCTTCTCGGGTCGGGCGAGGAACGAGCCCACCATCGAATGACGCTCCCCGAAGGGGCTGAGGATGACGATGTCCTCCGGCTCGTGATTCTCGAGCAGCGACTTCAGCGCAGCGACGAGCTCGGACGTGCCCCCGTCCGAAATGGTCTCGAACGCGCTGGGGACACTGCTCGACATCCGGTGGCCGCTGAACTGGAAACTACGGCCCGCGAGCTCCTCGGCGCCGGCGATCATTCCCGGCGCGGTTCGGCAATTGCGTCGAACACGCACGTGCACGAGATTGGGGATGCGCTGCTTCATCACCGCGAATGCCTGCACCGAGTCATTCCTCTGCTTCAGAATCTGCTGCCGATCGTCACCCGCGAACACGAGCCGAGTGCCCGCCAGGTTGCCTGTGCCCGCAGCCGCGAAGAGCACGTTGACGAGCAGGTCGTTGCCCGCGATGTCCTGGAACTCGTCAACGCAGATTGCCTCGAATCCACAGAGGTGGGGCTTCTCCTTCAGCTGCATTAGCGCCAGCTCCGGGAGTTCGCGCTGATACCAGTCGTTCGTTGCGTCAGACGGATCATGGCTGAGGCCGCACAGGCGGAGCATGTAGGTGTTGAGATCTGCGACCTCGACATCGGGCCGTCCGACCATCTGCCGTAGCTCGTCGGCCATGAGCAGGTTCCAGCAAGCGACCAGCGTGCGCCTACCGCCCTTGGCAAGTTGGCGGGCGGCCGTCGCGAGAAGAATGCTCTTGCCTGTGCCAGCGGGTCCGTCGAAATAGACGTGTTCGTTGGCGTCCACCAGCTCGAGAGCGAAGAGCTGCTCGTCGAGCAGGTTCCGCTCGTCGATGAGGCGATCACGTTTGTCATCGGCCTTGGTGCGGTGCGCGCTGAAGTCCGCAACCAGTGCTTCGACGATCGCGGCCGATTTCTCAGTGGTGAGTGACGCTGGGTTGACGGCAACCTCGTCGACGCGATCGAAATGTCTGACGTGCTCCGCCAGCACCTTCTCCACCAGCCGGGCCGGCTTCGCAAGATCGTCGTGCAGGCCGAGCTCCCACTCGAAGAACTGCATGTCGCCGGTCGTGGTGTTCTCGAACTGGTGTCTGCCCAGGGAGGTGAACCAGAGCAGGCGCGCGATCGGCTCGTCGCCCACCAGGAGGCCGCGCTCCTTCAGGAATCCCCGGATGCTCCGCCGCGCAGCATCCAGCTGCTTGAGCGGATTCTTGGTCGGCTTCGGCGTGCGGTCGAGGTACCAGTCCCCACCCTTGTACTCGGCCCATCTCGGCGACTTGGCTTCGATGATCAGGATGCCATTCCCTGGAGCAATGACGATGAAGTCGCTCTCGCCCTCGAGCGCGGCGTGATTCTGTCCGAGCGCGAGCGAATGGATGACCGTCCAGTCGGGCCGATCCATGATCCCCTCGAAGGCCGAGAACAGCTGCCGCTCGGAGAAGTTCGCGCCTTCGCGCGGGTACGACGGGATCATTCGCGGCATGTGAGCAACCTTAGTGAGTGTTGCTCGCTAGGAGGTCAGGACAATCGTTCCCGGGCCTCAGCTACCTCGTCCTTCGTGAGCTGCCATCTGCTGTGCTTCTCGACCTCTGGACGAGGATAGGTAGCTCTAAGCCAGTGCCTGATCGTGCGCTCTGAGACGCCCAAGTCACGAGATAGTTCACGTGGCGAAACGTGGTCTTGTTCCATGCTTGTCAGATTAGTGCCCAAGGTTCAACGGTAGAACGATTCCTACGATCGTTAGAACTTTATGCGCAGCAGCTCACTCACAAGATGCACTCCTGCTTCTATGCGGTCTTCGGTGTCAACGCCGTCATCAGTTTGGTTGAGTTCGACGAATCCGTATTGACTTATCCGAAGCCCTCCAGGGGCATCGCCGTACGGGCGCCGAAAGCCGTCCGCGTGAACGCGAGCCACTTCAAACCCCTCTTGAGTGCACCGCACACCGAGCCCGTTGGTGCGTAGCATCAGCCATCTTGGATCCCACTCGTAGCCAGTGAACCAGGGGTCGTCAAGCTGCGCTGGCGAGCCAAGTTCTCGATAGATCGAAAGCAAGTATGGGTCCCTGTAGTAGCTGCTCATGCGTTCTTTGCCTCCGCTCAGATTGCACAGCGAGTACCCCATCTCACCGCCTCCGGTGACGTAGAGGCCGGAACCGCCCTGGCGCATTCCGGAGTACTTGACCATGTAATACCGCCAATCGAAAACTCCCTGCGATTCCCGTTCTCCAAGCCATGTGGCCGTCATGCCGTCGAGGGTTTTGGCAAACGTTGTCGTTGCGGCAGCGACGGCATCGAGGAAATCGGCGAGCACCTGTGCCGTGCCGTCCAGCTCTGATCTCGTGGCCCCAGTGAGAAGAGCACGCCAAACGTTTGGGTGTTCCGCGGCAACCGCCGCGAACTGGAACGACCTGGGATTCGCGCGGTCGCGGCCGCGCGGCTGCTGGTACTCACCGAAAGTCAGCATTGCGGCTGAGACGTTGCTCCAGAGGTCGCTCCGCTCAAGGACCTCGCGGAAAGCATCCGCTCGATCAGTCATTCGGTCCACATCGAGTGTGAACGCGTTGAGCGAACCCCGCAGCGCGGGGAGGTCCTCGAGACGATCGAGCACCGCTGCGGTTTCGGGATTTGCTGACCGAAACGCGGACTTCGCAGTCTCGTCATCGATCTGCGGAAGGCTGAAACTGTAACCTTCAGGCGGGATCGTTCCGTCGAGGACTAGATCTTGGGTGAGCTTCACGAGCCGAGACATTCGGTCGGCTCGCATCTCGAACTGGGAACCTTCAATCAGGTTTCGAAGGGTTCGAACGCGACGAGAGAAGTCCTCCGAGTCGTGGATTAGATGCAATACGGAAGCGAATAGAACGAGAGTCTGCCCGAAACTGAAACTCCGGGTCTGACCACGGGTCTCGCCGTAGGTCGCGCAGCACAATTCGAACAGATTGGTTCCTCCGCTCCGGAAGAACAGGGGTATGCCGTGAAACAGATCCTGGAATGTCACCTCGATGTCTCGATCGACCCAAACGTCGAATGCTGAGAAGAGCAGATCGAGGTGCTGCTCTCGAAGGGGGTTTCCTTCGCCAAAGACCCGCTCTGCACGGCGACTCAACGTTGCCCTGCCCGCCAGAGATGCCAACTTTGGGTCAAGCCATTCGCAGAGTTCAGTCACGAACTCCAGGTACCGGAGGAATTCGTCATCGATGTTGTCGTCATAGCCGCGATAGGACCAGAGCAGATCGGACCACTCGACGTCGACCTTGTGCGCGAACTCGCCAACGCGGGGAGATGACTCGATAGTCTTCTCGAAACGAGCCTTGAAGTTCTCAAAGTCAGTGAGCGGCTTGCCACGCGAGTTCATCTTGATGTACAAGTCTTCTGCGGAACCCATGTCCGGTAGCGGCAGCAGATGGAAGGAGATCGCGGGATTCTCGATGTCCGTCAAACGGCGCCACGTCAGGTCAGGATCGACATCACGGAACTGCTCGTGAATCGCATTGAGCATCACGAGCATTGCCTCAATCGTGGGATCGTGCCGCCACACGAACAGGAACCACGATTGGTCACGTATCCACTCGCTGACTGAAGTCATGTCATTGGGTGGCACGGCTTTGACGAGTCGCTCGCAGAATCGCCGGGCACTCTGCCTGGTCGCGTACGAAAACTTCGTCCATGAGGCTTCGTCATCCAACTCCCCCGCACGTGCTGCGATGTACCAGTGGAGAAGGAACAAAGTTGTTAGCCGTTGCTGGCCATCGAGCGGCTGCAGCGTTCCCCGCTCAATCTCCCCGTAGACGAAGTCGAGACTGACGGGCCGGGGATCATCGCCGGCAATGGCGGAGTGCAGCACGCTGAGGAATGTCGCGCGGATTTCATTGACCTTCGCGGTCTGACGTCCCTGTGCGAAGTCGCGTTGGATGAGCGGAATCTCGATTCGTTCGACGACCTGGCCAGTCGGAGCATTCGAGGAGAAAGTGCTCATGAACGTTTCGACCCGACTCATTCGCCATCACCACCTTGAAAGTACGGCCCGAGTTCGCGTTCGATCGCGGCCATGTAGCCCCTTCGATCTTGCATGCTCCAAAAGTGGACCTGTTGAGAGTGTTCCTCGGTGTAGTACTTGAGAAACACGTGTCTGGTGCAGATCGGAATGTACGAACCTGCACGATCCCGCTCAAGCACTGCAATCCTCTTGACCTCGAACATCGAGTTGCTAAGAGCACTGTTGTCACTGCTATCGAGCAGCGCCAAGTTCGCGATTGCGTGCTCGTCGTCTTCCGCGATGCCAGTCCCGGTCGGGGCAAAAAATGGTGCCAATGCGAACTCGAGCTCGTGAAAGCGCTCTTCTGTAATCTCCGGAATCGCAGCCTCGATTTCCGCCTCGAGCCTTATGCGTTCTTCGGCACTGATGCCAGGGAGGCTCTCAAGTGCATCACGGTGAAGCCTCAGCCACTCCGCCCACTGATCGGCCGTGCTCAATCCAACGGCATTTTGCGCATGGATATGCTCCAGTGACCATCTCCCGGTCGCGTGCGCGTGGAATGAATAGCGCTCCGTTGATTGATTTGCCTTGCGGACCGTTTCGACGTTCATCAACAGAAGTGCGTCGGACAAAGTAGAGCCAGGCGACTCATACGAGAGTTCGCGAAGCCTCTCGCGAGTCAGACGCAGGCGGGAGGTGATCCTTTGGTCGAGCTTCCTGTCAAACTCGGACTTCCTTGAACCCTCGGCGAGCCCTAGAACCTCCGTGAGGGTCACACCGACAGCCACTAGGTATCCGATCTTGTGGAACAGGTCACGATCCTCGTACCACCCCATCAGCATCGAGTGCAGATCGACGACCTGATTCCAGAATGTGTCCGGGTCCTCAAGGATGCGAGGACGAAGTGTCTCAAACGTGTAGAAGGGGTCGTGAGACTTGGGTGTACCGCCGGCAAGGATCGTCAGCAGCAACATGATGTGTGTCGCCTCGGGCCTGTGCTTGCGAGTCAGGAATGCCCATAGCTCAGGACTGCGCAAGTCACGTTCGATAGCGTCCCACTCAGCCGCCATCGCCTGCGCGCGGTCTGCGTGAGTCGGGTTGGCGCTCGCGCGGGAAAGCACCAGTGCCTTGACCAACTCGGCATCAGTGAGCGGAATCTTCCCGACGTTCAGCCGAGTGAAGAGTTCCGTCGAACTCGCCGAATCCGGCGCCTCGTACCAGATCACCTTGACCCGTTCGGTCAGCGCCTTGTAGAGGTTGATCGACGAGAGCATCAGGTCGCCCTGTTCTTGGAACCAGCCCCCAATAACCTCCCACGCCTGATTCATGTGAAAGAAGTCGATGTTCTGTTCCGCAGCTTCAGCGCTCGGCGAGGCAAGGAACTCGGCGCTTTTCTTCCGCGTCTCGTATTCGAGGGAGTACTTGATCTCGACCGCCGGCAGCGCCGCCGACTTCATGTACTGCAGCATCAGAAAGAGCGTTGTCAGCCGCTGTTGCCCGTCGACGAGCTCCCAACGTCCCGCTGCGAGTCGCTTGACGACGATCGGCTGCAGATAGTAGGTGGCATCACCACTGCTCTGGATATCGTCCAGCAGACGCCGGACCTCCTGCTGGCCCCAACGGTATCCGCGTTGGTAGCCCGGTACTACGAAGTGTCCAGTTAGCGAGCCGACGACGCGGCCTTCGAAAGCACCGGTATCGGATCGTGACTCTGACATGCGAAAACAGTAGCCCACACGTGAGCCGCGTTCGCAGGAGTGGTAGCGATCGCGCCAGCTCTGGGCGGGGTGCGTGTGCGAGCTTTTGCAGCGGAACACCCTGCGCCTAGTCTGTCATTTCGCGCACGCGACTTTGCTAGGGACTCAGATCCCTATGCACTACTGCGAGAGTGTCGAAATCGATTTATCTGAACCCGTCATCCAGCCATGCACTCAAGGACGCGTCAAGTGCCTGTTTGAACACCGCAGCTCTTTCGATCTCACTGGATACCGCAAGCAACTCGAGCGTCCGCCTTTCGGTGGAGATCGTGCGGCGCAATGAATCACCGACAAAGACAAGCATCGCGTCTCCTTCGACGACCGGCACTAGTGACTCGAAGTACCCGAGCATCTTGAACGTCTCCTCTGGGCGTGTGTCTCGCGTGGCGACTCGGTTCTTGGCATCGAACAGGAGTATGCGACCGTCATCGCGGACAATCGTAGTGTCCGGTTGTCCCCTAAGCGGACTTCCCGTCTCGTACCTATATCTGAGCAGATCCACTGGAAGAGAACGCTGAAAGAACAGTTCTACGACCCTACCGCGCACCTCGAAGGCCATTGCTGGGTGCGAACGGGGGCGGGCCAGTGTCGGCTCGATGACGCTTTGGCCACCCAGGCGCAACATCGATTCGCCAAGCTGAAATAGACACCAGATCTCGAAGATCCGATCCGCGAAGGCGGTATCCCCGGGGAAGTCGAGAAGCGCCTCAATCAACTGGCTTTCATCTCCGGGGAGCGCCGACACGATCTTGAGGCGGTTGAGCGCGTCAACTAGATCACGGTATGCGGTGGGGCTCGCCACTTGCCCACGATTGAGCCGCCGAACTGTTGCTATCACGACCGAATCGAGGGATCGAGAGGGTACGTCGGCCCATGGGTGAGCGGCCAGCCTCCTCCGCACAGAGACGAGGTTACGCCGCACTGCGTGAGCTTCGATTGAGTTACGGCGAGGCCGCCCACGCTGCAGGCGCCGACTCAAGTATTGAAGGGTGGCACGGACCATCATGTTCTCAGGTAGTGCATGGTCGACGCCAATTCGAAGGACCGGGAGATCGGGCTCGCGCACACGCGCCAACCGCTCCTGCACGTAGCGCGGAACATCGAGCACAGGCCTAGCCATAACATCCCGGCCCTGATAGAGCGTGGGGGTCGCTGACGCAAGTCGCTCGATACCACTAATGATCGGCAACAGTATTCGGCAGCTAGCGAGGGCGAATCGAACCTCGACCTCAGAGCGAACGTCACCATCCTCTTCGTCCGCCAAGCTCGCCTCATACGGTGCGAGGTCACCGCCGTCTGACCAGTACGAACTCACGAGGGCGAGAGACTCCGAAAGGAACCTAGATGAACTCAACCGACGAATCCGCCCCCGGCGCTGACGATTTCATCGAGTCGAGCACGCGTCTGCTTGTCGAACGGGCTCGAGAGCCGTGCCGAAAAATCTTGGAGCTTGTCCAACTCAACAGAGTCCGATTCGAAAAGCGGTGCGAGCTTGATCGAGCACGCCCAATCCATTGAATGCACGCCCCCGACTCCATCACTATGGCCGCTCGCCAATAGTTCCTTAGTGAAGAAGAGCTCTAGAACATCTATTACTTGCGCCGTCCCAAGAGGCAAGTGCGGTTCCGGATCTATGGATTTTGCGTAGCGGACACGCCAAATCAGATCAAACAAAGACGTAATCGGCCCAGACCGCGCAGAGATAAAGTCATCCCACGCTGCTTGGTCAACCGGAGCACCGGCGTGAGCGCGGGTGCCTACGCGAGTCGCGGCGCGCTCGAGGGAAGCAACGATTTCACGCATCGCAGGCTCGGCCGACTGGGGGTCGATTGCGGGCTGAACGCCCTCGGCCGGGGCCGCAGGAGGATTGATCGTCACGAAGGAGAAGCGACGACGAACTGCCTGACTCATGGTCTGAACGTATTGCCGGTCGAAAGTGTTTATGGTGCCGATGATCCGGAATCGTGCAGGTAGACGCATTCGCCTGTCGCCTACCGGACGATAACCTAGCTCGATGTCCGGTGACTCGTCGGTGCCGAGCACCGAGAATAACTCACCGAAGGCGCGATCAATAGGCGCCCTGTTGAGTTCATCAATTGCGAGCCACGTTGCTTGGGGCCAGGTTGGCTCGTCGAAATGTGTGGAGATCGAATTAGCGCAAGCGATGACAGCCCTCGGGAACACCCCGTCCAGAGGTACCGTATGCTCGGTGCCATTCTGATCGAGTTCTAGATCGAGTCGACCGACTACATCAAACGTGGTCCAATTCTCATGTGCGGTGGCGGAGTTAAGGGAGACGTTCATTGCCTGAGAAATCGCACGCGCAAGGGAACTCTTGCCGGTGCCCGGGGGGCCCTGCAGAACGACATGCCCAACGACAAGCGCCGCAACGAGTTCGTCGAGCAACTCCCGTTCGACGATGAAATCAGTCGCGATCTGGTCGAGCCTCGTGGCAAGTTCGTTGGGTATCAGCAAAGGGTAATCGGCGACCTCAACGATTCGCTCAATTGCGTCCGTGAAGTCGTCCGGGGGGATTCCACCAGCCTCGGCGAGGTCGTCGTCCACCGGTGTCACTTCTGGCTACCTCCCAGCAGTTCAATCACGACGCCGTAGTCGATAATTGGTTTTGCGGAGCGAATCGTCACCTTTACGTGGGTTGGGTCAATCAACTCCTTGTCCTCGACCTTATATGTGTTCTGCTCATCGTCAGTAAGGATGACGCGATCACCTCGGGCTAGCGAACACAACTCAGCGATTGGCCCGCTAACGGTTTGTGCCGTGGTCCTAACGATGGATTGACCTATCGTCAAGATGCGTACGGTCTCCCCTCCCATAACGGTGGTGACGGGCGCCATGACCTCTACCGCAGAACGAGGCGGGACCGATGCACCGACGTATTCGAAGTATTCGACTTCATCCGCGAAACTCGCGACTGCCGTCGGCACTCGAGGCACAAATGAGCCTCCACTCGAACATGCATCCGTCGACGCATGTATAGAGAGAGCTAGTTGGACTGTTTCTCGCCACTTGGAAGTCAAGATCAGCGCCTTTGTCGCGCGTCCGTATGGGTTCGTCATTGCGCCCTCCGCGAGGACGAGGTAGTTGAGGCTTGCGTGCACCGCGACTTGTCGCGTGAGGTTGTACCGGTTGCCGGTCTCGAGCTTCGGTTCGACGCGCGATGGATCGGCCCGTAGCTCTCTTATCGCCTGAACTGCGAGTGGCGCCTGAGTGGCGCTCGCCATGTGAGTAAGGATCTGCAACTCCTCAAACCATAGCTGGTCGTCTAAGTCGAGAATGGCCGCATGCACGAACCGATATCCCAAGACGTTCGACGCCACGCCTCCGCCATCCGTCCGACGCCATCCACCCACAGGAATACGAAAGAGCACGTTCAAGCCGACCCATGCGAAGGCGACCTCATCGCCGGCACGCCCCGCCTTAAGCAGCTGTACTCCTGCAGGGGTAAGAACAATCACGTCCGACCCTGGGAGCACGTAGAGCAGCCCGAGCTTCTCGAAGGCCGATTTCCAGCTCTCGGTCGCATGACTGCTTAGACCGAGTGAGTCAAACAATTCGTCCTTGAGCAACCGGTAGGAACCGGCCGCGCAGAACGACTCGAATCTGGCCCAAGCTTCACGTGCCCTAGCTCCACCGAAGGGAGACGGATACCCATAGCTCGCGACGGTCCAATATCCGCTGCCGAGCCCGGGAATGGTCACCCACGAAGGTTATCGAGAAATCATCTCAATGCGCCACATCATCTGCTCCCATCGCGACGTCCAGCGTCGGCAGGGGCTCGGCGGTGGCTACATCTGAGTGGCGCAGCGTGATGACCCAGTCAGCAAGGATGATGCCTCCTCGCCCCTTTCGCGGGAACTTCATATAGTGACGTCGGATTCGATAGGCGAACGCTTTCTCGACCGCTAACCCCTGAGTTGCGGCGATACGTATCATCCAGTCGGCGACGGGCAGTCGAACTCCGCCTGAAAGGCTGTTGCCAAGGACGAATACATACCGACCTTCAGCAGCCAGCACGCGGGATGCCTCGGAGAAGTGCGTTTGCATTAGCGCCAAGTAGGCCCGCAAGGCTGGACGGCGGTAGTCAGCGATAGGAACGTCCTTGGCGATGTCGAGCACTTCCCCTCCGACGACTTGCGCATCGCGTGACCCGCCGACTCCCTCACGACGCATTCGGTTGAACGTCGACCGGTCTGGGACACCTAGTCGCGGTCCTAGCCAAAAATACTCGAGCATTAAGTTGTACATGTAGTCGACCGAATCGAGGTACGGCGGGCTCGTCACGATCAGGTCAACCTCGCCATCGGCAAGGGGGATGTCTAGCGCGGAGCCAAGAATCGCACTCACCTGATTCGCGCGTCGAAATTGCGCACCCCCATCGAAAGCACGTGCGGCGTTGTGACTTGCTCGGATGAATGTGGTCATCGCGGGAGGTGGAACCTTAGCCAACGTTCCTGAGACATAGGTCTTCTGCGATTGATCATCAGCACGAGAGACCCGCCGGAGAATAGAGCTGAAGACAGTTAGGAGCACGTCTTTCTCGTCCGGGGTTGCCTGCACGACATCTATGGCCTCCAGGATTGCTCCCAGCTCGTCCATAGCTTGCTGACTAAACCAATGCAACGGGTTTATTACCCCGCTCATCGGAAGTTCGTGAACTGGCGAGACACGTGACGACGCCACGCTGACCACTGCTCCTGCAAGTTCCTCAATACGATGCCCTGACACGGCAGCGGTCTTCGCCCGCGAGATGAGGACAGCAAGTGGGTCAATGTCGGTCCCAATCACCCGGCCGACCCGCGTAGCTCCTTCAACCAATGTGGTCCCCGATCCCATGAATGGGTCCAGCACGGTCGAATTCGCACCCGCGAACTCGTTCATCGCCCACCGCGGCACTTGCGGAATGAACTTGGCCGGGAATCGGTGCAACCCGTGAGTGCCCGTCGTTGTCGATGCACTCAACGACGTCTCTAGGAGTTCACCATGTGTGATGGAAGCAAGCGGCGGGAACGGGACGATATCGGTTTCGGCGACGCTCATAGCTCCAACACAACAATTGACTCGCGCATGTATGCCTCCAGCCCAACCAGACTCACCCGCTGCTGAGGAGCTACGGTGAGGTGCCTAGTGGTCACGACCGTCGCCTTTGAAAATCCGCACTCGCGTGCCATACGCGCTGCAAGCACATCCACAGGGAAGATCACTCCGCTGAATGCCGAGTTCCCAACAACTACGAAGCACCGGCCACCCGGAGCGAGAGCCCTCGCCGATTGGGAGAGGACATCTCGCAAGTCTTCGAAGTACCCGCGCATCAACATTGGCACCCCCATTCGCCACGCACTCGTTTCTGTATCCATAAGGTCGACGAACTCCTCGAGCGCTTCATTCGGACTGGAGACTGTACGCAGATCAGCACCGAGATGGGACCTCATCGACTTCTTCCGCAACCCCGTCATTTCAGATGACGAGGTAACGAACCCGCCGAACCAGAGCTCGACCTTATAGGACTCGAAGTAGTCGAACCGATTCGCATATGGCGGACTGAAGATAACGGAGTCTTGAGAGCCGGGTTCAATGAATTGATCGATCTCATTTGCCGACGCCGCAATCACTCGTTGCTGGCCCCACCCTCCGTCACGCCAGACTTCGGTGTCCTCAAGCATCATTGCAAGCTGCGCTCGCAGTTCGGAGAAATAGTGGGATCGCTGGTCTTCACCAAACCGCTTTCTCTGCCATTCTCCCTCGACCCGATTCGTGTACGTTCCGGGCCGGCGCAACTTGTTCCTGTACTTGATGCCATTTCCCTCCTTGTAGAAGCTGCCGACTCTCTCAAAGATTGCGATCCATGCAAGCAGCACGAAACGGCCTGCAGGAGAATCTCCAAAACGATCGTCAATCGCACGCCTAGTCTCTTGCTGCGCCCTCAAGATTGCAGGCTCGAATGCCTTGCCGGCGATGCTGAGATCCGGAGTCGGCCAGGGGTCAGCTGAGGATGCTACTTGCTCTACCTCATCGGAGAACTGTCTTATGCAGCGATAGTCGTAATCGCGTAGCGGAGTTAGTTTCACCGAGGTCGTGAACGTGGCAAGCGGATTCAGATCGATTCCAGTCGAAGTGCGTCCGGTCTGGGCGGCACCGATCATGATCGACCCAGATCCAGAGAACGGATCCAAGACTCGCTGCCCAAGGGACAACGAGGTAAGCAGTGTTGGCGAATACGCTTCGCGGTACCTTACCCATCTATGAAGCGGTCCGTCGGGACGCCAATGAACCTGACTGCCCAGACTCAAATCCTGTTCGACGGGGACGTCTGCCTCAGTCCTCCGCAGCAGGGATTCAAGTTTCTGCCGTCGTGGGATCGCTGAGAATTCCGCCGCGGCTTCAATGTTCGCAAGATCGTCGATGAGAGTCATGTCAACCATGATTATTCGCCACCACCGACGATTCCCTCCCGTTCTCTACTGCGCGCCCTGCAAATCGGGGAAAGTGAATGTGTTGACGGGCCGGTTTGGATTGGGAACTGGAAACGCCCGTCAGAATTCGAAGACGGCAGTCGGGTCGTCCATCGCTCGCTTCAGTTCGTTGATGTTGCCGATGTTGGCGAGCGGAGACGTGCGGGCGACCTCAACGATGCCGCCGACGATTGTTTGCATCGCTGCAACGTCACCGGACTCAAGAGCCGCATCCAGGCCGTCGAACAACCGCTTGTGCGTCTCTCGGCGCTCCTCGAAGATCCTGTCGAAGTACTCTCGAAGCACCTTCTCGGACGACCTGATCCGCGCTACCTCCATGTCGCGATAGGCGATGACCTTCTCACGCTTCGTACTCTCGGTCTGGTGTACCTGGATCGAGTCACGGACTGCGTCGACTATTTGGTTCAATGCAGAGAAGGCGTCGGCCGCACTGAGGTTAGCAACCGCGCCGACGACCCACCCCGTCGCTTTCGCTGGAACTGCT
>JBJXDR010000109.1:0-4542 GCA_046155245.1 Rhodoglobus sp. | reverse complement strand
GGAAAGTGCTCCCGGCTGTACGCAGAGACGGTACCCTTCCCGACCGCGGTCGGCCCGGCGAGGACAACCAGCCGAGCGGGCTCAACGCCCTGCCGTGCCACGAGAAAGGCGTGCAGACGCTCGCGCTGTCTCGGGCCGAGACCCCCCACGCGCTTCTTCTCGGAGATCTGGAGCTGATCGAGCACACGCTCGACACGCGTCGGCCCGAGGGTCGGCACGCTGAGCAGCAGCTCGCGCACCCGCATACTAGCCTCGGGTGAGGTCGGGTCGGCCCAGCCGACCGAGGCAACGTCTGCCGCGGTACGCTCCCGGGATGCGACCTGACGCTTCACTGCGGCCCTCGCGCGCCGCGCTGCACTGGCCGCCTGCGATGCCGCAGCACGGTCGACTTCGGGTGGCGCGGGTCGAGGGCTCACGATGACCGGGCCTGTCGCGCCTCGCCCGAGAGCAGGACTAATTCATGACGGATGCCGTCGGCGCCAGCACCCAGGACCAAGCGGCCCACATTCGCGATGACGTTGCCCCTGGCACCCGCGAAGAGCGTCGACAGATCCTCGAGCCGCGCGCCCTGCTCCCCGAAACCGGGCGCGAGGATCGGCGTGCTCACGAGCTCGGACAGGTCGATGCCGTAGTCGTCGAGACTCACCGTGGCACCCAGTACGACGCCGACGGAACCGAGTCGCTCAGCGGTCGAGTTGAACTCATTCACGCCTGAGACGATACCCGCAGCCACCGATCGACCCACGAACTCTCCCGACGCAGCGCGAGCGGTCTGGATCTCGGCCGCCTCCGGATTCGATGTCGCCGCCAGCACGAAGACTCCCTTGCCGTTGCTCTCGGCCCGGGCGATCGGATCAGCGAGCGACCCGAGACCCTGATAAGCCACGACAGTCATCGCGTCGGCCTCAAGAGGACTTCCCGGCGTCAGCCACGCCTCGGCGTACGCGGCAACGGTCGACCCGATGTCGCCCCGCTTGACGTCGGCAATCACGAGCAGACCGGCGCTGCGGGCAGCCGCGAGCACCTCCTCGAGCACGGCGTATCCGGCGGCCCCGTGACGTTCGAAGAAGGCGATTTGGGGCTTCACGATGCCGATGACGCCGGCCGCGGCATCCACGGCTCGCAGGGAGAGTTCGCGAAGTCCCGCGGCATTGTCGCCGAGCCTCCAGTGCTGCAGCAGGTACGGGTGCGGGTCGATCCCCAGGCACAGCGGGCCGCGGTCGCTGAGGATATCTGCGACTCGGTCGCCGAAACCGCTCACCTGCTCGCCGCTGCCGAGCGCTCCAGACGCTCGGCCCGATCGATCGCGTAGTCCTGAAGCGAGCGCACATCGAATCCGTCGCGAATGGCCTCGAAGCTCGCAACTGCGGCACCCAGCTGCGCGATGGTCGTGAACAACGGCTTGTCCGCAGCGACAGTCGCCGTGCGGATCTCGTAGCCGTCTGCGCGTGCACTGCGGCCGCTCGGTGTGTTGATGACGACATCGACAGCACCGGCATTGATCAGTTCGACGATCGAGGGCTGACCGTCTTCGACGTCCTGACCCATGAAGTACTTGCGCACGACGCGGGCCTCGATGCCGTTCCGCGCGAGCACCTCGGCGGTGCCCTCTGTAGCGAGAATCGTGAAGCCCAGCTGGCTGAGACGCAACACGGGAAGCACGATGGCCCGCTTGTCGCGGTCGGCCACGGAAACGAACACGGACCCGCCGGTCGGCAGTCCACCGTAGGCTGCCTCCTGGCTCTTGGCGAACGCCTTGGGAAAGTTCGAGTCGATACCCATGACCTCGCCGGTAGAGCGCATCTCTGGGCCCAGCACCGAGTCGACAACGTGGCCTTCGACAGTCCTGAACCGCTTGAACGGCAGAACGGCCTCTTTGACCGACACCGGGGCATCCATTGGCACAACAGAGCCGTCCTGCACGGGCAGCATGCCGTCGTCAACAAGCGAACGGATGCTGCGGCCCACCATGATGAGAGCGGCCGCCTTCGCGAGCGGGATGCCCAGCGCCTTAGACACGAACGGCACCGTGCGGGACGCGCGCGGGTTGGCCTCAAGCACGTAAAGCACTCCCTGTCCGATCGCGAACTGCACATTCAACAGACCCTGCACGCCGATGCCCGCGGCAATCGCCGTCGTCGCTTCGCGCACCCGGTTGATGACATCCCGACCGAGCGTGACGGGGGGGAGGGTGCACGCCGAGTCACCGGAGTGAATTCCGGCTTCCTCGATATGCTCCATGATTCCGCCGATGTAGAGCTCGGTGCCGTCATAGAGGGCGTCGACGTCGATCTCGATCGCGTCATCGAGGAAACGGTCGACGAGCAGCGGCGAGCCGGGCGCGATGATCGCCTGATCGTGGATCCTGAGGAAGTAACCCACGAGGGATGGCGTGTCGTAGACGATCTCCATGCCGCGACCGCCGAGCACGTGACTGGGTCGCACCAGCACCGGATAGCCGATGTCCTCCGCGATCTGGATCGCCTCGGACTGGTTGGTCGCCGTGCCGTTCTTGGGGGCGAGGAGTTCTGCCTTGTCGAGGATGCGGGAGAAGAGTCCCCGCTCCTCGGCAAGGTCGATAGCCTCGGGGGTCGTCCCGAGAATCGGCACACCGGCATCCTTGAGGCCCTGCGCCAGTCCAAGGGCGGTCTGCCCGCCGAGCTGCACGATAACGCCCACGAGCTCGCCCGACATGCTTTCGGCGTGGATGATCTCGAGCACATCCTCGAGTGTGAGCGGTTCGAAGTACAACCGGTCACTCGTGTCATAGTCGGTCGACACTGTCTCTGGATTGCAATTGATCATGATGGTCTCGAACCCCGCGCCAGCGAGGGCGAAGCTCGCGTGCACGCACGAGTAGTCGAACTCGATGCCTTGGCCGATCCGGTTGGGGCCTGAGCCGAGGATGACGACCTTTCGTCGATCACTCGGAATCACCTCGGTCTCGAGGTCGTAGCTCGAGTAGTGGTACGGGGTGAGGGCGGGAAACTCCCCCGCGCACGTGTCCACGGTCTTGTACACCGGACGCACATCGAGTTGCCAGCGCAGGGCGCGCACCTCGGCCTCGCCGATCCCGCGCAGCTGCGCGATCTGGGCGTCGCTGAACCCGTGATCCTTCGCGAGACGTAGCAGCGCGGCATCCAGAGGCACGAAGGAGGCGACCTCGAGGGCGACCTCGTTGATCAGCGCGATCTGGTCGACAAACCAGGGGTCGATCCCGGTTGCCTCGAACACCTCGGCGACAGTCGCCCCCGCGCGCATGGCCTGCTGCACAGTCACGATTCGACCATCGGTCGGGATGCTCGAGAGCGCGAGCAACTCGGCCCTGTCACCCGGCTCCCCCATCCAGTGAAAGCTTGAGCCGCGCTTCTCGAGTGAGCGCAGTGCCTTCTGAAGTGCTGTCGTGTAGTTTCGGCCGATGGCCATCGCCTCGCCCACCGACTTCATGGTCGTCGTCAGACGGGTGTCGGCGGCGGGGAATTTCTCGAACGCGAACCGCGGCACCTTCACAACGACGTAGTCCAGGGTGGGCTCGAAGCTCGCCGGGGTGACCTTGGTGATGTCGTTGGGGAACTCATCCAGGCGGTAGCCGATGGCGAGTTTGGCAGCGATCTTCGCAATCGGGAACCCGGTGGCCTTCGAGGCAAGGGCGCTCGAACGCGACACGCGAGGGTTCATCTCGATCACGATCACGCGACCCGTGGCCGGCTCGACAGCGAACTGAATGTTGCAGCCTCCCGTGTCGACACCAACGGCCCGGATGATGTCGATGCCGATGTCCCTGAGGTTCTGGTACTCACGGTCGGTGAGGGTCAGGGCGGGCGCGACAGTGATCGAGTCGCCGGTGTGCACTCCCACAGGATCGACGTTCTCGATCGAACAGACGACGACCGTGTTGTCGGCCGTATCACGCATCAGCTCGAGCTCGTATTCCTTCCAACCCAGGATCGACTCCTCGAGGAGCACCTCTGTCGTCGGGCTCTGGTGGAGGCCGTCGGTGACCATGCGCTCGAGTTCCTCGCGCGTGTAGGCGAAGCCCGACCCCAGACCTCCCATCGTGAAGCTGGGTCGAATCACGAGGGGGTACCCGAGATCGTCGGCGTAAGCGACGGCCTCGTCGAGTGTGTGCGCGATGTGCGAGCGTGCGACATCCGCGCCAGCATCCAGCACCAGTTGCTTGAAGATCTGCCGATCCTCGCCCTTGTTGATCGCCTCGAAGTTCGCGCCGATCAGCTCGACATCGTATTTCTCGAGAATGCCGTGCTTATGCAGTTCGATGGCCGCGTTGAGCGCCGTTTGTCCGCCCAGCGTCGGGAGAATCGCGTCGGGCTTCTCCTTGGCGATGATCGTCTCGATCACTTCCCAGGTGATCGGCTCGATGTAGGTGGCGTCGGCGAAATCGGGATCGGTCATGATCGTCGCAGGGTTCGAGTTGACGAGGATGACCCGCACGCCCTCCTCGCGCAGCACTCGGCACGCCTGCGTTCCCGAGTAATCGAACTCGGCCGCCTGGCCGATAACGATGGGTCCAGATCCGATCAC
>JBJXDR010000108.1:0-26367 GCA_046155245.1 Rhodoglobus sp. | reverse complement strand
GCCGATAATCAGGGCTGCACCAACCAGAGTAAGGGACTGAGTCGAAACCGGGCCGAACAGCGTGAGTAGCAGGCCGAAGAACAGCCCGAGCCACGCGCCACTCGCGGCGCCGGCGAGCGCAGCCCGGCCATTCGTGAGCTTGCCCGTCACCCGCTCGACGGTCTTCAGATCGTTGCCGATGATCGAGAGTTGCTTGACGTCGAACTCGGCCTTGCTGAGCCGATCGACAATCGACGAGGCCTCGGGGTAGGTGTCGTACGTACCGAGCACATCACCCTTGGGGATGCTCGGCGCAGGCACGGCGCGACGGCCGGCGGACGTAGGGTTGCTCACGGCTCCATTGTTCCACGCGGGGGTAGGGTTTTACGCGTGAGCACCACAAGAGTCTTCGCCGCCCGTCTGGTGGGGTGCTCCGTTTTCGACCCCAACGGCGACCGCGTCGGCAAGGTACGCGACGTGCTCGTGGTGTACCGCACGACCGCGGGCCCGAGGGTCGTCGGCATGGTGCTCGAGGTGCCCGGCAAGCGTCGGGTGTTCCTGTCGATCGGGCGGGTCACGAGCATCGGCTCCGGCCAGATCATCGCCACCGGCCTCATCAACCTTCGCCGCTTCGAGCAGCGTGGCGGCGAGGTGCGTGTCATCGCCGAGATGCTCGGCCGCAAGGTGCGCCTTCGCGACGGTTCGGGCCAGGCCCACATCGAGGATCTCGCGATCGAAGAGACCGGCCTCGGCCAGTGGGAGATCAGTCAGGTCTTCCTCCGCCGACCCAAGACTGGCGGCTCCCCCTTCTCCAAGGGCGCGACGGTCTTCGCGAATTGGAGCGACCTCATTGAGGATGCCCCGGCCGGTGAATCCCAGTCCGCGACGCAGCTCGTGGCCAGCTACGCCGACATGCTGCCGGCCGACCTCGCGAGCGCGATGCTCGACCTTCCGGAGCAGCGCATGCTCGAGGTCGCCGAGGAGCTCAGCGACGACCGCCTCGCCGACGTGCTCGAGGAGATGCCCGAAGACGAGCAGGTCGACATCCTCAACCAACTCGACGACGACCGCGCCGCAGACGTGCTCGACCAGATGCAGCCGGATGACGCGGCCGACCTCATCGCGCATCTGAGCGACGAGCGCGGCGAGGCCCTCTTGGACCTCATGGAGCCCGAGGAGGCGGACGACGTGCGCTTTCTGTTGTCGTACGCCCCGGACACTGCAGGCGGCCTCATGACGCCCGAACCGATCATCGTCTCGGCCGATGCGACGGTCGCGGAGGGCCTCGCGCTTATCCGCCGGCACGAACTCGCGCCCGCCCTCGGGGCCGCGATCTGCGTGACCCTGCCGCCCTATGAACCGCCGACCGGTCGGTTCTTGGGCATGGTGCACTTCCAGCGGATGCTGCGCTACCCACCCAACGAGCGCCTCGGCACCCTGCTGGACCAGACCCTCGAGCCCGTGCAGGCCAACACCAGCGCGGCCGAGGTGTCACGCATCCTTGCCAGCTACAACCTGGTCTCCGTGCCCGTGGTCGATGAGACCCACCGTCTGGTCGGGGTGGTGACCATTGACGATGTCCTCGACTATCTCCTGCCGGATGACTGGCGAAGTACCAACGACGACCAACCCCAGAAAAACCAGCAGTCCGTGAAGGGAAGGAGGACACCCAGTGGCACGCGCTAACTCACGCAACGACACACGGCTCGACTCGCCCAAGGGGCTGCGCTCCAACTTTCCGCTCTTCCAGAGCCGGGATCGCATGGGACGGTTCTCCGAGGCCTTCGCCCGTGCCATGGGCACGCCGTGGTTCTTGGTGGGTATGACCGCGTTCGTGGTGGTCTGGCTCGCATACAACACCCTCGCGCCCGAGGAGGCTCAGTTCGACCCGAGGCTGACCAACTTCACGCTGCTCACGCTGATTCTGTCCCTGCAGGCCTCGTACGCGGCCCCCATGATCCTGCTCGCGCAGAACCGGCAGGATGACCGCGACCGCGTGCAGATCGAGCAGGATCGCCAGCGTGCCGAACGCAACCTCAACGACACCGAGTACCTGGCGCGCGAGGTCGTGTCGCTGCGTCTGGCGGTGAAGGACCTCGCGAGCAAGGACTTCATCCGCGCCGAACTGAGGGCGCTGCTCGAGGAGTTAGACAGGGACAAGGACAAGCCGGTTGAGTAGCGACCCGGCAGACCCAGTCGACCAACGCATCCTCGAGTCCCTGAGCCGCGTAATTGACCCGGAGTTGCGGCGGCCCGTCACAGAGCTGGACATGATCGCGGGGGTCTCGGTCGACGCGGCGGGCACGGCATACGTCGACCTGAAGCTCACAATCGTGGGATGCCCCGCCGCCGCCACGATCGAACGTGACGTGCGCGCGGCGGTCGGCGGCACGGCCGGAGTCACCTCGGTCGCCCTCAACGTCGGTGTCATGTCGCGCGAGGAACGAGATGCGCTCACTACCAAACTGCGCGGCGGTCGACCGAAGGCACTTCAGTTCGGGCCCGAGTCGCTCACCCGCATCTACGCGATCACGAGCGGCAAGGGTGGGGTCGGCAAGTCGACCCTCACTGCGAACGTCGGCGTGGCGCTCGCCGCGCGCGGGCTCGCGGTCGGCATCGTCGACGCCGACGTGTTCGGCTTCTCGATCCCCGGGCTGCTCGGGATCGCGGGTGCGAAACCCACGAAGGTCGGCGAGATGATCCTGCCGCCGGTCGCGCACAACGTGAAGGTGATCTCGATCGGCATGTTCGTCGAGGGGTCGCAGGCGGTCAGCTGGCGCGGGCCGATGCTGCACCGCACGATCCAGCAGTTTCTCACCGACGTCTTCTTCGGCGACCTCGATGTGCTGCTCATCGACCTACCGCCGGGCACGGGCGACGTAGCGATCAGCCTCGGACAACTGTTGCCGCAGGCCGAGGTCATCGTCGTGACAACTCCACAGGCGGCAGCGGCCGAGGTCGCCGAGCGCAGTGCGCTCGTGGCCCGTCAGACCGGGCAGAGTGTGATCGGTGTGGTCGAGAACATGGCTGGACTCGTGCAGCCCGACGGCTCGGTACTCGAACTCTTCGGCTCCGGCGGCGGGGCGGATGCCGCGGCGCGACTCGGTGTGCCGGTGCTGGCATCGGTTCCCCTGAGTGTCGCCCTCCGCGAAGGTGGTGACTCAGGTGCGCCCGTGGTACTCAGCCACCCCGAGGATCCCGCGGCCCGGGTCATCCTGTCGCTGGCCGACCAGCTCGCAACACGGGAGCGTGGGCTCGCGGGCCGCAAACTCGGGCTGAGTCCGCGCTGAATTCAGCGAGTCGGCTCAGCGGGTCGGGATGCGGCGGTAGCCGTCGCGGACGACGAGAACGATGGAACCGGCGATGCCGGCAAGAGACAGTGCTGCGAGCACGAAGAGGTCGGGAGTCATGGTTCTATCCAAGCCGTGTCAACCATGTAGAACAAGCGCAGCTTTCTAAAGCATCACTGTAGTCTGACTACATGGACATCCGTCGGTTGGAGCTGCTCCGGGAGTTGTCCGACCGGGGCAGCGTGACCGCGGTTGCGGCGGCGACGCACCGCACGGCGTCCGCCGTCTCGCAGCAGTTGAAGATCCTCGAGCGCGAGGCCGGGGTGCCGCTGACCGAGCGCCAGGGGCGCGGTATCGCGCTGACCTCGGCGGGGCGCGCGCTGGCACGAACCGCCACGGAGGTCGCGACCGCGATCGAGCGCGCCGAGGCGCTGTGGGAGGAGTTCCGAGCCCAGCCCCGGGGCGAAGTCTCGCTGGTCATCTTCCCTACCGGGGGCCAGATGCTGCTACCCGGCTTGCTCACGACCGTGGACGGGATGCCCGGCCTCACGCTCCACGCTGGCGACCTCGATTCGACCGTCGGAGACGTGGCCGACCTCACCGCCGACTACGACGTGGTCGTCGCCGATTCCCCCGGCGTGCTTCCCTGGTGGGCGGAACGCGGGCTCGCCGTTGTGCAACTGATGCGCGAGCCGCTCGACATCGCCCTGCCCGAGGGTCATTCGCTCGGCGCGCACGCGTCGCTCTCTCCCGCCGATCTCGCCGACCAGACCTGGATCGGCACCCCCTCCGGGCTGCCGTTCGATCGCATTCTGCGCGGGATCGAGGCGGCCAACGGAACGCCGGCCCGCATCGCACAGCGGTTCGCCGACAACGGGATCGTGGAGTCGCTGGTCGCCGCGGGCCACGGTATCGCGATCTTGCCGCGTTACACGACGCGCAACCGAGAGAACGGGCTCATCACGCGTCCCTTGACGGGAGTGCGGGCATCCCGACTCATCTCGGTCGTGATGCGGCCCGACCGTGCCGAGCGCCCGTCCGTGCGCGCGGTGGTCGGCGCGCTGAAGGACGAAGCGGCCCGCTTCGAGGCGCTACACGCTGGGTGACGGATGCCGCGGCGCCCCTCACTCGAACGTGCGGGCGATGAGCTCGGTGAGTAGCCGTTCCGTGAGCGGGGCGGGTAGTGCCTCGACGAGCGCGAGGAACGGCGCCATCCGGTCGGGCAGTCCGCCGGACCCTGACACGAGGCCGATCGCTTGGAGGATTCCGTACGCCGTCGCGGCATCGAGCGGCGCGGCCAGCGCGGACTCGGGGAGCCCCGGTGGTAGCGACGCGAGCACCTGCTCCGACGAGACTCCGGGAACGCCCCGCACCTCGTCGGCCGCCGTGACCAGGGCCGCCGACAGCTCCGGCAGCACCGACTCGGTCACCGGCGTGATGGTCAGATGCGTCGTGCGTGGCAGCACGGTGCCATCGGTCTGGGCGAGTCCCGGCTGCAACTGAAGCTGCCACCCGTGCGCACGGGCCTGGTCGGCCCAGTGGTGAGGGTCCACCTGTTGGTCGGCGGGAGCCGTGGCATCCGTCGCGACTGCCAGAAGCGGGCCGACCGGCTCGCCCACGACCCGCAGCCCCCGGATGCTCGCGATGAGCTCCACCAGCGCAACCGTCGACCGGTGGCAGGATGCCGCGAGCTCCCCGAACCCGTCGCGCCCGAGCGCCGTCGTGATCGCCCACGCCGCGGCAAGCGCCCCCGCCGATTTGCTGCCGAGAATCGTCGGGTTGACGACGGGGTAACCCGGCCACTTCGTCGTCGCAAAGTATTGCGCGCGCTGCCGCTCGCGACCGCGGGTGAGCAGCACCGATACACCCTTGGGCGCGTAACCGAATTTGTGGAAGTCGGCGCTGATGCTGGTGACGCCGGGCACGCTGAAGTCCCACGCGGGCAGGTCCGGCCAGAAGGGCAGCACGAGTCCGCCGATGCACGCGTCGACGTGGCACGCGATGCCCCGTTCGGCGGCAGCCGCGGCGACCAGGTTGATCGGGTCGAGCGCCGCGTGGGGGTAGCTCGGCGCGGAAACGACGACGAGCGCGACATCCGCACCCATTCGCTCGATCAGCGCGTCGGCGTCGACCCGCCCGTCGGCCAGGACCGAAACCAGGTCGAGGTCGAGGCCGAAGTAGTGCGCTGCCTTCTGAAACGCCGCGTGCACGGTGACCGGAGCGAGCAGACGTGGGCGCCCGACGGAGCCGGGGGCCGCGGCCCAGACATCCCGCGCTGACTTCACCGCGAGCAGGCAGCTCTCGGTTCCGCCGGTGGTCACGCTTCCGACCACGTCATCGCGCCCGTGCAGCAACTCCCGGGCAAAGGCGACCACTTCCCGCTCCATGACCGCCACCGACGTGAAGGTCGTCGGGTCGAGACCGTTGACCGGCTGCACCGCGCGGATCGCGGCAGCCGCGAGTTCATCGAGCTCCGCAAGCCCGGAGTCGTACACGTAGCTCAGTACGCGCCCACCGTGCGTCGGCGCATCGGCCGCGCGCAACTCGCTGAGCCGAGCCAGTATCGCGGCGGGCTCCTGGGCGAACCTCATGCGCTCACGTCGACGTCGGCCTTGCGCAACGGGTAACGCGCGAACGCCACGAGTGAGGCCGCGATGATCGCGGCGGGCACCACGCTGAAACTCAGAACGATCCCCACGATCGCCGAGCCCGGCTGTACGAGCGTCTCATTGCCCGCCGATTCAAGGTACCCGGATGCCGCGAGCACGGTGGTCAACACCGTCGCCCCGAGCGCCATCCCGGTCGTCTCCCCCGCAGTCCATACTCCCCCGAACGTTCCCGCGCTGCCCTGGCCGTGCGTGCCCGCGTCGTGTGAGATCACGTCAGGCAGCATGGACATCGGCAACGATTGCATGCCCGCGTAGCCCGCCCCCGCGAGCGCGACCGGCGCGTACAGCCATGCGCCGGGGAACCAGATGAGCAGGGTCATCGACAGCGCACCGATGCCGAACAGTGCCGACGCAATCAGGAACGTGCGCTCCTTGCCGAGCCGCCGCGAGACAATCGCCCACAGCGGAGCGAACAGGATGGCCGGAGCGATGAGCGAGAGAAACAGTATCGTCACCCCGGTATCGAGAACCCACCGGGCCACATACTGCGCTCCCGCGAGCATGAGGCCGGTTGCCAGCCCCTGAAGCAGAAACGTCAGCAGCAGGGCGCGGAACGGCTGACTCCGCCGCAGGGCATCCGCGCCCTTGCGATAGTTGTCGGCTAGCGAGAACTGGGGCACCTCGGTGGGGGTGCCCCGTCGGGCGACGAACGAGCTGATGAGCATCCCGAGTCCGATGGTGACGCCAGCGACTGTCGCCATAACGAGGTAGCCCAAGTGCTCGTCGGCGAACGAGTCGCGAATCTCGGGGGCGCCCGCTCCGAACAGCAGGATCGCGATCGTGAGCACGACCACCCGCGCCGAGATGAGTCGGGTGCGCTGGTCGTAGCCGCTCGCAAGTTCTGCGGGCAGCGCGATGTAGGGCACCTGAAAGAGGCTGAAGGCGGTCGCGGTGATCATGAACGCGAGAAGCACCCATGCGCCCGCGACGACCGGGCCCACGGATGCCGGAACCGCGAACGTCAACACGAAGAAGAAGGGCAGCGCTATCGCGCCCGCGAGCATGTAGGGGCGTCGCGAGCCGTGGCGCGCGAGGCTGCGATCGCTGCGGGCGCCGATCACGGGATCGATGATCACATCCCACACCTTGGCGATCGTGACGAGCACACCCGCGGCGAGTGCGGCGATGCCCAGCGTGTCGGTCAGATAGAAGACGAGCACGAGGCCGGGCAACGTGGCGAAGCCTCCGGTACCAAGCGAACCGATTGCGTAGGTGGCGATGGTCTTTCGGGTGAGCACCCGCTGGCTTGCGGTCATCTGCCGAGTGTATCGGCAGGCCCGAGCGTAGGCTGTCGTCATGTCGTCAACCACCATGTCTCGGCCGCTCGGCACCGATACCACCGGTGATCTCACCCGCGATCTCACCGCGAGCAGCGGCGCCACAGCCTCTGTTATTGCTCCGTTCACCGGCGAGGTGCTGCACGAGTTGCCACTGTCGTCGCCCAGCGATGTCGCGGATGCCGCGGCATCCGCCCGCGCGGCAGCTGTCGCATGGCGTGCCGCGGGTCACGCCCACCGCCGCGCGGTGCTGCTGAAGGCCCACGACCTCCTGCTTGAGCGGCGCGACGACCTGCTCGACATCCTGCAGACGGAGACGGGCAAGACTCGCGGACAGGCCTTCGAGGAGGTCTTCCAGGGCGCGAACGTCGCGCGCTACTACGCCGTGAAGGCGCGGGGCATCCTCGCGCGTCAGCGGCGCCGCGCGACGATCCCCGTGATCATGCAGACCCGCGTCAGCTACCGGCCCAAGGGTCTGATCGGCGTCATCACGCCGTGGAACTATCCGGTGGCGCTCTCGCTCATGGACGTGATCCCGGCCCTCGCCGCCGGCAACGCCGTGGTGCAGAAAGCCGACAACCAGGGCGCCCTGTCGATTCTCGCCTCGCGCCGCCCGTTCATCGAGGCGGGCGTTCCAGCCGCCCTGTGGGCGGTAGTCGCCGGCCCCGGGGATGTGGTGGGCAACGCCGTCGTAGATGCTGCGGATTACGTGTGCTTCACCGGCTCGACCCCCACCGGCACGAAGGTCGGCGAGCGCGCGGCAAAGGCGCTGCACGGCGCCTCGCTCGAGCTGGGCGGCAAGAATCCGCTACTCGTGCTCGATGACGTGGACCCCGGCAAGGCCGCGGCCGGTGCGGTCTACGGCTGCTTCTCGTCGATGGGTCAGCTGTGCGTCTCGATCGAGCGAATTTTCGTGGATCGCAGCGTTGCCGACGAGTTCACTGCGGCGTTCGCCGCGCAGGTTTCGAGCCTCGTACAAGGCCCGGCCCTCGACTACTCGACGGATGTCGGTTCCCTCACGTCGGCCACTCAACTCGAGAACGTGAAGGCGCACGTCGACGACGCTGTCGCCAAGGGCGCGATCGTGCTGGCCGGAGGCAAGCCGCGCCCTGACCTCGGCCCGTACTTCTATGAGCCCACGGTGCTCAGCGGCGTCACGAGCGAAATGGCCTGCTTCGCCGATGAAACGTTTGGTCCCGTGGTCGCGATCCACGTCGTGGAGAACGAAGCCGAGGCGGTCGTGGCGGCCAACGCTACCGAGTTCGGATTGAACGCATCCATCTTCAGCGGGTCGCGCAGGCGGGCTCGAGCACTCGCGGACAAGATCGACGCGGGAAGCGTCAACATCAACGAGGGCTACCGTGCAAGCTTCGGCAGCGTGGATGCGCCGATGGGCGGCATGAAGCATTCCGGACTCGGGCGCCGCAACGGCCGCGAAGGACTCCTGCGATTTGTCGAGGCTCGCACGATTTCGGAGTCGACGGGCATCCTGTCCCTACCGCGCACCGGCACGCAGTGGGCCCGGCTCGGGCCGCTCATGTTGCTCGTGCTGCGTGTGCTGAAGGCCGTGCGGCGGGGGTAGGTCCTAGGTCGCCTCGACGTCGAAGGGCGCCGCCACGCCCTCCGCAAGCCGGCGCTGTCGCTGGGCGTAAGCCGACTCCCTGGGAGGCTTTACCGTTACCGCGGGCTCGTCGTCAATGAGAGCCTCGCGGATGATGCGCCGCGGGTCATACTGGCGCGGGTCAAGCTTCTTCCAGTCGATCTCGTCAAAGTCCGGCCCCATCTCCTCGCGCATCCGCTCCTTGGCGCCGTCGGCCATGGTGCGAAGATTGCGCACGAGGCGCGCGAGCTGGGATGCGTAGTGGGGCAGGCGCTCCGGTCCGAGCAGGAAGACGGCGATGATCGCGAGGACCAGCAGCTTGTCGAAGGTGAGACCAAAGGACACTCGTTCAGGATAGCTCTCGCGACCTGACCCTACGTCTACAGTGGGGAGCGACCGAGGAGCGCTGTTAAGTCAGGTGTCAGACAAGCAATTGAGCTGGAAGTTCGCGGAAGATTTCGTCATCGAACGTGACGACATCGCACTCGCGCGTCAGCACTCGCTCGAACTCGGTGTCGAGCCCATTACTGCGTCGGTGGGCGCGCAGCTCGCGGTTCTGGCGGCGGCCACAGCGGCCACGAGCATCATCGAGGTCGGCACGGGCGTCGGCGTGAGTGGGCTCTGGTTGATGTCCGGGGCGCCCGACGCGGTGCTCACCACGATCGACGTCGAGCTCGACCATCACACCGTGGCGCGCAAGGCTTTCTTGGATGCGGGCGTGCCGGCCAAGCAGGTACGCCTGATCGGCGGCAGGGCATCCGATGTGCTGCCTCGCATGAACGAAGCCAGCTATGACCTCGTCTTCATCGATGCCGACCCGGGCTCGGTGATCGAGTATGTCGAGCACGGGCTGCGCCTTGTGCGCGCGGGCGGGACGGTTATTGTGGCCCACGCGCTCTGGCGCGGGCGCGTCGCCGATCCCGCCCAGCGGGATGACACGGTCGGGAGTTTCCGGCTACTGCTCAGCGAGATCGCCAAGTCCACCGCCGTGCTCAGCTCTCTCTCCCCGGTCGGGGACGGACTGCTGCAGCTGACCAAGGTCAGCGAGTAGCCGCGGTACAGCGGCTACGCGGTCGCAACGACTCCTGCGAGGGCGTCGTGAAGCTCCTTGGCCTCGGCGTCATTGACGGACACCACGAGACGACCGCCGCCCTCCAACGGAACGCGCACGATAATGAGGCGACCTTCCTTGACAGCCTCCATCGGCCCGTCACCGGTCCTCGGTTTCATGGCTGCCATCAGATACCCCTTTCGTGCGCTGCAAGGAAACAAACACAGCATCCCTATTATCGTTCATTACTCGCGAACCCGAAAACCGCGGGCAGGTTAATGGATCATGGCGGGGTCCAGTCGTAGCCGTTAACCCACCAGCCGATCTGAATCCACGCCCACTGGCCGGCGATGAACAGCAGGACAATGCCGACGCGGTACCAGAGCGCGCGGGGCACGGCGAACGCCCCGAGCGCGGGGAACATCGGCACGAGCAGCCGGAACGTGCTCGACTGTGGAAAGAACACGGCGAGCAGGTATAGGCCGTAGCTCGCAAGCCAGAACCGCAGGTCCGGGCCGAGCCGGCGAGCCCACGGCGTGAACAGGAACGCGAAGAAGCCCACCACGATGAGCGCGAGCAGCACGAAGAGCACGGCCACGGGCATCCCGAATTGCGGCGCCCAGAAGTTGACCGCCTGCAGCCACGGGGTGAAGGGCACAAGCTCGGCATACCCGATGTAGGCAGAGCGCCACGCGAGCTCGGTATCGGTGTACGCAGTCGGTGAGCCGGTAAGCGCCCACGCGATGAGCAGCCAGGCGACTCCCATCAGCGCGCTGAACAGACCAACCGAGACGGATGCCACGCGCTCGACCATCGGGAAGGGCTCTCGCGACCGCACCCACATCCGATGAACGACGTGGATGAGCATCGCGAGGGCAAACGCGAGACCGCTCGGCCGGGTGAGGGCCATCACGGCGATCACCGGCAGCATCAGCCAGTACCGACGCTGGAGCAGCAAGTACAGCGCGAGCGCGAGCAGAAATGTGTGCATCGACTCCGCGTAGGCCACCTGGAGAATCGGCGAGAGTGGGGCGAAGCAGAACAGCACGACGGCGAAGAGCGCCGTACCGCTCGGCAGCACTCGCTCGAGCAGGCGGTAGAACACGAGGGCGGTCCCGAGCGCAAAGGCCGTCGAGACGAGCACGGCGGCGACCGGGAAGCTGAAGGTCGTGAGGATCATCACCAAGCGCACGACCGCGGGGTAGGCGGGCATGAACGCCCACGCACTCTCGCCGACGTGCCCGGTGTCGGTCATCGGAAGCTCGGTCGGATATCCCACGGCCGCGATGATGTAGTACCAATGCCCGTCCCAGATGGATGCGAAGTCGAAGTAGCCTGGGCTCGCTCCTGTCCACGCGTTGGCGGGCTGGATCGCCGCGTAACCAAGCAGCAGGCTCGTCGTCACGATGCGAGAGGCGACAAAGATCACGAGCACCTTCACCCACCAATGGGTGAGCCGGTACCGCACCTTCAGCGTGGTGGTCAGCCGTTGCTCAGCCACGCACGAAGCCCTCGCTCGCAGGCGACGATCTCGCGGGCATCCACCCGCTCGTCGTCGGCGTGTGCTCGCAGCGGGTCGCCCGGGCCGTAGTTGACGGCAGGGATACCGAGCGCCCAGAAGCGCGCGACATCCGTCCACCCGTACTTGGGGCTCGGCTCGCCCCCCACCGCAGCCAGGAACTCTTGGGCCAGGGGCGAGACGAGTCCGGGCCGGGCGCCGGCGGCAAGATCGGTCACCTCGATGTCGTATCCAGCAAACACTTCGGTCAGATGCGCGATCGCGTCCTCGGCCGATCGGCTGGGCGCGAACCGGTAGTTGACGCTCACGACGGCCTCGTCGGGAATCACGTTGCCCGCGACGCCGCCCGAGATGCCCACGGCGTTGAGTCCCTCGCGGTACACGAGCCCGTCAACATCGATCTCAGCCGGCACGTACCCCGAGAGGATGGCGAGTACTCCGGCGGCGTCGTGGATCGCGTTGTGACCCACCCACGAGCGGGCGCTGTGGGCGCGCACCCCGCGCAGGCGGATGTCCACCCGCGCAGTGCCGTTGCAGCCGCCCTCGACCGTGGCACTCGTCGGTTCGCAGAGCACAGCGAAGTCGCCGGCGAGCAGGTCGGGCCGGGCGGATGCGACGCGACCGAGGCCGTTGAGGTGGCTCGCGACCTCCTCGTGGTCGTACCAGATCCACGTGACATCCACGCTCGGCTCGGTCAGCTCGGCGGCAAGCTTGAGGGCGACCGCCACGCCCGCCTTCATGTCCACGGTGCCTCGGCCGATCAACCAATCACCGTCGATACGCACCGGGAGGTTGGCGTTCACCGGCACCGTGTCAATGTGACCCGCGATCACCACGCGACGCTCACGCCCGAGCGAGGTGCGCGCTACGACGGCATCCCCGTCACGGATCACCTCGAGATGCCCGTAACCGGCGAGGCTTGCTTCGATCGCGTCGGCGACGGCCCGCTCGTTGCCCGACACCGATTCGATGTCGCACAGCGATCGCGTGAGGTCGACAACTGAGGCAGCAAGGTCGAGCGTGGGCAGGGTGGGATCGGTGACGGGCACAGAGTCAGTTTAAGTACTCTGGGAACATGACCTCACGCGCGGCCTGGGGCTACGGTCTGGCAACCGTGGCCGGTGATGGAACGCTGCTCGACACCTGGTTCCCGACGCCGCATCTCGGCGCCCGCCCGGCCACCGCCGATCCGCACATCGCGCCAGCCGAGTTCGAGGCGCTGGAGGGCCCTGACCGGCGGCGCAATGTGACCCTGAGGTTCGTCACCGTTGAGGTCGATCTGGATGCCCCGCCCGCCTCCACCCCCGACGCCTACCTGCGCCTGCACCTGCTCAGCCACCTGCTCGCGAAACCCAACACCCTCAACCTCGACGGAATCTTCGCTCAGCTGCCGATCGTGGTCTGGACGAACGCGGGCCCCGTGCATCCGGCCGACTTCGATCGTCTGCGCGGTGCTCTTCAGCGCGCCGGCATCGCGGCAACGGGGATCGACAAGTTCCCCCGTCTACTCGACTACGTGTGCCCCGAGCGCGTGCGCATCGCCGACGCATCTCGAGTGCGACTTGGCGCGCACCTCGCGCCCGGCACCACCGTAATGCACGACGGGTTCGTCAACTACAACGCGGGAACCCTCGGCGTCTCGATGGTCGAGGGCCGGATCTCTCAGGGCGTCGTCGTCGGCGATGGGGCTGACATCGGTGGCGGCGCATCCATCATGGGTACGCTCTCGGGCGGCGGGACCCAACGGGTCTCGATTGGCGCACGCGCGCTCCTCGGTGCGAACTCCGGTGTAGGGATCGCGATCGGCGATGACAGTGTCGTGGAGGCGGGCCTCTACGTGACGGCGGGCACGAAGGTCACGGTGCTGGGCGGCGACGAGCCGCGCACCGTCAAGGCGGTCGAGCTGAGCGGGGTGCCCGACCTGCTATTTCGGCGCAACTCGCTCACGGGCGCAGTCGAAGTATTGCGTCGCAACGGCCAGGGCGTGGAGCTCAACTCCGCGCTGCACGCGTGAAGGCCGCGGCCGGCGCCTTTCTGGTCCTGCTCCTTGCCGGGTGCACCCCGACCGACACGACGACGATCAGCGGTCGGTTCTCACCCGATCGACCGGTTTCCCTCGCGAACCTGACCGTGGTGGACGGCAGATACCGCGTGTCGTACACAATGGCGATCTTTGTGATGGCTCAGGGGGCGCCGGTTGCAGTGACCTGCGACGTACTCGACGTGAGCGGGAGGTTGGCGGCGCTGTCGAGTCTGGATCGCACCATCACTGCCAACCATTGGGTGCGCCTCACCGAGATGACCGTTGTGGAACTCCCCGACGCAACCCTCGGCGTGCGGTGCTTTCCCGACCGCACGCGCGATCTCACGGTCGTGGTGCGCGACCTCAAGTTGGTCGCCGAGCCGGTGCCCTGATCCGTCAGCGCCCTGATCCGTCAGCTGGATCCTCCTCGCGCTCGAGATCCGCGAGGTCACCCAGGAGCAGCAGCATCCGACCGCCTCGCTCCCGCTCATAGTGCGGGTCGCGCAGTGGCGTGGAGAGTGCCGCCTTCGCGGTGATGGATGCAGCGACCTCGGCCCATGCGTCGTCGCGCGCTCGCTCGACCAATACGCGCACGAAGTCTGCATCCTCGCTGAGCTCTCGCAGTCGACTCGCCAGAGTGCTGGACACCTCGGCTCGTCGGCCGAGTGCCTGGGCGTCGACCGCGCGATAGTCGGAACCGTGCTGGGGCTGACCCTGCCGCGCCGAGGCGATGTGAAGCACCTCACGCAGACGGTCGGCGTCGCCCTCCTTCTCGGTCGCCAGATTCCGGAGTTCTTCGCCTACTGCGGCCGCGACCCGTTCGGGCGAGTAGTCGACCCGATCGCGGGCCGACCGCAGCACAATGAGGTTCTTCACCGAGAGCCTCACGGCTGCCGCGGCAATCAGCACTCCGTCGTCGACCATCTCCTCGACTGTGGCTTGGCGCTGCGGCGGGGGAACATAGGTTCCCAGAGTGAAGCGCCGCCGGCGCGGAAGCCATCTCACGATTGCCTCAGTCAGCGCTGAGGCCACTCCCGCGAGGGCTCTCCGGTGTACAGCTGCTGAGGCCGGCCGATCTTGGTGTGCGGGTCCTCGTTCATCTCGCGCCAGTTGGCGATCCAGCCGGGGAGGCGGCCAATCGCGAACAGCACCGTGAACATGCGAGTCGGAAAGCCCATCGCCTTGTAGATGACTCCCGTGTAGAAGTCGACGTTGGGGTACAGCTTGCGCTCGATGAAGTACTCGTCGCTGAGCGCGACGGCCTCGAGCTCCTTCGCGATGTCGAGCAGGTCATCCTTGACACCGAGCGCGGCGAGCACCTCGTCAGCGCTCTCCTTGACGAGCTTGGCGCGCGGGTCGAAGCTCTTGTACACCCGGTGGCCGAAGCCCATGAGTCGAATGCCGTCTTCTTTGTTCTTGACCCGGTCGACGAACTTCTCTACGCCTTCACCCGAAGCCTTGATCTGGCTCAACATCTTGAGCACCGCCTCGTTGGCGCCACCGTGCAGGGGTCCGTAGAGGGCGTTGATGCCGGCCGAGATCGAGGCGAAGATGTTGGCCTCGGTCGATCCGACCAGCCTGACCGTGGAGGTGGATGCGTTCTGCTCGTGGTCCTCGTGCAGGATCAGCAATCGGTCGAGCGCCGTCGAGAGTACCGGGTCGACCACGTAGGGTTCGGCCATCGTGCCGAAGTTGAGCTTGAGGAAGTTGTCGACGAAGCTCAGGCTGTTGTCGGGGTAGAGGAACGCCTGACCGAGCGCCTTCTTGTGTGCATAGGCGGCGATGACCGGAAGCTTGGCCAACAGTCGAATAGTGGAGATCTCGACCTGTTCCGGGTCGTGCACGTTGAGTGAGTCCTCGTAGTACGTCGACAGCGCCGACACGGCGCTCGAGAGTACCGACATCGGATGGGCGCTGTGCGGGAGCGCGTCGAAGAAGCGCCGCAGATCCTCGTGCAGGAGCGTGTGACGGCGGATCTTCTCGTCGAACTCCGCGAGCTCGCTCTCGGTCGGCAGTTCGCCGTAGATCAGGAGCCACGCGACCTCGAGATAGGTCGAGTTCTTGGCGACATCCTCGATCGCGTACCCGCGATAGCGCAGGATCCCCTGGTCGCCGTCGATGTAGGTGATGGCGCTGCGCGTCGAGGCGGTATTCACAAACCCCTGGTCTAGTGTCGTGAACCCGGTCTGTTTCGTGAACGTCGAGATATCGATCGAGTCGTGACCATCGGTGCCCCGGATCACCGGAAACTCAGCCGAGCCCCCCGGGAAATGAAGCGTGGCCTTCTCGAGATCCGAAGCGGCGTCAGTCACGCATACAGCTTATAAGCACGCGCTCGCCACTGTCGTCAGCGCCAAAGGCGCGCGCATCCAGTTGGAGGAAGCGAACAGTCAGGCATACAACTCAAGGCGGGCCGCGGCGTCGGCAATCGCCGCATTGGACGCGGTGAGCGCGATGCGTACGTGCCTCGGGGGAGCCTCGTCGTAGAACGAACCGGGCACAACAAGGATGCCAAGCTCGGCGAACTCGGCGACTGTGGCCCACGAGTCCTCACCCTTGGTCGCCCAGAGGTAGAGCCCCGCGGCACTCTCGTCGATGCGGAACCCGGCCGCCTCGAGGGCGGGAGCCAAGACCGCCCGGCGTGCTCGGTAGCGTTCCTTCTGAGCGACGACATGTCCCTCGTCGGCCAGTGCAGCGATCATCGCCGCCTGCACGGGCGCTGGCGGGATGAGGCCGGCATGCTTGCGCACAGCGAGCAACTCGTCGATGAGGTCGCTGCACCCCGCGACGAACGCTGCACGGTACCCGGCGAGGTTCGACTGCTTGCTGAGGGAGTAGACCGCGAGTACCGAGGTGCGTTGCCCGGCGATCACTCGCGGGTCGAGGATCGAGGGAGTCGGTTCGGCCGACTCCCAGTTGAACTCTGCGTAGCACTCGTCACTCGCGATGATCGCCCCAAGCTCGCGGGCTCGCGCGACGGACCCTCGGAGCTGGTCGACGTCGAGCACCCGGCCGTCCGGATTGCCAGGACTGTTGAGCCAGACGAGCCTTGTACCGTCGGGCCACTCGGCCGGGTCATCGGATGCCACGGGCGTCGCGCCCACGAGGGCCGCCCCGATCGCGTAGGTCGGGTACGCCACCGACGGGTGCACGACTATGTCGCCGCGCCCCAGCCCGAGCATCATGGGCAGCAGCGCCACGAACTCCTTCGACCCGATGGTCGGCATCACGTTCGCGACCGAGAGGTCATCGACTCCCCGGCGTCGAGCGAACCAGTCCACGATGGCCTCGCGCAGCGCGGGGCTCCCGGCGGTCTGAGGGTAGGCATGGGCATCCGTCGCGGCCGCGAGCGCGACCCGGATCGGATCGGGCGTCGGGTCGACGGGCGAGCCCACCGAGAGGTCGATAAATCCGTCCGGATGTGACCGCGCTCGGTCGGCATAGGGGCCGAGCGAGTCCCACGGAAAGTCGGGCAGGGTGAGGGGCGTGCGAGGCACTCAGCCCTCGCCGCCACCCGCGGGAAGGGCCGCAATGAGCGGGTGATCCATCTTCAGCACGCCAACTTTGGATGCGCCGCCGGGCGAGCCAATCTCGTCGAAGAACTCGACATTGGCCTTGTAGTAGTCGGCCCATTTGCCCGGCAGGTCATCCTCGTAGTAGATGGCTTCGACAGGGCACACCGGCTCGCACGCACCGCAGTCGACGCACTCATCGGGCTGGATGTAGAGCATCCGTTCGCCCTCGTAGATGCAATCGACCGGGCACTCGTCGATGCACGCGCGATCCTTGAGATCGACACAGGGCTGGGCGATGACGTACGTCACTTCTGATCGGAACCTTCCGGGGAGAGGACTTCCATATTACCGTGGCGCGGCGGCCCGCCCGGCGGCCAGGCGACGTCACGGTTAGACAGAAGACGTCGCGGCGCGTAGTGTGGAAGGTAAGGATAGCCTTACCAACCTCAACCCCCCGGAAAGTACACGTGTTCGCCAACTTCCTGATCGGCCTCCGCGAAGGCCTCGAGGCTGCCCTTGTCGTCGGCATTCTCGTTGCCTACGTCCGCAAGATCGGCCGAGACGACGTGCTTCCCCGGATCTGGCTCGGTGTCGGAATCGCCGTGGCGCTCTCGCTCGGTCTCGGCGCGGTTCTCACCTTCGGCACGCGCGGACTGCCGCCCGGAGTCGAGGAACTCGTCGCGGGAATACTTTCGATCATCGCCGCTGGCTTCGTGACCTGGATGGTGTTCTGGATGCTGCGCGCAGCCCGCGGACTGTCGGGCGAGTTGCGCAGCGGGGTCGACTCCCATCTCGACGGCGCCGGATGGGGGCTCGTACTCGTCGCGTTCCTCGCCGTAGGCCGGGAGGGCGTCGAGACCGCGCTATTCATCTGGGCGGCCGTGCAGGCCAGTGGGTCCACCACACTCCCGCTGCTCGGCGCCGCCCTCGGCCTCGTGGTCGCGACAGCTCTCGGATACCTGACCTACCGCGGCGTGCTGTCGATCAACCTGAGCAAATTCTTCATCTACACCGGCGTCATCCTGATCGTCGTCGCTGGAGGCGTGCTGGCCTCGGGCGTACACGAACTGCAGGAGGCGGGCATGCTGCCCGGCGTCAACTCGCTCGCGTTCGACCTGACGGCAGTGATACCGCCCGACAGCTGGTACGGCACCCTACTGAAGGGCACGCTCAACTTCTCGCCCGCCACGTCGTGGCTCTCAGCGCTGGCGTGGGTCGCTTATGTCGTTCCGGTGACGACCCTCTTCATCGTCAAGTCCCGGAAGCGAGTGGTCGCACCGGCCGCGACCCGCCCCGCGCCGGTCACCCTCCGCTGACCGCGCTCCACGTTCGGCGCACGGCTACCGCCGGTTACTGCGTTGGCTCCGCCGACGTGACGGTGTAGTTCGCGACGAAGCCGTTCTGGCCGTCTTTGGAGACCACAACGAGCACGCCCCACTTATCGCTGGTCGCGATGTAGGTGCCGCCGTCAGCGGTCGAACCGCCGATTGCTCCCTCGCTCGTGAATCCGGCAGCCTCGAGTTGGGCCGTGATTGCGTCGAGCGCGGATGCGTCGGCCACCTTCACCGTGACGTTGTAGACCTTGCCCTCGGCGTTGCCGATCGCGCCACCGAACAGAATCTCTCCGTCGATGATGGGCACCTCGCTCGCGGGGTAACCATCGGGAAGACTCTTGCCCCCGAGGTCGACGTCACCACCCGTCGCGCCCTCGATGATGCTCTCGATCGGGTTGCCGAAGCAACCCGAGAGCGCGAGAGTGATGGCGAGCGCGGCCAAGATCGTGAGGGGTGCTGTTACGCGGTTTCGCAGGGTTGTCATGATGCCTCCAGTTTGGTGCGGTGCGTTGGGTTAGCCGAGCAAGACGGCGAGGTAGGTGACGGTGAGCCCATAGTCGGGGTTGTCCGAGGCAGTCACCTGCACTTGGTAGGTTTCGTTCTCGAACGCGCCGAAGGCCCCGTCGGCGCTTACACTCTCAGCGAGGGCGGTGTACCCGGCGGTCTTCAGCCGCTGTGACGCATCCTGGAACCCGGTCGTGAGGTTATCGACAGCCACCACGGCGGTCCATCCGGTTCCGAGGTCCATGCCAAACACGACCTCGCCCTCGATGAGAGGAATCTCGTCCGTGGGGAAGCCCGCGGGCAGACCCGCGAAATCGCCCAAGTCAGTCTGCTCGGGCGGTGTGGTGGTCGTGGTCCCGCCGTCGGTGCCGTCACCCTGGCCGGACTGACCCGAGCCGCCGGTGCCGCCGCCCGTGGCCGAGGGTGAGGCGAAGCATCCGGTCAGCGCGAAGGATGCCGCGAGCCCAAGCCCCACTAGGCCGACGAGCACACGGCCACGCCGCCGCGGGCGCTCACGGAACTGACGCGGGTTCACCCGCCCAGCGTATCCGGTGCCGCCGCTGCTGTGCATCGTTGGTTTCGTCATGTCACCACGACGTGCACGGCCCCCGCGCAGGTTGACAGTTACGCGTTCTGCTTCTTGCGCTGGGAGGTGGCACGGGCACGCGCGTTAGCATCGAGCTCGACCTTGCGAATGCGGATGACCTCGGGGGTCACCTCGACGCACTCGTCTTCGCGGGCGAACTCGAGACACTCCTCGAGCGTGAGCTTGCGCGAGGGCGTCATGCGCTCGAACACGTCGGAGGTCGACTGGCGCATGTTGGTCAGCTGCTTCTCCTTCGTGATGTTGACGTCCATGTCGTCGGCGCGGGAGTTCTCGCCGACCACCATGCCCTCGTAGACCTCCTGGGTCGGCTCCACGAAGAACGTCATTCGCTCCTGAAGCGCGGTCATCGCGAACGGCGTCGCGACGCCGGCGCGGTCGGCAACGATCGATCCGTTGGTACGGGTCTCGATCGCGCCCGCCCACAGCTCGTAGCCGTGCGAGATCGCGTTGGCGATGCCCGTGCCGCGCGTGATCGTGAGGAACTCGGTGCGGAAACCGATGAGTCCACGGGACGGCACGATGAACTCCATGCGCACCCACCCGGTGCCGTGGTTGGTCATCGTCTCCATGCGACCCTTGCGAGCGGCCATGAGCTGCGTGATCGCTCCGAGGTGCTCCTCTGGCGAGTCGACCGTGAGGTGCTCGAACGGTTCGTGCAGCTTGCCGTCGATGTACTTGGTGACAACCTGGGGCTTGCCGACCGTGAGCTCGAAGCCCTCGCGACGCATCTGCTCGACGAGGATCGCCAAAGCAAGCTCGCCGCGACCCTGAACCTCCCAGGCGTCGGGTCGGCCGATGTCGAGGAGCTTGACGGAGACGTTGCCGACGAGTTCGCGGTCGAGGCGATCCTTGACCATGCGAGCCGTGAGCTTGTGGCCCTTGACCTTGCCGATGAGCGGAGAGGTATTGGTACCGATCGTCATCGAGATCGCGGGGTCGTCGACAGTGATCGTGGGCAGGGGCCGCACGTCGTCGGGATCGGCCAGAGTCTCGCCGATCGTGATGTCCTCGAAGCCGGCGACAGCGACGATATCGCCCGGGCCCGCGGATTCGGTCGGGAAGCGGTCGAGCGCACGAGTGATCAGCAATTCGGTCACGCGCACGTTGTGCACGCTGCCGTCGTACTTGACCCAGGCCACCGTCTGGCCCTTCTTGATCGTGCCGTTGAAGACACGAAGCAGGGCGAGGCGACCGAGGAAGGGGCTCGCATCGAGGTTGGTCACGTGGGCCTGGAGAGGGTGCTCGTCGTCATAGGTCGGCGCCGGGATGTGCTTGATGATCGCGTCGAACAGCGGCTCGAGGTCATCGTTGTCGGGAAGGGTGCCATTCTCTGGCTTGTTCCAACTCGCCGCACCATTGCGGCCCGACGCGTAGACGATGGGAACATCAAGCACCGCATCAAGGTCAAGCTCGGCGAGTCCGTGAGCCGCCGCGTCGTCGTGCATGTCACTCGCGAGACCGAGCAGGAGGTCTTGGCTCTCAGTCACAACCTCATCGATACGGGCATCCGGTCGGTCGGTCTTGTTGACCAGCAGTACCACCGGGAGGCCGGCCTCGAGGGCCTTGCGCAACACGAACCGGGTTTGCGGAAGCGGGCCCTCGCTCGCGTCGACAAGCAGCACGACGCCGTCGACCATCGACAGACCGCGCTCGACCTCGCCACCGAAGTCGGCGTGGCCGGGGGTGTCGATAACGTTGATCGTCACGGGACCGTCGGTGGCGTGCTTGCCCTTGTACGAGATCGCGGTGTTCTTGGCGAGGATCGTGATGCCCTTTTCGCGCTCGAGGTCGTTCGAGTCCATCGCACGCTCCTCAAGGTGGGCATGCTCGGCGAACGAGTTGGTCTGGCGCAGCATGGCGTCGACCAGGGTCGTCTTTCCGTGGTCGACGTGGGCGACAATCGCCACGTTGCGCAGGTCGGAGCGTGTGGCGATTGCCATGACTTCAGTTCCTTTAGCTGGTGTGGCCCTTCTGGGCCTTGGATGCGGCGCGGGTCTCCCGCCGCTCGCGCTGCGCAATCGGATCGGGCAGCGGCACGGCAGCGATGAGTCGCTGGGTGTAGGGGTCTTGGGGGTTGCGCAGGATCTCGTCTCTTGTCCCTTGCTCTACCAGTCTACCGCGATGCATCACCGCAATCCTGTGCGCGAGGATATCGACGACCGCGAGGTCGTGGCTGACGAATAGGCAGGCGAACTGCAGTCGTTCTTGGAGTTCCTGGAGAAGGTCGAGGAATCGCGCCTGCACCGAGACATCCAAGGCGCTCGTCGGCTCATCGGCGACCAGAAGTTCAGGCGTAAGGGCTAGCGCGCGCGCGATACCGACGCGCTGGCGCTGGCCACCGCTCAACTCGTGCGGGTAGCGGTTCCGGTAGCTCGTGGGCAGCTCCACCTGACTGAGCAACTCCTGCACCCGCTTGTCGAGGTCCTTGCCCTTGGCCTCGCCGGCCAGCAGCAGCGGTTCGCCAATCGACTGGCCGATCGGCATGCGGGGGTTGAGGCTGGATCCCGGGTCCTGGAACACAATTCCGGTCTTGCGACGCAGCGGTCGAAGTTCTTTATTGCCGGCGTGGGAGATGTCGTGTCCGACGACCGTGAGCTTGCCCTGTGCGATCGGCAGTAGCCCCACGGCCGCCCGGCCGAGCGTTGTCTTTCCCGAGCCGGACTCCCCCACGAGCCCCAGGATCTCGCCCGGGTAGATCTCAAGGTTGATGTTCTCGGCGGCCCGGTACGCCGGCACGCGACCTCGCTTCGGGTACTCGATCGACACATCCTCGAACCGGAGCACTGGCTCCCGGGTCTCCTTCGCGGCGGGCGGACCCGCCTCAGCCGACGTCACACCCAGGTGCGGCACCGCGGCGAGCAGCGACTTGGTGTACGGATGCTTCGGCCTCGCGAAGACGTCGAACACACTGCCGACCTCGACAGCGAGGCCGTCCTTCATCACGAGGATCTTGTCGGCCAGGTCAGCCACGACGCCCATGTCGTGCGTGATCAGGATGATGGCGGAGTCGAGTCGCGCGCGGAGGTTACGCAGGAGATCGAGAATTTCGGCTTGGACCGTGACATCCAGCGCCGTCGTCGGCTCGTCGGCGATCAGGAGCACGGGGTCGCAGGAGATCGACTGAGCGATCATCGCCCGCTGACGCTGACCGCCCGACAACTGGTGCGGGTATTTGTGGAACGAGACCTTCGGATCCGGCATCTCGACCTTGGTGAGCAGCTCGAGGGCGCGTTCCTTGGCCTGCGCGGGGTTCAGATCGAAGTGGCTGCGAAGCGCCTCCATGATCTGGAAGCCGATGGTGTACACCGGGTTGAGGGCCGTCATCGGCTCCTGGAAGATGACCGCGATCTGGTTGCCGCGCACCGAGCGCAGCTCCTTCTGCGGGATGCCCCGCAGCTCGCGGCCGAGCAGCTTGACCGACCCCGACACGTGCGCGTTCGCGGGCAGGAGCCCGAGCAGGCCCATCGCGCTCGAACTCTTGCCCGAACCGGATTCGCCGACGATTGCCAGAGTCTCGCCACGATTGACCGTGAAGTTGAGGTCGATCGCTGCCGGGTAGAAGGTGCCGTCGACCCAGAAGTCGACCCCGAGGTCAGTGACCTCGAGAACGGTCTCGGCGGGTTTCGTAGTGGGGGTCACTGGGGTACCTCTCCGGTGCGGTCTGCGAAGCTAGGGGAATGCGCTTCGCCCCGACGAGTTTTCGTCCGGCCTTCGGCCGGGTATTGAGTGTGGTCGTTGTGCTGATTGCCGCAACCGGTGTCGCGGGATTCGTGGTGGGTGGCGACGCCGAGGGGGTCCTCCGCTACGGCTGGGGACTGCTTCTGCTCTGCGCCCTGGCGATCGCCCTTTTTTGGATGCCGCGGCTCAGCATTGCGGAGCACGAAGTAACTGTGCGCAACGTGTTCAGCACCGTGCACGTGCCGTGGCTGGCGATCCAGCGCATCGACACCAAGTGGGCCCTGACGGTCTACACGGACGGCCTGACCATCCCGGTCTGGGCGAGCCCTGCCCCCAGTCGCTACGCGTCGCAGGTCAGCGACACCACGGATGCTCGGCTCGCCGCATCCGCAGGTGGCGCCTCGCCACGTCCTGGCGACCTGCTGAGCACTGGCAGCGGAGCCGCTGCCTACCTCATTCGGCGCCACTGGGACGACCTGAGGGCGGACGGCGTGCTGGACTCGGGTGCCGAGCCGGGCAGCGTGCGCCGGGACATCCATTGGACGACGATTATCGTCGTGGGCATACTGGCGGTCGCGACGGTCTTGGGTTTTCTGCTCTAGGGTCACGAGTCGCCTCGTTTGCCTTCCTCGTCGTCATCCGTTCGACCGATAGCTCCATCGGCACCGCCCTGGAATCCACCACCACGACCGGTCACCTCGACCCCGGCGAGGTCGAGAAGGTCGGCGGGGTCCTCATCGGGCTGCTCCGGTTCCGGCGTCCCCGCCGGCGCAATAGGTGCCCGCCGGAAGGCTTTGTCAGAGGGCATGCGCCGCTGGCGCGGGTCGAACGCGTCCCGCAAGCCGTCGCCAATGAAGTTGACGCACAGCGCGATCGCGATGATGAACAAACCTGGCCACCAGAAGAGCCACGGTCGAGTTGCGAAGGCGGCCTGGTTCTCACTGATGATCTTGCCGAGCGAGGTGTCAGGCGCCTGTACGCCGTAGCCGAGGAAGCTCAGCCCGGTCTCGATAAGGATCGCGGCGGCCATGAGCAGCGTTGAGTTGACGATGATGACGCCGACCGCGTTCGGCAGGATGTGACGGAAGATGATGCGCCGGTCGCGCGCGCCCGCGACTCGTGCGGCGTCGACGAACTCGCGCTCGCGCAGGCTGAGGAACTCGCCGCGCACGAGGCGGGCAAGGCCCGTCCAGAGCACGAGACCGAGGATCACTGCGAGCACGGGTGCACCGGAGATACCGAACCGACGCCCCAGCACCGCGCCAATGACGATCACCGGGATCGTGATGATCACATCAGTGAATCGCATCAGCACCGAGTCTGTCCAGCCACGGTAGTAGCCGGAGATTGCACCAATGACCGTGCCGATGATGGTCGCAATTGAGCCGACGATCACCATGATCATGAGCGACTGCTGTGTGCCTCGCATCACCACCGCGAAGATGTCTCGGCCTACTTCGTCTTGCCCGAACGGATGGTTTCCGATCGCGAACGGGAAGAGGCTGAGAGTTGGCCTACCACCGTTCTCGATGGCAACAGCGGTACTCCACGTGAACTGCCACCACCCGCCCGACTTCCAGCCGCCGAAGGCCACACCGACCGACGTGAAGGCGAGAACGATAATGAACGCCAGCGCGATCATTGCCACGAGCGCGCCGCGGTGCCGAAGAAATCGCTTTCGAACAATCTGGCCCTGACTGAGGCCAGCAATGTCCTTGATCTCGATTGAGTTACTCATCAGGACACCCGGATTCTCGGGTCGAGGCCGGCATAGACCAGGTCAGCGATCAGATTAAAGACAATGGCGAGGCTTCCGGTGACCAGGAAGAAGGCCATCACAGGGTTGGGGTCCACCTTGTCGAGACCGTTTTGGAAAAGCGCGCCCATGCCAGTCCACCCGAAGACGCGCTCGGTGATGACCGCGCCGCCGATAATTCCGCCGATATCGAATGCCACGATTGTTGCGATGGGGATGAGCGCATTCCGAAATGCGTGGCGCACAACAACGGTTCGCTCGGTGAGCCCCTTCGCCCGAGCGGTTCGGATGTAGTCCTGGTTCATCACCTCGAGCAGGCTCGCCCGCGAATACCGGGTGTAGGTTGCGAACGAAATCAGGATGAGCGCAATTGTGGGCAGCAGAAGGTGGGTGAAGAGGTCAACACCGTGCACCCACACGGAACCCTCAAGGCCGGGAGTGCCTGACCCGATGGTCGCAATCGGACGGCCCTTGACTCGGCCCGAATTCGCGTAGTCGTCCCAGACCTGCATGAACCGATCCAGCGACAGCACGGCGCCTGCGATGAAGCCGACGATTGCAGCGGTGCGCGCGACCGGGCGACGGTCGTCGCCGCCCATGAACCAGCCGATTGCGAGTGATATCACCACCAGCGCGACGAGTCCGCCCACCCAGCCCCAGAAGGGCAGACCGGTTGTGAAGTACATGAAGGGGTACCACAGCGCCACCCCGAGCGCTGCGACCACAAGCGACGCCCGCAGGGCCCGTCGATTTCGCAAGCCGGTAGAAATCGCCGTCACGCCAAACGCGGCACCGACCAGAGTGACCGCTATTCCCACGATGCCGATGTGCGGGTTGCTGAACCAATTAGAGAGCTCCATGTAGATCAGCACAGAAGCGGTCGCAACAGCGGCAATGCCGAAGGTGAGCAGTCTTTGCAGGCCCTTTCGCGGGATTATCGACATCCAGATCAGGCCCGAGGCGGCGGCGAGTATCGGTATCACCCAGAGCGCAATCTGCGGATCCGACAGAAAGTCGTTGAACCCGATCGCAATGTACTGCTTGAGCAGCACGGCGACCCAGAAGATCGGGAGTGAGAAGAAGAGGAACGAGAGGAAAGTGACCCCGTAGTCATATCCGCTGTACTGGCGAAGAGCTGTGGTGATACCCACGATGAGGCCGAGGAAGATGGCGATCACCGAGGCGATGGTGACCAGCTGGAGGGTCGAGCCGGCAGCCTGGCCCAGCAACACGTTGACCGGCTGATTCTGCACGGTGACGCCCAAGTACCCAAAACCTTTGCCTGCGACTAGGCCAAAGATGCCGCCCAGCCAGATGAAATAGCGCAGAAACGGCGGCACATCGAGGTTCAACAGCGCTGTTCGCGCCTCGATCAGCTGCTGCTTGTTGGGCGCAGTGCTGGTGCGTAGGTCCTGGAGGGGGTCCCCGGACAGTGCGACGAGGATGTACATGAGATACGTCGCGGCGAGAAAGATGAAGATCGAGGCGATCAGTCGCCTGGTGACAAATGTTGCCACGAATGGCACCTACCTAACGGGGTGTTCCATGGGTAGGCGCTGGGGCCG
>JBJXDR010000107.1:0-5809 GCA_046155245.1 Rhodoglobus sp. | reverse complement strand
GATCTTGTTGAGCTGCTCAACAGTCAGGGTGTCGGCCCAGTCGTTCTCCGAGTTGATGACTACGGCGAGGCCGTCGTTGGCGATGACGATCTCGGTGTACTCGACACCGTTCGCCTCGCACTCGGCGGCTTCCTCGTCCTTGATCGGGCGTGAAGCGTTGGAGATGTCGGTCTCGTCGGCGCAGAAGGCCTTGAAGCCACCACCAGTGCCGGAGGTAGCGATGGTCACGTTGACGCCAGCCTCGACGCTACGGAACTGGTCAGCAGCCGCCTCGGCGAGGGGTGCGACGGTGGAGGAACCGTCGGCCGAGACGGCGCCAGATAGGCCAGCGCCTTCGGTCGAGGTGCCGGACGGCTGGCCGCCACAGGCGGACAGAACGAATGTCGCTGCGATTGCAGCGGCAGCGACGCTGCCATAACGCTTGATGTTCACTGTTTTCCCTTCGGGGACTCAATTACAGGTGGGCCGGTGCGACCCTCAAACGACACTAAGCACCGCGGTTAACCACGTTTGGCCCGCAAGATGAACGAAAGGTGAACGGAACCGTAACTACTGGCGTGGAGCAAAGGGATCAGCCCAGGTCAGTCCGGGCTGTGAGTTTCGACCGCGACAAGCCCCGAGAGCGGATGCTCGCACGAGACGTGCAGCACCGTGAAGTCACCGGTGCCGAGCGCCACGGACCGCCGTAACTCGCTGCCCTCAACGGACTTCGTCTGTGCGGCCACCTCGCCGATGATCTGCGGCAGCACCGGACCGTGGCTGCACAGCACCACGGACTTCTGCTTTCGCAGCCGCTTGCTCACGATCGCGCCGACCGTCGTCGCTGCGTCTTCGTAGGCGTCCTGGCTGATGCCGGCCGTCGATTTCACCTCGAGGCCGGTGAGGCGGGAGAGGGGTTCGACAGTGGAGAGGCACCGCACCGCGGTGCTGGAGATGATGCGCTGCGGACCGTACGCGGCGATAGCGGCAGCGATCTGCGCCGACTGATCCACGCCACGCTGCATGAGCGGCCGCGACGCGTCGGGCCCATCCCAGGTGCCGGGGGGCACAGCCTTGCCGTGCCGCACGGCGATCACAGCGAAGGTGCGGGCGCGACCCGTGAGCACCAGCTCGGCGAACCGGTCGATCACTTCGACGTCGTGCGGGTAGCTGAGCTTCGTGCGGGCCTCGTCGAGCTCGATCCACTCGAGGGATGCGATCTCGGTGTTCGGGGTGAACGTAGCGAGCTCGAGCGCGTGCTCGTCCACCTCGGCCGCCCAATAGTGCACGACCTTCTGGCGGCCGCCGGGGAGCGGGTACTCGACGGTGCCGAGCGGTGCTCCGAGGGTCACCGCAAGCCCCGTCTCCTCGGCGATCTCGCGCACGGCGGTCTGCGGCAGCAGCTCGCCGGGATCCACCTTGCCCTTGGGCAGCGAGACATCCGCCCGGGCTTCCCGGTGTACGAGCAGGATCTTCGCGACACCGCCCACGAGCCGCCAGCAGACCGCTCCGGCAGCGAGCACGGGCGGCTGCGTGACCGGGCTCAACGACAAGCCCTCACCGCGACACTGCGCCGCGCTTGCGCTGCGAGATCTGCTTCATGAGTACATTCTGCATGTCTTGAAGGGGAGCGCCGTTGGCCGCGCGGTTGTGGCGAGTCCAGGTGCCATCGGTCTCGAGCCACCAGCTGGACGTGTCATCCGACATCGCCAGATCGAACAGGTCGTCGAGTTCGCGCAGGTGGTCGGGGCTCGTGAGTCGCACGAGCGCCTCGACGCGGCGGTCGAGGTTGCGATGCATCATGTCGGCGCTACCGATGTAGACCTGCGGGTCGCCGTTGTTGTGGAACGAGAAGATGCGTGCGTGCTCGAGGTAACGACCGAGCACCGAGCGCACGCGGATGTTTTCGCTGAGCCCCGGCTGCCCCGGCTTGAGGCTGCAGATGCCGCGCACGACGAGTTCGACCGGCACGCCCGCGTTGCTCGCGCGGTAGAGCGCATCGATGATGCCCTCGTCGACGATCGAATTCAGCTTGATTCGGATGCCCGACGGCAGCCCTTCACGCGCGTTCGCTGTCTCGCCGTTGATGCGTTTGAGCAGCCCGTTCCGCAGGTGGAGCGGGGCGACCAGCAATCGTTTGAACTTCTTCTCGATCGCGTAGCCGGAGAGCTCGTTGAACAAACGGGTGAGGTCTTTGCCCACTTGATCGTCGGCGGTGAACAGGCCGAGGTCTTCATAGATGCGGCTGGTCTTGGGATTGTAGTTGCCCGTGCCGATGTGGCTGTAGTGGCGCAGCACGCCACCCTCCTGGCGCACCACGAGGGCGAGCTTGCAGTGGGTCTTCAGGCCGACCAGCCCGTACACGACATGCACTCCCGACTTCTCGAGCTTGCGCGCCCACGAGATGTTCGCGGTCTCGTCGAATCGCGCCTTGATCTCGACGAGGGCGAGTACCGACTTGCCGGCCTCGGCCGCGGCGATCAAAGCCTCGACGATTGGGCTGTCGCCACTGGTGCGGTAGAGAGTCTGCTTGATTGCGAGCACGTTGGGGTCGGTGGCGGCCTGCTCGAGAAACGCCTGCACGCTCGTGGAGAACGACTCGTACGGGTGGTGCACGAGCACGTCTTGACGGGCGATCGAGGCGAAGATGTCGGGGGCGGCGTTCGCGTCGATCGGCAGCAGGTTCACGCTGGTCGTGGGCACGTGGCGCGGGTACTTGAGTTCCGGCCGGTCGATGCGGTTCAGCTGGAACAGGCCGCCCAGGTCGAGCGGCGCGGGCAGCCGGTACACCTCTTGCTCGGTGATGTCGAGCTCGCGCACGAGCAGGTCGAGAGTCACGTCATCCATGTCGTCGGTGATCTCGAGACGGATGGGCGGGCCGAACCGTCGGTTGAGGATCTGCTTCTCGAGAGCCTGGATGAGGTTCTCGCTCTCGTCCTCCTCGACCTCGACGTCTTCATTCCGGGTCACCCGGAACTCGTGATGCGCAATGATCTCCATGCCCGGGAACAGGTCGCCCAGGTGATTGGAGATGAGGTCTTCGAGGGGGATATACCGCGCGTCACCCGAATCGTTGTCGGGCAACAGGATGAACCGGGGCAGGTTCGGCGGCACCTTCAGGCGAGCGAACTCCTCCTTGCCCGACTTGGGATTCCGCACTCGTACAGAGAGGTTGAGGCTGAGCCCCGAGATATAGGGGAACGGATGCGCCGGGTCGACAGCCAGAGGCATCAGCACCGGGAAGATCTGGCTCGAGAAGACCTCGTCGAGCGACAAGCGATCGGCGTCGCCGAGGTCGGCCCACGTCTCGATGTGGATGTTGGCCTCGTCGAGCTCGGGCTTGAGGATGTCCTTGAACGCGTGAGCGTGGCGGTCCTGTAGCTCGTGGGCCTTCGCGCTGACCTCGGCGAGCACCTGGGCGGGCGGGGTGCCGATGTTCGTCGGAACGGCGAGCCCGGTCGCGATCCGGCGCTTGAGACCCGCAACGCGCACCATGAAGAATTCGTCGAGGTTGCTTGCGAAGATCGCGAGAAAGTTCGTCCGCTCGAGCAGGGGCTGCATCGAGTCTTCGGCAAGCTCCAGCACGCGCTGGTTGAACGCGAGCCAGCTCAGTTCGCGGTCGAGGTAGCGCTGAGGATCGAGGGTGCCGTCGTCGACGCTCGACCTCTCGTCGAGGTCGTACTCGTCGAGGGAGTCGGTCGCCGCCCCGACTTCGGCGAGGGTCTCGGAGCTATCCATCCGTTTATCCTGCCACTGCACGCTGAACTCGGGGTTAAGTCTTGGCTGGGGTTGCGCCGCCCGCCCTGCTCAGTTCGAGGTGACGGGCGCCGGCGTCATCCGCTCGGCCTCGTCGTCGTACACGTTGAAGCGGTAGCCGACGTTGCGCACGGTGCCGATGAGCGACTCGAGGTCGCCGAGCTTGGCGCGCAGCCGCCGCACGTGCACGTCGACCGTGCGAGTGCCGCCGAAATAGTCGTAGCCCCAGACCTCGCTCAGCAGCTGCTCGCGTGTGAACACTCGGCTCGGGTGCGTCGCGAGAAAACGCAGCAGTTCGAACTCCTTGAACGTGAGGTCGAGGGGCCGACCGTGCACCTTCGCCGAGTAGCTCGCCTCGTCAATGACAACGCCCGAGGCCGAGATCTTCGTGCTCGAGGACTGCAGAGCTTGACGACCCAGTGCGAGCCGGATGCGAGCATCCGCTTCGGCCGGACCAGCCGTCGCGAGAATGACATCGTCGACCCCCCAGTCGGCGGACACGGCGGTGAGCCCGCCCTCGGTGAGGATCAGGATAAGCGGCACGTTCACACCGGTGGTGTTGAGTATCTTGCACAGGGATTTCGCGCTCGCCAGGTCGTGACGGGCATCCACGAAGATGAGGTCGCAGCTGGGCGCGGAGATGAGCGAAGCAGGCGACGCGGGGATCTGCTTCGTCGTGTGGCTCAGGAGCCCCAATGCGGGGAAGACTTCGCTGTCGACCGCAGAGGTAAGGATCAACAGCTGCGCCAATCGACCTCCAAGTGCGTACGGGACAGTCTATGACCCGTTCTAGGATCACTCTATGACGTGGCAAATCTGGAGTGTGGTGCCCGTGTGGCTCGCCGCTGTGGCCGCCGCGGTCGTGATCGGCGTGACCAGCACTCCCGAAACTCACGTCACGTGGCTGGCCGTCGCGCTCGCCGCCGCGGTGATCGTGACCTTCTTCATCCAGCTCGCGATCCAGCGCAAGGAGGGCTTCGTAGTGCGCGCGATGGCGAGCATCACGGGCGCGGTCGTGGTGCTCGCGCTGGCCTCGGGAGTCTTCGCTCTCCTCGGCTAGTACAATTGACCCATGCTTCTCGCCCTTGAGCTCTTCTTCGTCGGCCTGCTGCTGCTGGCCACGCTCTCGATCGGGTTCGTTTCGGTCGTCGTGCTCTTCAACCTGTTCCGCGGCCAGCGCTAGTCGCCGGGCGCCCGCCCCGTGATCTCGCTCAAGGCTGGTCTGCCGTGATCTCGCTCAACGCCGACATACCGGCCGAACTCGCTCCCCTCTCGTGGCTCATTGGCGTGTGGGACGGCACCGGAGTCGTGCACTACGGAGTCGGCGATGAGACCAAGACTCTCGAGTTCGGCCACCGGCTGAGCTTCACCCACGACGGTTTGCCCCACCTTAACTACAACTCCTATACGTGGCTGCTGGATGACACGCTCACCCCGCACGTGACCGAAACGGGTTATTGGCGACTCAGCCGGCCCGCCGCGGAGGGCGACCCGGGGCCCGGCATGCTCGCCGGAACGGGTGACAAGCCGTTCACCACCGCCACCGCGGTCGAGACCCTGCGGAACGCCGATGGCGGATTCGACATCGAGGTGGGGATCGTGCATCCCAACGGGGTGAGCGAGCTGTACCTCGGTCAGGTCAAGGGCGCGCGCATCGACCTCGCCACCGACGCCGTCGTGCGCACCGCGAGCGCTAAGGAGTACGCGGCCGCGACCCGCCTCTACGGACTGGTCGAGTCGCACCTGCTCTGGGCGTGGGACATCGCGGCCCTCGGCCAGCAACTCAAAACCCACGCGTCGGGGAGGTTGGCTCGTGTCGACTGAGCTGCCTGAACCCGCGAGACCCGCTGACCCCGCGGGGCTGCCGTCGCCGCTCGGTGCGCGCCCGGGCGCCGTCGGCACCCCGCCCCAACACTACGGAAACCCGCTCGCCGAGCAGCGGGCGCTCGCCGCGGGCACGGCGATTGTCGACTTGTCCGACCGCGCCGTGATCAGCATCACCGGACCCGACCGTCTCACCTGGCTCGACTCCCTCACGTCGCAGTCCCTCGCCGGGCTCGCGCCGGGAGCGTCG
>JBJXDR010000106.1:0-6024 GCA_046155245.1 Rhodoglobus sp. | reverse complement strand
ATGATCGGTCTGGGCTACTACGACACGATTACGCCCGCCGTGATTAAGCGCAACGTGCTCGAGAACCCGAGCTGGTACACGGCCTACACTCCCTACCAGCCGGAAATCAGTCAGGGGCGCCTCGAGGCCCTCATCAACTTCCAGACGATGGTCGCCGATCTGACGGGGCTCGCGACCGCCAATGCGTCCATGCTCGACGAGGGCACGGCTGTCGTCGAGGCCATGCTTCTGGCTCGGCGCGCCTCGGCGTCGGAGTCCAACGTCTTCCTCGTTGATGCCGACGCCATGCCGCAGACCAAGGCGCTGCTGCGCACCCGGGCGGAGGCTGTCGGTATTGACCTGCTCGAGACCAGTTGGTCGAGGAGCGGCGAACTCGCGAATCGAGACGCTGTCGATGCTGGCTCCAGCGCGCCGGCCTTCGGCGCGTTCATCCAGTACCCGGGTGCATCCGGACGGGTCTGGGACCCCCGCAATGTGATCACCTCGGTCAAGGCCCACGGAGGCGTCGCGGTCGTCGCGGCCGACTTGCTCGCACTCACCCTCATCGCGTCGCCCGGCGAGTTGGGCGCCGATGTCGCCGTGGGTACGACCCAGCGGTTCGGTGTTCCCATGGGATTCGGCGGGCCGCACGCCGGCTACATGGCGGTGCGGGCCGGACTCGAGCGCCAACTTCCCGGTCGCCTCGTCGGTGTCTCCCAGGATGTGGACGGCCACCCCGCGTATCGGCTCTCCCTGCAGGCACGGGAGCAACACATCCGCCGAGAGAAGGCCACCTCCAACATCTGCACGGCGCAGGTGTTGCTTGCCGTCATCGCGTCGATGTACGCGGTCTACCACGGGCCCCGGGGACTCAAGCGCATCGCGGCATCCGTCAACACCCGCGCGCGGCTCTTCGCTCGCCGAGTTGGCGTGCACGGCGACTACTTTGACACGGTCACGGTTCCGGTCCCGGCACGAGCGGCGACTGTCGTCGAGGCGGCCCGGGAGCGGGGCATCCTGCTGCACCTTGTTGACGCCGACACCGTGTCGGTCAGCTTCGACGAGACCAGCTCCGACGGCTCGCTCGACGCCGACCTCGCAGCAATCTTCGATCTGGATGCCGCGCACGACGGTCCCGTCGACGGCCAGTCTTGGCCCGACACCCTGACCCGCTCGAGTGAGTACCTCAACCACCCTGTCTTCAGCACCCATCGCAGCGAGACCGCGATGATGCGCTATCTCAAATACCTCGCCGACAAGGACTACGCGCTCGACCGGGGCATGATCCCGCTGGGCTCGTGCACGATGAAGCTCAACGCTGCCTCCGAGATGGAGGCCGTGACGTGGCCCGAATTCGCGGGACTGCACCCGTTCGCTCCCGAGTCCGACGTCGAGGGCTACCTCGAGCTGATCGACCAACTGCAGCGCTGGCTCGCCGAGGTCACGGGCTACGACTCCGTGTCCCTTCAGCCCAACGCTGGTAGCCAGGGCGAACTCGCCGGCCTGCTGGCGATCCGCGGATACCACCGCTCGCGTGACGAGGCGCATCGCACGGTGTGCCTCATTCCATCGAGCGCTCACGGCACCAACGCAGCGAGCGCCGTCCTCGCCGGAATGAGCGTCGTGGTCGTTGCGTGCGACAGCCTGGGCAACGTCGACCTTGATGACCTCAAGCTCAAGGTGGCCGAGCACGCCGAGCATCTCGCCGCGCTCATGATCACCTACCCGTCCACCCACGGCGTCTACGAGCACCGAGTGCGGGAGATCTGCGATGCTGTGCACGCTGCCGGAGGCCAGGTCTACGTCGACGGGGCGAACCTCAACGCCGTGCTCGGCTACGCCCGCTTCGGCGATTTTGGTGGGGATGTCTCCCACCTCAACCTGCACAAGACGTTCTGCATCCCGCACGGGGGTGGCGGTCCCGGCGTGGGACCGGTCGCGGCGAAGGCACACCTGGCGCCGTTCCTGCCCTCGCACCCGATGCAGCAGCGTGAGCTCATTGTGGGGAGGGAGCCCAACGGCTCGGCAGGGCCGGTCATCTCAGCGGCGCCCTACGGCTCCCCGAGCATCCTGCCCATCTCGTGGGCGTACGTGCGCATGATGGGAGCCGAGGGGCTGAAGGCAGCGACCGGGGCGGCCGTGCTCGCGGCCAACTATGTGGCCGTGCGCCTGCGCGAGCACTACCCGGTGCTGTACGCGGGCGACAACGGTCTGGTCGCCCACGAGTGCATCCTTGACCTGCGGCCATTGAAAGACGCCACGGGTATCGACAACAACGACGTCGCCAAGCGCCTCATCGACTACGGCTTCCATGCGCCGACCATGTCGTTCCCGGTGCCCGGCACGCTCATGATCGAGCCGACCGAGAGCGAGGATCTCGCGGAGATCGACCGCTTCATCGACGCGATGATCGCGATCAAAGAGGAGGCGGATGCTGTTGCCGCCGGTATCTGGCCGGCCGACGACAACCCGCTCGTCAACGCGCCGCACACCGCGCGCTCGGTGATCGAGGGCGACTGGCAGCACGCTTACTCACGAGAGCTCGCTGTGTACCCATTGCGGTCGATCATCCGCAGCAAGTACTGGCCGCCGGTGCGTCGCGTCGACAATGCGTACGGCGACCGCAACCTGGTCTGCGCGTGCCCACCGGTGGAGGCGTTCGCGTAGCGGGTCGCGCAGGCGCGCTCGACCTGACCGGGCAGGGTCAGCTCGGAATTCCGAACAGCGCCGGGAAGGTCGCCGCGGCCCACGGGTATCCCACAAAGATGACTGAGTTGATCACCCAGTGCCCCACCACAAGAGGCAACACCCGACCCCACCGGGTGTACAGCCAACCGAACAGCACGCCCATCGCGAAGTTGCCGATGAAGGATCCGAACCCCTGGTAAAGGTGGTACGTGCCCCGCAGGACTGCGGATCCCAGAATGATCGACCATGTTCCCCAGCCGAGATCCTTCAGCCGGGCGTAGAGGTAACCGATCACGATGACCTCCTCCGTCACGCCCGCCCTGAGCGCCGAGAGGATGAGTACGGGGATAGTCCACCAGTACGTCTCGAGCGCGTTCGGTACGACGGTCACCGTGATGCCGAGCGCGCGCCCGCCGAGGTACACCCCGATACCGGGCACGCCGATGATCAGCGCGAGAGCGAGTCCGCGCACGAAGTCCGAGCCCGGGCGCGCGAAGTCGATCCCCAGTCGACCGAGGTGCGGCCGCGTGACCTGCCAGAGCAGAAAGGCGCACAGGGCCACCGGTACGAGGTCGAAGAAGATCCCCATCAACTGGTAGATGAGGTCGAACGTGGGGCGTTCGCTCAACGGGTTGTTGATCGAGGTGCTCTGGTTTCCCAAGGCCTCGGTGCGCGTCATCCGGTTGACGATGGAGACGACCGAGTAGGCCGCGGATGCCCCGAGCGAGACCCCGAGCACGATCAGTACTTCTGCCCCGAGCTGCGCACGAGACGGCAAGCTAGGTCCGCCCGCGGCCGGGTGTGGGCCCGGTGCGAGCCTCATTCGGCGCGCGGCATCGCGCAGGCGGGAGTTCCTCCCGGCAGCCGATGACGGTTCGCGGCGACCCAGTCGTATACCACCGCGGCCACCCACGAGACCGGCGGAGTCGCGATGAGGTGCCCGAGAAAGCGCCAGCCGACGCTCGGCTGCATCCTCAGCAGCGCCGAGCCCGCAAGATGACCGGCGTACTGGTGGCTGGATGTCACGACCCACGCGTACCGCGTCACGTCGTCCTGGGTCAGGCCGTACTCATCCAGGTCGAGCCACTGCCACGGCGACATGCGCGGGAACCTCGGCAGCACAGTCTTTAGCCGGTTCACGGCGGACGTGCAGAAGGCGCAATCGCCGTCGAAGACGAGCAGGGGGCCCTTGGATGGTTCCGACAATTCGGCTTCACTCACGTTTCGATGCTACGCGGTGAATCGCGCTCAGATTGATCGTGCCGAGAGCAGATCTGCAATATTCCTGCGTTTGGCGGAGAATCGGCGCAATATTCTTCAGAAGTGCGCAACCAACGCGGCGATGCGTTACCACTGTGTAACGTTTCCCCCCTACAGTTTTGCCAGTGTTATACCCCCGTTTAGGGTGTGAACTACCAAGCGCGGTGCGGCTCTTAAGAACTGTCGCGCCGTTTGCTCATCTTGCACAGGAGGAAAATTGAGAATCAAACGACTCGCGACAACAGTCGCCACGGTCGCCGCCGGTGCTCTCATCCTCTCGGCCTGCGCGGCACCGCAGTCCGAGATTGTTGGGGGTTCATCGCTGTCGGTCGCGTGGAATCAACCGTTTTACTCGTACAACAGCTCAACGTCGTTCGGCAACGCGACGGCGAACGCAAACATCATCTACTCGACCAACTCGGGGTTCAACTACTACGACAACACCCCCGCACTGGTCAAGGACACCTCCTTCGGCACGTACGAGAAGGTCTCGGATGACCCGCTGGTGGTCAAGTACACGATCGCCGATGGCGTCAAGTGGTCTGATGGCACCGCGGTCGACGCGGTTGACCTGCTGCTGAACTGGGTCGCACTCTCGGGCGCCTACAACACGCCGGACTTTGACTCGAGCGAGTTCACTGACCCCGACACCGGAGAATTCACCGACGACTTCCCGACCGACGTCGTCTTCTTCGACTCGGGCGCCGACCCGTCGAACCCCCAGGGCCTCGGCCTCGTGTCGACGCTGCCCGAGGTGAGCGACGACAAGAAGTCGATCACCATGACCTACGACGCCCCTTACGTCGACTGGGAGATTGCGTTCACGAGTGCAGGCGTTCCGGCACACGTGCTCGGCGAGAAGGCCCTTGAGGCGGCCGATCCGGCTGCTGGCAAGGATGCTGTCCTGAAGGCAATCACGGACAAGGACGAGGCCGCACTGGCGTCGCTGTCCAACTTCTGGAACAACGGCTTCAACTTCACCGAGATGCCGTCGGACACCGACCTCGTCATCGGCAACGGTCCCTACACGATCACCGACTTCGTGGCAGACCAGTATGTGACCCTCACGGCCAACAAGCAGTACACGGGCGCTAACCTGCCCAAGGTCGAGGAGATCACGGTTCGGTTCATCCCCGACCCGCTGGCCGCAGTTCAGGCCTTGCAGAACGGTGAAGTTCAGGTCATCTCACCCCAGGCCACGGCCGACGTCGCTGACGCGCTCGCTGCCCTGGATGTCACCGTCGTCGGTGGCTCCGAGGGAACCTATGAGCACATCGACCTTCAGTTCGACCAGTCCAAGAGCGGCAACTTCAACAACCCCCTCATCCGTGAGGCGTTCATGAAGATCATCCCGCGCCAGGAAATCGTCGAGAAGCTCATCAAGCCGCTTCAGCCCGAGGCCGAGGTCCGCAACTCGCAGGTCTTCCTCCCGGGTGCCGACGGCTACGACGAGTCGGTCGCGGCTAACGGTTCTGACGCTTACGCCGAGGTTGACATCGAGGGCGCGAAGGCGCTCCTCGCCGAGGCCGGAGTCACCAACCCTGAGGTCTGCATGCTCTTCAGCTCGACGAACCCTCGTCGTGCAAACGAGTTCCTGCTGATCCAGCAGTCCGGAGCCCTCGCTGGCATCAATGTCACTGACTGCTCCAGCCCTGACTGGGGTGGCCTGCTCGGTACTCCCGGTGCGTACGACGCCTCCCTGTTCGGATGGCAGTCGACGAGCCTTGGTGTGACCGGTAGCTCGCCGACCTTCAAGACGGGTGGAATCAACAACCTCAACTTCTACAGCAACTCAGAAGTTGACGACCTGCTGACCCAGCTCGACTCGGAGTTCGACCCCGCCAAGCAGATCGAGATCCAGCAGCAGGTGGATGCACTCCTCTGGGGTGACTTCTATGGAGTCACCATCTTCCAGTTCCCGGCCGTGACGGCCTACGACCAGAACGCGATCGCCAACATCGCGCCCGGGCCGTTGTCGCCGACCATCTTCTGGAACATCTGGGATTGGGAGCCTGTCGTCGCGGCAGAGTAGTGACCTTCGGGTTCACTGACGTCAGCGTCATCAGGTAGCACCCAGGGCGCTGGGGCCGCACACAC
>JBJXDR010000105.1:0-7834 GCA_046155245.1 Rhodoglobus sp. | reverse complement strand
GTTGGCGGCCCCAGTTCGCGGGATGCGGATTCCAGACAGCTCGCGGTCGCGGGTTATGATTGCTGTCGTTACTGGAGACGTCGCATAGTTCGGCCTAGTGCACCACCCTGCTAAGGTGGAGAACCCGTAAGGGTTCCGAGGGTTCAAATCCCTCCGTCTCCGCTCTTAAAGTGCTGGTCAGAGGCGTGTTTCTTGCTAGCCGCGTGAAGTCAAACTCCGCCGAACTCAGGCATTTTGTGTCCCCTGTGTGTCCCCGGGGGTACACGCGGGGGACACACCGAAGTCGGCGCCGGGCGACCGCGCCTACAAAAAGCCTGATCAGCCGGGCCAACCGCAGACAAGTACTCTACTTTTTGGGAGTGGTGCACTTCTCGCGAAGCAGCGCTGGTTATTGGGCCGCGGGCAGCGCCCCAATGAGCCAACGATTGCTGCCAGACCCCTGCCACTTCTTGGCGCAGTCACTCGCCCGCTTCGAGACGCGCGAGTTCCGCTGGCGCGCAGTTCTTTACTGCTTCACGGGTAATCAGCAGCAGGGATGAAGCGGTCGCGGTCTCGTCATCGATCGGGAAACGGCCGACCGGATAGCGATGTGCGAACGCGAGGATGAGGTCGACGTCGGCGGAGATGGTGCTGAGATTTGGGTTGGTTTCTAGGCATTGCGCGCCGATGTTGTGGAGGGCGCTGTGGATGACTTGGACGTCAGCGGTCGATGCAGTGCTCGTCGGGCCGTAGTCGGAGGCGCCGACCCACATATCCTGGGGCGCGGGCCCCGAGGTCACGAGATTGAATACGACGATGAGCCCGACAACTATCGGCGGGGCGAGGATCGCAGCCGCTAGCGGCCAGCGCGGGCGCTTGGCTTGGGCGGACGGCGGGTTCATATATGTAGCACTGTCTCGCCGGAGGGGTTCCGCAGGGAATTACCAATCGCAGTCGAGACTGTTCCAGGGCGAAGGGTCATTTCTGCATCTGGAGTACGGTCCAGGTTGCCCCGGCGTTATCGGTGTAGGCGATGCCTCGATCGTCTGCCACAAAGATGCGGGAGCCTTGGACCGTGAACGCTTGCGGTGTTCCGGTCACGGTACCGCCTCGCACCCAATCTTGGCCCGCGGCGCGGGTCCAGAGCGTTCCCGTGGTGTCGACGCCGGCGATCGTATCGTCCTGGTCGGACGCGAGCACGTAGAGGGCGGGCGCTGCTGCGTCGACTGTGAATGTGATGCCGTTGTCACTGCTGATCGCCAACCCATCAGCAGTGGTGGCGTAGAGCTGGTCACCGACTGCGAGGATGTCGCGGGCGTTCAGGCTCGCGCCGGCACTCCATGTGACGCCGCCATCGAGGCTGCGCTGCACCAGCGCTTGGGAGGCGTCGTACCCGAACACTCGAGGATCCCCGGTACCGCTGATTGCCACAGTGAGGCCGTGGAAGTCGGTCTGCCCGATCAATGACACGTTGGTCCAGGTTTCACCGAGGTCGATGCTGGTAATCAGGCCCAAGTTTGGGCTGCCGAATGTGTTCGGGGTGGTGAGGCCGGGGTGCCCGGATGCGTACGCGATCCCGCCTGCGATTGTGAACCCCATCGGGTCGAAATCGAGGCCACCGATCGGCCCGACTGCGGAAGCAGACCCGTTGCTGGTGAGTGTGAGGCGGTAGAGACCCTCGTGGGTAGCCACGAGGAGGTCGCTCTGGTCAGTCACGAGCTCGTGGATGTGCTCAAATTTCGGACCCGTGCTTTCGGTCGAACCCGAAGGCGGGCTTGCGGTTGTTGCGCAACCGCTGAGGACAACCGTTGCGATCGCAATTGCGGCGATGCCAGACATGCGGCCGATCGCCCAGGTGCCTTTCATTGTGCTCCTACTCGTGCTCGTCAAGCGGATGGTGTGCTGCCCGAATGCTATCAACTACCTATACTTGTTCATATGAACATATATCTACTTAGTGGGGGGCTGTAGTGGGCGAGGGTCACTCGCATCCGACTGCGGCAAGCGCTGGGGGCCGGCATCGCAGGCCCCTGGTGATCGCCTTTATCCTCACCGCGTCGTTCATGGTTGTTGAATTTGTTGTTGGGTTCTCGGTCAACTCGCTCGCACTGATCTCGGACGCCGCGCACATGGGCACCGACGTGCTCGGTCTCGGTATGGCGCTGGCTGCCATCACCCTCGCGAGTCGGCCGACGACCGAACAGCGAACCTATGGGCTTTATCGTCTCGAAGTTCTCGCGGCCCTCGCCAATGGCATCCTACTGTTTGCGGTTGCTGGCTACGTGTTGTTCGAGGCGATTCAGCGTTTCAATCAGCCCCCGGACATCCCTGGTATTCCGCTGATGGTCACTGCGGTCATCGGGTTGGTTATTAACCTCATCAGCTTTCGACTCCTGACGGCGGGGTCGAAGGAGAGCCTGAATGTGAAGGGTGCGTACCTCGAGGTGATGGCCGACCTTCTCGGCTCGCTCGGAGTCATCGCCGCCGCGATCATCCTGTTGACGACGGGCTGGGCCTACGCTGACCCAATCATCGGCGTCGGAATCGGCCTGTTCATTCTTCCTAGAACGTTCAAGCTCACCCGTCAAGCCCTTCGCATCCTCCTTGAGGTCGCGCCGCCAGAGATCGACATGAATGCCGTGCGCGCCGATGTGCTCTCCGTGGATGGTGTCGAGGATATCCACGACCTCCACGTCTGGACGATCACATCGGGGATGGAGAGCGCTAGCGGGCACATCGTGCTCAGCGACTCAGCCGAGTACGGGCCAGTCTTGGACGCGGTCCTCGCGGTTCTTCGAGACAAGCACCACATCGACCACGCCACGATCCAATGCGAGCCTCGTGATTTCGACGAGACGCGGAAGGCCATCTAGGTGGGTAACGTATGGGGATGAGCGAACGCAAGGCTTCCGATCACCATTCGAGCCCTCGCACAGTGAACGCTGCGCAAGTCTGGGAGGCGAAAGCTTCGATGCCCGCGAATAACGACATCGAGGATCTGGCCGATGTGTTCCACCTGCTCGGGGATCCCAACCGGGTCAAAATCCTGATCGCCCTCTCGGGTGGACGGATGGCCGTGCGGGATCTTGCAGCCGTCGTCGAACTGAGCGAATCGGCCGTCTCGCACGCCCTACGTTTACTGAGAGCCCACCGCGTTGTGGGCGTCGAGCGCGAAGGCAGATTAGCCTTCTACGCACTAGCCGACCTCCACGTTCGAGAGCTGCTCCGGCTCGCCCTCGAACACATCGGCCACACCATCCTGCTTCACCCCGCCGAGCAGCTGCAATCCGCCGCCACCGACCCTTCCGAAGAATGCGACCGCTCGCACGAGGCCGCACCGTGGAAGGAACATCCTTGACATGATCGCTGGAGGCCCCACCTGGTCGGTCGCCGAGCCACCCTCGCTGGGGGAGTTCTTGGCCTTTGATCTGCAGCCTTTCCCAGTGCTTCCTGCGATCGCGATTGCCCTTGCTGCGATCTATCTCACTGGTGCGATCAGATTGTGGTCGGCCGGACGGTCGTGGCCGATCTGGCGAACGTCCCTGTTTCTTCTCGGCTGTTTGGCGATCTTTGCCGTTACGGGGCTGGGCATCGAGGGCTACGGGTTCGAGTTGTTCTCTGTCTTTATGTTCCAACAGCTCACGCTGATGATGGCGGTGCCACCGTTGCTCGTGTTGGGGTCGCCGGGCACTTTGCTTCTTCGGTCCCTGCCGCACAACAGCCTCGGCGGGTGGGTGCACCGCCAATCGATACGTCTTCTGCGCTCACGAGTGAGCCGATTCCTCATCCACCCGGGTTTCACGCTTCCGATATTCCTGATCAGCTTCTACGGGCTGTACCTCGGGGGTCTCGCCGACTTCTTTCTAGCGACACTGTTTGGCCACTTGAGTCTCGAAGTGTTCTTCCTGATATCCGGCATCCTGTTCACCATCCCGATCCTCAGCGCCGACCCACTGCCACGACGGCAGAGCTATGCCGGTCGCATCATGGATCTGTTCGGAGAGGTCGCGCTGCACGCATTCTTCGGGGCAATCATCATGATGGCTCCCGCGCCGCTGATGAAAACCTTCACGACGCCCCCGCCCTCGTGGGGCGTCGACCTTGTCTACGACCAGCAGATCGCCGGCGCACTCTCTTGGTCGTATGGGGAATTGCCGACTGTCATCATCCTCATGTTCCTACTTCCACGATGGTTTCGCGACGACACCAGGAAAGCCAAAGCCGCTGACCGTCACGCAGACCGGTTCGGTGACCCGGAGCTCGACGCCTATAACGAGTACCTTGCCGGTCTGCGGAAACGAGACGAACGCTACGGCATCACAACGCCAAACAGAGAAGAGGAGTCCTAGTGTCCGACGAACAGGCTGAAAGCGGCAGCAGCAGCGGTCGCGGCACGCTCGTACTAGCGGCGCTCATGGTGGTGGCGCTGGCGCTTGTCGGGGTCGCTGGCTATTCTCTCGGTCGATTTAGCGGCATCGGCCCGTCCGACCCCACCGACACGAGCGTCGAGGCCGGATTCGCCCGAGACATGCAAGTTCACCACAATCAGGGCGTGGAGCTCGCGCTGATCGTTCGTGATCGCACGCAAGACCCCGCCGTGCGTCTCCTCGCCTACGACATAGCTACCACCCAGGCACAGCAGTCAGGGCAACTGTCTGTACGGCTGGCTGACTGAATGGGGTCTCCCGCAGGCGGGCAGTGAGCCCTCGATGACGTGGATGTCTCAGCCCGGCTCCCCGGCCTCCAACCAAAGCGGAATGTCAGACACCATGGGCGACAGCATGAATGACCAATTGATGCCAGGTCTTGCTACCCGCGATCAGATTGCGGAACTCACAGCGGCATCGGGTGTAGAGGCCGAGCGCATTTTCCTCATCTTGATGATGGCTCATCACAAGGGGGCGGTCGAGATGGCCAGCGCCGTGCTGGAGCGTACAGACAGATCGGCGGTTCGCGCCTTCGCGACAGCGATCATCAACAGCCGGACCGCAGAGATGGATTCCATGGCCACCATGTTGGAAGAACGCAGCTAGATCCCCGGGCAGCCGTGCCGGCCACTCACTCACCACAGATTCACAGCCCAGGCCGGGGTGCAGCAACTACGCTCATATGAGCAGCCGTGCATACATTGAATACGGCGGAAGAGTTCGAAAAGGAATCGAAAAATGAAATGCCCGGTAGACGATTCGCAACTGGTTATGTCCGAGCGTTCGGGAGTGGAGATCGACTATTGCCCGCAATGCCGTGGTGTGTGGTTGGATCGCGGCGAACTCGACAAGATCGTGGAACGATCCCTAACGCAGCCCTCGGGTGAGTTCCGGGGCGAGGGTGGGGAACGACGGTCCAGCGACGGCCACGGTGGGTCCGGGCATGGCGGCTACTCCACCGGGCGGTCGCGTAAGAAGGAGAGTTGGCTCGGCGAGCTGTTCGGTTGATCAGCCGCCGCGGGGACTTGTGACAAAAGCCACCAAGATCTTACGATATTATCGTCCTATGACGATTATATCGCCGCAGGGGCTCACCGCTGGCCTTGAACCAGCGGTGGCGTTGTTCCGTTCCCTCGGGGATCCGACCCGGTTGGCCATCCTGCGACGCCTCGCACTCGGCGAGGCCAAGGTGAGCGACCTGATCGCGAATCTTGGACTGGCACAGTCAACTGTTTCTGCGCATGTGGCATGCCTTCGCGACTGCGGTCTCGTTCTCGGCCGCCCAGAAGGGCGGAGGGTGTTCTATTCACTCACCCATCCTGAATTGATGGACCTGTTGGCGCAGACCGAGGTTCTGCTGGTGGCGACTGGAAACGCCGTGGCACTGTGCCCGGTCTATGGGGACGGCAGCGCCGAGAAGAGCAACCCATCCCGGGTTGGGTTGGCGGCTCGATGAGTGGCGCGCACAACCACGACAGTGTCGCAATCACGGGTGGCGACGTCGATTCAGATGAAGAGCCGACGCGCTTCTGGCAGGTCACCGAGATCCGGGCCGCCGCTATCGCGGGTGTTCTGCTTCTCGCGGGATGGATCGCGGGGCTAGTAGGGGCCCCGTTGTGGGTGTCCCTGCCGCTGTCGTCGGCCGCACTGCTGATTGCGGCATGGACCTTCGTTCCCTCGACAGTGAGGAAGCTCGTCAAGGGACGAATCGGCGTGGGCACGCTGATGACTATCGCTGCGGTCGGGGCCGTCATCCTCGGTCAGGTCGAGGAGGCGGCCACCTTGGCCTTCCTGTATGCGATCTCGGAGGGGCTCGAGGAGTACTCGGTCACGCGCACCCGACGGGGGCTGCGCGCGCTCCTCGACCTGGTGCCGTCCCAAGCTCGAGTGTTACGCGGCGGCACCGAGGTCACTGTCGCTCCCGCCGACCTGGTCGTGGGTGACCGGATGGTCGTTCGTCCAGGGGAGCGCCTTGCCACCGACGGGCGGATTCTGACCGGCCGCACGTCTCTGGATGTATCTGCGTTGACCGGCGAGTCTCTGCCGGTCGAGGTCGGCCCCAACTCCGTGGTGTTTGCCGGGTCCATCAACGGAACCGGGCCACTCGAAGTCGACGTCACAAGCACCGCGGAGAACAACTCCCTAGCGAAGATCGTGCACATCGTCGAAGCCGAGCAGACCCGCAAGGGCCCCAGTCAGCGTCTGGCGGATTCGATAGCCCGACTTTTGGTCCCGGGGATCCTCATCGTCGCCGGCCTCATTGCGGTGTACGGATTTGTCGTGGGCGAGCCGATGTTGTGGATCGAGCGGGCCCTTGTAGTTCTGGTTGCGGCATCCCCGTGCGCTCTCGCAATCGCGGTACCCGTCACGGTCGTTTCTGCGGTGGGCGCAGCCAGCCGGTTCGGGGTTCTGATCAAGGGCGGCGGTGCCGTTGAGATGCTCGGCAAGATCCGCACGATCGCCCTGGACAAGACGGGAACTCTCACAGAGAACAAGCCCGCCGTGGTCGAGGTTGTCGCTACGCCCGGAACGACAACCGAGCGCGTGTTGGCGATCGCTGCCGGACTGGAGGAGCGCAGCGAGCATCCGCTGGCTCGGGCGATATTGGCGAGCTCGGAACAGCGCATCGCAGTTTCGGATATGAGCAGCATTCCCGGCGCGGGTCTGGAAGGCACCCTGAAGGGCAAGCCGGTGCGCTTGGGGCGGCCCGGCTGGATCGACGCCGGTTCCCTGTTCAATGAGGTGACTAGGATGCAGCAGGCTGGCGCTACCGCCGTTCTGGTTGAGGAAAACGGTGTGCTTCTCGGCGCGATTGCCGTGCGAGATGAACTCCGGCCCGAAGCGGCGGCTGTCGTTTCACGGCTCACCGCGGCCGGCTACCGGACCGCCATGCTCACCGGGGACAACGCGCTGACCGCACAGGCGTTGGGCGCCGCGGCGGGGATCACCGAGGTTCACGCCGAGCTTCGCCCCGAGGACAAAGCCGACATCATCCGCACCCTCCGAGCTCGGCAGCCAACAGCTATGGTGGGCGACGGTGTCAATGATGCCCCCGCCCTCGCAGCGGCGGATGTAGGGATCGCGATGGGTGCCATGGGATCGGATGTGGCCATCGAAACCGCGGACATTGCGCTTATGGGTGAGAACCTCAACAACCTTCCCCAGGTTCTGCACGACGCCCGCCGCACCCGAGGCATCATGCTGCAAAACGTCGGCTTGTCCCTGCTCCTGATCGCGATTCTGATCCCCCTCGCACTCTTCGGCGTGTTGGGGCTTGCCGCCGTCGTGTTGGTTCACGAGGTCGCGGAGATCGTAGTCATTGCCAACGGTGTCAGAGCGGGCAGGTCGCGCGGCGCACGCCGTTTCGCGCAACTCAACAACTCGCGCACCCCGAATGCGGCATCATGACGATCGCGCAAACCACGAAA
>JBJXDR010000104.1:0-15077 GCA_046155245.1 Rhodoglobus sp. | reverse complement strand
TGTACTTCGTTGACGGAAACCTTGCTGACTACAGCACGGTCTTCGCTGCCGGAGCGCTCGAGGGTGACAAGGGCACGCTGCCCGGTCTCGACACCGGCACGCTCGGTGACTTCACCGATCGCCTGCTCGAGGTCGACCCCACGCTGACCGAGTACGCATACGCGGCCGAGTCGTACGACGCGGTCGTGCTCCTCGCCCTCGCTGCTCTCGCGGCGAACTCCACGGTCGGTGCGGACATCGCGTCCAAGCTGCAGGAGGTTTCGGGTGGTTCGGGTGATGGTACGAAGGCGACCGACTTCGCGTCGGCGGCTCAGATCATCCTCGACGGTGGCGTAGTGGACTACGACGGCAACTCCGGCCCGATCACGTTCGATGAGAACGGTGACCCGACCGAGGCGACCATCGGCATCTACCAGTACCAGGCCGACAACACCTTCAAGCGCATCAACTAGCTTCTAGCTGACACGCAAACGAAGGGCCCCGACTTCGGTCGGGGCCCTTTCCCTTGCCCGCGTAAGGCTCGCGCGCACACTATGGACAAAAAGGCGCGCCAGAGGGGGTCAGAACGTCCGCAGCATGCGCCCGAAGTCCCTGCCAGCGGGCGGGGAGCGGGCGGGGGGAGGGGGGTTACTCTTCGCCGAGCGTTCCGAGGTAGAGCGAAATCACCTTGGGGTCGTTCAGTAGTTCACGACCAGTACCGGTATACGCATCCTTGCCCTGATCGAGCACGTAGCCGCGGTCGCAGATCTGGAGGCAGCGGCGGGCATTCTGCTCAACCATGATCGTGGTCACACCCGCCTTGTTGATCTCCTTCACGCGCAGGAACGCCTCGTCCTGACGCACGGGCGAGAGACCGGCAGATGGCTCGTCGAGCAGCAGCACGTGCGGCCCCATCATGAGCGCTCGGCTCATGGCGGCCATCTGGCGCTCGCCGCCGGAGAGTGAGCCGGCACGCTGAGCGAGTCGCTTCTCGAGCTCCGGGAAGATGTCGATCACGAAGGCCAGTCGCTCCTTGATGCCCTTGGGCTTCTGGAACAGTCCCATCTCGAGGTTCTCGCGGATGCTCAGGGTCGGGAAGACGTTGTTGGTCTGCGGCACGAAGCCCACGCCCGCCGTGACGAGCTTGTTGGGCTTGAGGCCGGTGATGTCCTTGCCCTGCAGGAGCACTTCACCCTCACGCACCTTCACGAGGCCGAAGATGGCCTTGAGCAACGTGGACTTGCCCGCGCCGTTGGGGCCGATGATGCCGATCAGCTCGCCGTGGTTGGCGACGAGCGAGCATCCGTTCAGGATGTTGACGCCGGGGAGGTAACCCGCGACGACGTCCTTCACCTCCACCACCGGCTTGGGCGCGGTGGTGGTCGTGTTTACGTCAGGACTTGTCGTCGTCATCGAGCAGCTCCTTCAGCGCGTGCATGGTGTTCTCGGCGTGCGGGTCCTCGCCGAGATCCTGGTCGTGATGGCTGCCCAGATAGGCGTCGATGACCGCAGGATTGGACATGACGGCATCGGGCGGGCCCTCGGCCACGATCTTGCCTTCGGCCATCACGATGACCCAGTCGGCGATGTGTCGCACCATCTGCATGTCGTGCTCCACGAACAGCACGGTCATGCCCTGGGTCTTGAGATCGAGGATGTGATCGAGCAGCGACTGCGTGAGCGCCGGGTTCACGCCTGCCATGGGCTCGTCCAGCATCACCAGGGTCGGGTCGCTCATGAGTGCACGCGCCATCTCGAGCAGCTTGCGCTGGCCACCGGAGAGGCTCGCGGCATAGTCCTCAGCCTTAGCCTCGAGCTGGAAGCGCCCGAGCAGCTCCATGGCCTTCGCCTCGATCTCCTCCTCCTGCTTGCGCCACAGCCACGGCAGCAGGGCGGCGAACAGGTTCTCGCCCTTCTGGCCCTTCGCCCCGAGCTTCATGTTGTCGAGCACACTCAGCAGGCTCAGCGCCTTGGTCAGCTGGAAGGTGCGAACCTGACCCATTCGCGCGACACGGTACGACGGGATGCCCGCGAGGGACTTGCCAAGGAACGTCCACGAGCCGGTGTCGGGCTTGTCAAACCCGGTGAGCAGGTTGAAGAATGTCGTCTTGCCTGCACCGTTGGGGCCGATGAGGGCGGTGATCGCGTTGCGGGGGATCTCGACGTGGTCGACGTCGACTGCCGTAAGTCCCCCGAAGCTCCGCGTCACGTGATCGGCCACGATGATGGGGTCGACCTTGGCCACACCGGGCTCGATCTCGCCGACGTGGAGGTTGACCGATTTGACCGGTGCACCCCGGCTCGGCTTGGCGTTACTTGACAAAAGCCAGCTCCTTCTTGTTCCCGAAGATGCCCTGCGGTCTGAATATCACTAACAGCATCAGCACTATTCCGACGATGATGAAGCGGGTCTGGCCAGCCTGCACGCTCGACATCCCGGGGAACCAGCCGACAGCCTGAGCGCGGGCGACGAAGCCTGAGACCGCGGAAAGCAGAACCCAGAAGATCATCGAACCGACGATCGGCCCGAGAATCGTGGCGGCCCCGCCGAGCAGCAGAATCGTGTAAATGAAGAAGGTGAGCGTGGTCGCGTAGTTCGCCGGCACCACAGCCCGCGGCAGGATGAAGATCATGCCACCGATCGTGCCGAACACGCCGCCGATGATGAGGGCCTGCATTTTGTAGAAGTAGACGTTTTTGCCCAAGGCGCGCACAGCATCCTCGTCTTCGCGGATGCCCTTGATCACCCGGCCCCAGGGGCTGCGCATCAACTGCCAGGCGAGCAGCCCACCGATGATCACAATGCTCCACCCAACTATGCGCAGCCAGAGGTCGTACTCATTCATTGTGAACGGGCCAAAGCCGTACGTTCCCGGCGGGATCGGGTTGAGCGCCGCAAAGCCCCCCTTGTAGGCGCTGAGGCCGTCTGCAGAGCCTGTGATGGCATCCAGAGAGTTGGTGGTGAAGATGAGCCGCAGAATCTCGGATGCCGCGATCGTCACGATCGCCAAATAGTCCGCTCTCAGCCGCAGCGTGGGTATGCCGAGGATGAGCGCGAAGATGATCGACGCACCGACACCGACGAGAACCGCTCCCCACACCGGAAAGCCGAAGGTGAGGGTCGAGATCGCGTAGCCGTAGGCGCCTAGCGCCATGAATCCGGCCTGACCGAAGTTGAGCAGTCCGGTGTAGCCGAAGTGGATCGCGAGACCCAGGGCCGCGAGGGCGTAGGCCGCGGTCGTCGGACTGACGATCTCGACGGCGGCGTTTTGAATGATCTGCCAGAAATCAACCATGTTCGTCTCCTAGCCGACTCTCTCTTTGCGACCCAGGATGCCCTGTGGTCTGACCAACAGCACGAGGATGAGGATCACCAGCGCACCCACGTATTTCATGTCGGACGGGATCCACAGCGTGGAGATCTCGATGAAGAATCCGACCACGAGCGAGCCGACGAGAGCGCCGAACGCCGTGCCGAGACCACCGAGCGTGACGGCCGCGAAGATAAGGAGCAGAATGCCGAAGCCCATGTCCCACGAGACGCCCGGCCGGTAAAACGCGAAGAGGATGCCGCTGAGTCCGGCGAGCGCGCCGCCGATGACCCACACGATCCGGATGACCCGGTCCACGTCGATTCCGCTGGCCGCGGCCAGGCTCGAGTTGTCGCTGACTGCTCGCGTCGCCTTGCCGATGCGCGTGCGCAGGAGGAAGTAGGCGACCGCCAGGAGTACGACGATCGAGATTCCCATGCTCAGGAGGTCGAGGGGAGAGAGCGAGATCGCGCCGAACTTCAGGTCGGCGCCATCCGCACCGGGCAGCTGGCGGGTGGACCCCCCGTAGATGTATTGGTAGATGTAGCGCACGGCCAGCGAGAGGCCGATGCTCACGATCATCATCGGTATTAGTCCGACGCCCTTACGACGCAGCGGTTTCCAGATCGCAGCGTCCAGTGACCAGCCGAAGAGCCCGCTGAGCACGAGGGCGCCGATCAGGGCGATCCAGAGGGGCCACGCGAGATCGACGGCGAGAGTCAGAGCGGCCAGCGCGCCGAACGTCACCATCTCGGCGTGAGCGAAGTTGCTGAGCCCAGTGGTGCCGAAAATTAGCGACAGGCCGATCGCGGCGAGTGCGAGCAAGAGGCCGAAGCTGAGCCCCGTGAACGACCGTTGGATGAACTGGTCGAGAAAGCTCGTTGTCTCGCGCACGCCTTGCCCGAGGAAGAAGTTGAAGACCTTGTTGTTGACCTTGTCGATCGTGACATCGACGGAATTGCCGCCTTCCGCGACGATGATTCCGGTCGGGAGCGTCGACTCGTCGAGGGTGATGTTGTAGGTGCCTTTGTCGGGCACGCCGATCTTCCACTTGCCGTCGGCGTCGGTCTTCACCTCGGCGGAGTAACCGTTGCCGGACACCGTGATGAGCACGCCCTCAAGGGGCTCCCCGTCATTGCGCACAAAGCCGCTGAAGCTGAAGTCGTACTTGTCGGTGTTGATCTCATCAGCGTGCGCCGCGCCACCTCCCACAAAGGTGAGGCCAGCGATCAAGCCGACGAGCAACAGCATCAGGGCGCGCATCCAGCGCCTGTCAGTCAAACCAGTGACTTCCACGGAACCTCCAAGACGGACCAGTCGGAATAACGTATCCCGCGGGTTCTGGCGCACCGTCGGCGTTGACGATACTTACTGTTTGTGTCCCCGATGTTACGGCGGGTGTGGTGCTCGGCAACACAAAGCGGTCAAGCCATTATGCGCGCGGAATAGCCTCGGGTCTAACCGGTTAACATGGGGTATGGACCAGCCCGACCCCTTCGGCTTCATCGGACTCACGTACGACGACGTGATGCTGCTCCCCGGACACACCGATGTCATCCCGAGCGAAGCGGACACGAGTTCGCGACTCACGCGGCGCATCCGCGTCAATGCCCCGCTCGTTTCCTCCGCCATGGACACCGTCACCGAGTCGCGCATGGCGATTTCGATGGCCCGCAACGGCGGCCTCGGCGTGCTGCACCGCAATCTCTCCATCGAGGACCAGGCGGCTTACGTCGACAAGGTCAAGCGCAGCGAGTCCGGCATGATCACCAACCCCGTCACGACGACTCCGGATGCCACGGTTGCCGAGGTCGACGCGCTGTGTGGGCAGTTCCGCATCTCCGGCCTTCCGGTCGTCGAGGGCGACGGTCGGCTGGTGGGCATCATCACCAACCGAGACATGCGGTTCGTGTCATCCTTCGAGAAGAGCACGACGCTCGTGCGCGACGTCATGACGAAGGCGCCGCTGATCACGGCGCCCGTCGGAATCGACCCCGACAGCGCGATCGCGATTCTGGCTCAGCACAAGATCGAGAAGCTGCCCCTTGTGGATGCCGACGGTCGTCTCGGTGGGCTAATCACGGTTAAGGACTTCGACAAGTCCGAGCAGTACCCCAACGCGACCAAGGACGATGAAGGCCGACTGCGGGTCGGTGCGGCGATCGGCTTCTTCGGTGACGCTTGGGATCGCGCCGGTGCCTTGCGGGATGCCGGGGTCGACGTGATCGTCGTGGACACCGCGAACGGCGACTCGGCGGGCGTGCTCGACATCATCCGACGCATCAAGGGTGATTCGGCTTTTGCGCACATCGACGTCATCGGTGGCAACGTTGCGACTCGTTCGGGCGCGCAGGCCCTGATCGATGCGGGCGCTGACGCCGTCAAGGTGGGGGTCGGTCCCGGCTCGATCTGCACGACCCGCGTGGTTGCGGGGGTGGGCGTGCCGCAGGTGACGGCGGTGTACGAGGCATCGCTCGCTGCTCGTGAGCACGGCATCCCGGTGATCGCCGACGGCGGCCTGCAGTACTCGGGCGACATCGCGAAGGCGCTAGTCGCTGGCGCTGAGACGGTCATGCTCGGCTCGCTCCTTGCGGGCACTGACGAGAGCCCCGGAGATCTGATCTTTGTCAACGGCAAGCAGTTCAAGAGCTACCGGGGCATGGGCTCGCTTGGCGCACTTCAGACCCGCGGCCAGAAGACGAGCTACTCGCGCGACCGTTACTTCCAGGCGGACGTGCCCAGCGACGAGCAACTCATCGCCGAGGGTATCAAGGGCCAGGTGCCGTACCGAGGCCCCGTGTCATCCGTCGTCTACCAGTTGCTCGGGGGCCTTCGGCAGTCGATGTTCTACACCGGAGCGCGCACGATCGACGAGTTGCGCGTCAAGGGCCGTTTCGTGCGGATCACCGCGGCGGGCCTCAAGGAGTCGCACCCCCACGATATCCAGATGGTGGTCGAGGCGCCGAACTACCGGCGGTAGGCACGGCTGTTTCAACTCCCGTAGGTGTCGACGCGGCGTCCGGTCTCGTGTGACTCGATCACGGCCTGAGCCAGGGCCAGTGCCCGCCGCCCTGCGCGCGCATGGACGGGCGGCTCGTGGCCGGCGCGCAGTGCGGTGAGGAGGGCATCCACGTGCCGGTCGAAGGTGTACTCGAACGTACGGGCTTCATCGTTGAAGTAACCGGCTCGCCACACCTTCGCCGTCTCGTCGCCGGCGTGCTCGATCGTCAGTGACTGCACCGTGTCGTGGATGACGGCCCGCCCGAGCGTGCCGTTGAGCTCGACCCGTTGCGCGTCCTCGTAGGCGTAACTCGAGTCGTAGCTTCCGAGCATCGTGCCCACCGCGCCGTTGGCGAACTCGAGCGCAATAGCCATGGTGCTGAACGCGCCGTAGGTCATGTTGGTCATCTGCGCCGAGACCGAAACGATCGGGCCGGCCAAGTGCTCCAGCATGTCGAACCCGTGGCACTGGGTCTCGATGAGGTTCGCGTGGGGCGATTCGGCCAGGTTCGCTTCGCCTCCGAACCGCCAGGTCGCGAAGACGAGCTCGCCTAGTTCTCCCGAGTCGATGGCTGCCTTCGCCCGCTGCACCGGCTCGGCGTAGCGGTGGTTGAAGTTGATTGCGAAGAACAGGTCACGCTTCTCGGCCTCGGCGATGAGACGGTCGGCCTGGTCGATCTCGAACACGAGCGGCTTCTCCACGAGCAGCGGAACCCCCGCCCGCACGAGCTCGAGCGTCGGCCCGTAGTGGTGTTCGTTGGGTAGGCACACGGTGACCAGGTCGGGATGCTCCTCCCCGAGCATTCGCTCAATGTCGGTGTAGCCCGTCGTGCCGTACTCCGAGGCTCGCGCCGCGGTGCGGGTCTCGTCCCGGCCGACGATGGCGACGAGCTCGGTGTCGGGCCTCCGGGAGAAGATCCGCGCGTGTTGACGGGCCCATCCGCCGGTTCCGACGATGGCGACTCGCAGCTTCGCGTTCATGCGGCCAGCGTAGTGCGCAGGGGTGGAGAACCACCCCTGTGCCGCGTCGGTGAGCGGCTTAGACCCCCACGTCGCGCCGGTTGAGCGCCACGACGGCGATCGCGAGCAGCGCGGCAGAAACCCCGTAGAGCAGACCGAGTCCGCCCCAGTCCGCGCCGTCGCTCAGGGGCGCGTTGTGGAACGCCCACGCGTAGGGGGACCAGGCGTGCAACCAGTCGACGTCTGGTGTCTGGTTGGCAACCGCGTTGAGTGCGTAGCTGGCGACCGCGACTCCGGCGGCAGCGCCAGTGGCCCATCCGCGTCGACCGGTCAGGGCACCCACCGCGATCCCGACCATGGCGATGAGCACACCGATGCCGAGAAGGGCGGCACCGACGGCGACGAGGTTGCCGAACTCGAGTCCGAGCCCGGCGCTGTCGTTGAGGGCGAAGATCACCAGAACGCTCAGCACGTTGAGCCAGACCAGCTTGGTCACGATGGCGGTCGATCGCTCGAGCACGACCTGCGTGCGGGTCACCCCGTGCGCGAGCGTGAGTTCAAGCGAGCCCAGCTCCTCGTCGCCCGCGATTGCCGCCGAACTCCACGCGACGGCCGCGATCGTGCTGAGTGCGAAGCCCATGAGGCCGTAGAAGGTGGCAGACACGTAGCCCGCGCCGGTAGCGATGGCACCGTAGCCGAGGGCGCTGATCATTGCGGGCGGCAACGAGTCGAGCAGCGCCTGCATGTCGGGGTTGCCGCCGATCGACGAGAAGAGCGGCACGTAGAGCAGCAGCGCGGCGAGGAACCCCAGGCTCCACCCGATGATCGAGCGCCAGGAGTCGCCGAGTGCGCGGCGGTACAGCGGCAGAGGCTTAGTCATGGGTCGCGTCCTTCGCGTACAGCCCGAGCACGGACTCCTCGAGATCGGGTTCCTCGACCCGTAGGTCGAGCACGGTGAAGGCCGCGATCGCCTTCACGAACGGGTCGATGTCGCCCTCGAGCGTTCCGGCGATGGTCAGGGAGTCGCCAGCCGTGATCGTGAGCTCGGCGAGGTGCGGGTCGCGGGCGAAGGCAGTGCGCACGGCGGCGGCCGTGGCATCCGCGATCGTGGCGGTGACGCGGCGGAGCGCCGTGGCCCTCAGCGAGTCGACATCGCTGACCGTGACGATTCGTCCGGCGCGCAGGATTGCGACGGAATCGGCGGCCTGCTGAATCTCGCTGAGAACGTGCGAGGACAGGAAGACGGTCTGGCCGTTGTTCTTTGCCTCGCGCACCATCGTGAGGAACTCCTGCTGCACGAGCGGGTCGAGCCCGCTCGTCGGCTCGTCGAGCACGAGCAGGTCGGGTTGATGCATGAACGCCTGCACCACACCGAGCTTCTGCTTGTTGCCCTTGGAGAGCTTGCGCACCTGACGGCTCAGGTCGAGGTCGAGTCGCTGGGCGAGACTGTCGACGACGCCGGGTGCGACCGGGCCGCTGATCTCGGCGTAGTGCTTGAGCAGCGCGCGCCCGGTGACGCGGCCCTCGAGCCGCAGTTCGCCGGGAAGGAACCCGATGCGACGCCGCAGCTCGACTCCGCCCTGGCGGGGGTCGTGGCCGAGAACCAGGGCCGAACCCGAGGTGGGTCGGATGATGTCGAGCAGTAATCGCATCGTCGTGGTCTTGCCGGCGCCGTTCGGTCCGATGACGCCGAAGACGGTTCCCGGTTCGACCGCGAGGTCGATGGCGTCGAGCGCCAACCGGCGCCCGTAGCGCTTGGTGAGCGCGTGTGTTTCCAGTGCAGCTGTCATTGCGATCCTTTCAGTGCCTCGCGCGCGGCGTCGAGCAGGGCGGCGTCGCGGTAGAGACCGTGGGTGTAGAGCTCGAGGGAGGGCAGCGTCATCCGCCGGATCATGGTGGAGGTGAGTCCGGGCTCGCCGAGCATGCGCGCGAACTGGCGCTGGAGCACGATCGGCATGACACCGTGCAGGGTCACGAGCACCGCCCGCATGTACGGGTCACTCGTGGGCTCCATCACGCCGTTGGCGACGCCCTCCTCGAGCATGGTCTCGGTGAGTGTCACGAGATCGTCGAGCAGACGGTCGCCCGCCTCGGAGCCGTCGAGCAGCATGCGTCCGAGGTAGTCGAGCGTGGGGCGGTACTGGTCGAGGTCGCTGAGCATAACCTGCATGCTCGCGGAGAGGTTGCCCTCGTCGACACCACCCTTGTTCTTCATGAGGTCAGCGACGATCCACGCGTCACATTCGGCGCGCAGCTTCTCCTTCGAGCCGAAGTGGTGGATGACCAGTCCCGGGCTCACGCCCGCTGCCTCCGCGATGGAACGAACGGATGTCGCGACGAAGCCGTCGCGCGCGAACAGGGTGATCGCGGCATCCCGAATGCGGGAGCGGGTGGTCGCATCCTCGGCCGGGGTTGAACGCATGTTCAGTATACTAAACACTCGTTCAATCGAGAGTCAAGCTCACGGGTGCAATGCCGCCGGTAGGCTTGCAGGGTGAGTGACATCGAGATCGGCCGTGCCAAGCGCGCGCGTCGCGTGTACGCCTTCGACGACATCGCGATCGTGCCCTCGCGGCGCACTCGCGACCCGCAGGACGTCTCGGTGAGCTGGACGATCGACGCCTACACGTTCGACATCCCGGTGCTGGCAGCGCCGATGGACTCGGTAGTCAGCCCGAGCACCGCGATCGCGATCGGTAAGCTCGGCGGACTCGGCGTGCTCGACCTCGAAGGGGTGTGGACGCGCTACGACGACCCCGAGCCGGTGCTCGCGGAGATCCGCTCGCTGCCCGCGGCCACGGCCACGAAGCGCATGCAGGAGATCTACTCGGAGCCGGTGAAGCCCGAGCTGGTGAGTGCCCGCCTCGCCGAGATCCGCGCGGCCGGTGTTCCTGTGGCCGGCGCCCTCAGCCCGCAGCGCACGCAGGAGCTCTACAAGACCGTCGTCGACGCCGGCGTCGACCTGTTCGTCATCCGCGGCACGACGGTGAGCGCCGAACACGTCTCGAAGACGGTCGAACCGCTCAACCTCAAGAAGTTCATCTACGAGCTCGACGTGCCCGTGATCGTCGGCGGCGCCGCCACCTACACGGCGGCGCTCCACCTCATGCGCACGGGCGCGGCGGGAGTGCTCGTGGGCTTCGGCGGCGGTGCCGCCTCGACGACCAGGGCGAGTCTCGGCATCCACGCGCCCATGGCGACCGCGGTCGCGGATGTCGCTGGGGCTCGGCGTGACTACATGGACGAGTCGGGCGGCCGCTACGTGCACGTCATCGCCGACGGCGGCCTCGGGACGAGCGGTGACATTGTGAAGGCAATCTCCGTCGGTGCCGACGCGGTAATGCTCGGGAGCACTTTGGCGCGCGCGACAGATGCGCCCGGCGGCGGCTGGCACTGGGGAGCCGAGGCCCACCACCCCGAGCTGCCCCGCGGCAACCGCGTCGAAGTGGGCAGCCTCGCGCCGCTCGCCGAAATCCTCTTCGGCCCCTCGACCGTCGCCGACGGGCGGGTCAACCTGATCGGAGCGTTGCGGCGGTCGATGGCGACCACCGGCTACTCCGACCTGAAAGAATTCCAACGCGTCGAAGTCGTCGTCGCGCCCTACCACCCGGGATAGGTCGTATGCTCCCGTCAGGGCGACGCACGAGGGCGCGCTGCATCTCGAGGACGTGCTGGCACCGGACATGGTCGCCAGCTAGGCCTGCGCCGACCGCAGCCAGCGAGGCCCCAGCGGCCCCGCGGTAGGATGAACCCTCGCCAAGAAGGATGGAGGGTCGCAGCTGATGGTTGACGTTCGACGGGTCAAGCTCCCCGGGGTCGGTGTGCTCCACACCTTCGTGACGGACGATGGCGGCAAGCTCGGGGTGATCACCCATCGCTCCGGGCACAGCGATCTGATCACGTTTTCGGATGCCGATGATGGCTCGGACGTGAGCAAGGTCTCGCTGCGCCTCGACGAAGACGAAGCCCATACACTGGCCGAACTCCTGGGCGGCACCCGCATCACCGAGTCCCTGGCGAGTCTGGATGCCATACCGGGTCTCTCGATCGACTGGTTCAGCGTGGACTACGAGGATCACATCGCCGGAAAGAAACTCGGCAGTCTCGCGTTGCGCGGAGTCGTGGGGCTTACGGTGGTCGCCGTGGTGCGCAGCGACTCTGCCAACCCTGCCCCCGCCGACGACTTCATCGTCTTTCCGGGCGACACGCTCGTCGTCGCGGGAACCCCGGAGAAGGTGGCTAAAGCCTTCGCGTTCTATCGCACTGGCGAGATGCCGCAGAAGATCGCCGTCGAGTCCCCGCCGGGCGGCTAAGGATGCGCCTCGGTGACGACCTCCTGATTCTCGGATTGCTGTTCATCGCCGCCTACGTGCTGGGCAGGCTCGGCAAGCTGATCGGCCTGCCAGCGATCCCCATCTACATGCTGGTCGGGCTCGCCGCGAGCCCCAACTCGACGTGGTTTCCGATCGCATTCACGCCCGCGAACGTCGAGATTGTCGCCGTGGTCGGTCTCATTCTCCTGCTGTTCTCGCTGGGGCTTGAGTTCGACCAGGACGAGTTCTACGGCAACCTGCGTCGACTGCTCATCTCCGGCGGCACCCGGATCGCAATTAACATCGTCGTCGGGTTCCTGTTCGGAATGTGGGTCGGCTGGGGGTTTCGAGAGGCTCTGATCATCGCGGGGATGACCGCCGTCTCGTCGAGTGCGATCGTCACCAAACTCCTCATCGAGTTGCGCCGCCTACCCAATCGTGAGACCCCGAGCATCCTCGGCATCGTGGTGCTCGAAGACGTCTTCATCGCCTTCTATCTCGCGATCGTCGCCGTCATTTTGGGCGGCGAGACGGATGTCTGGGCGATCGTTCTCGAGTTGAGCATCGCCTTCGCGTTCCTGGTTGCGATGTTCGCGATCGCACGCTGGGGTGGTCGGGTGGTCTCCCGGCTCGTGCAGACCAAGGATGACGAGCTCTTCACGATCCTGTTCTTCGGTCTCGCCGTCGCCTTCGGTGGCATCGGTGAGCTGCTGGGCGTCTCCGACGCGATCGGGGCCTTCCTGATCGGGCTCGTGCTGGGGGCGACCCGATTCCGAACGCGTATCGAACAGTTCGCCCTGCCCCTGCGCGATGTATTCGCGGCCTTCTTCTTCCTGAGCTTCGGCCTCGCACTCGACACCTCCACGTTCGGAGAGGTCGTCGGACCAGTCGCTGTTGCGGTCGCGCTGACCCTCGTGGTCAACACGGCTGGCGGTCAGCTAATCGCCTGGCAGAACAGACTCACCCGCGCGGAGGGCTTCAACGTGAGTGCCATGCTGCAAAACCGCGGTGAGTTCGTGTTGATCCTCGCGACTCTTGCCACTGCCGCAGGCCTCGACCCCAGGCTCACGCCGTTCGCGGGCCTGTACGTGCTGTCGATGGCGATCATCGGTCCGATACTTGCCGTCAATTCCGAGCGGCTGGGTGCCCGGATGTTTCCGAAGAAGAAGCGCGTGGTCACCCCCGAGCGGGACCGCATGCGCGCTGAAGGTATCGCCCTCGTGGAGGCGGCCACCGCAGGACTCGAGTCGTCAACCCATGCGGACGTCGAGGATGCCGTCGCCCAGTATGTGCCGGATGAGGCGAACGTCGAGGCTGCCGAGACCACAAGCGACTTCGATCGAGTCGCCGAGCAGGCCGCTCAGCAGTCCGACGAGATCGCCCAGCGTATGAAGGATCCTGAGTATTGAGTACGACGGTGTGGCAGGTCGCGAGGCGACCACGGTGGATCGCGGCGTTGCTGCTCGCGCTCGCCGTCGCATCCGGGTTCGCTGCGCTCGGGCAGTGGCAGCTGGCCCGAAGCGTCGAGGGCGGTCAGGTCACCGAGCAGCAGACCGAGGCGAGCGTGCCGCTCACCTCAATCGCCACCCCGCAGAAGCCGATGCCGGCGGAGACAATCGGGCAACGCGTCACCGTCGGCGAAGTCGAGTGGGTGGCAGGGGACTACGTGGTGTTGTCCGACCGCACCAATGACGCGGAGCCGGGATACTGGGTCGTCGCCCACGCGATCACGGGCAACGGCGCGAGCCTGGCCGTGGCTTTGGGGTGGGTTGCAAGTGCGGAGGCCGCGGCATCCGCAGCTCGAGGTCTCGATGACACCCCGCCCGCCTCGACCCTCACCGGCCGTTACCTGCCAACCGAGTCACCGCAGCAGAGCGACTTCGAGGCCGGACAACGCAGCGCGCTCGCCACGGCCGAACTCGTGAACCTGTGGGGCACCGTGCCGGACGGGGTGTACTCGGGATACGTCATCTCCGACGACGCGCCCGCCGGCCTCGAGCAGATCGATTCGCCGCCGCCGAACACCGAAATCTCCCTCAACCTGCTCAACATCTTCTACGCGATCGAGTGGGTGATCTTCGCGGGCTTCGCGATCTTCCTCTGGTACCGGCTCGTGAAGGATGCCTGGGAAGAGGAAAACGCTCCGGACACGGCGGCGGCCCTCGATTTGCCGACCGTAGACTAGAACTATGCCCCTCGGACCCCGGCCAGATGACATCCCTCGGATCCGCCGCACGGTCTCCGTCTACAAGGTCTCGTCGATCATCACCGGCTCGTTCCTGCTGCTGCTGGTCCTAATGATGGTGCTTCGCTACGGTTTCGGGGTCGACATCGAGTTGCTCGGGCCTTACGGATTCCTTGCGCTTACCCCGAAGGAGTTGATCGCGGGAATCAACCTCTCGACGGTCATCCTCATCGCACACGGGTGGCTGTACGTGCTCTACCTCGCCTGCGACTTCTTGCTGTGGCGCTACATCCGATGGTCATTCGCGCGGTTCCTGTTCATTGCGCTCGGCGGCATCATCCCGCTGCTGTCGTTCTTCCTCGAGCGCCAGGTGCCGCGCCGGGCCGAAGCTGCGATCGCGTCGATCTCTCGGGGACCCTCCGAGCGGGTTGGCGCGTGACCGACGGTCGGACAGCGACCGAGGCCGGGCCGGTACTCGTCGTCGACTTCGGCGCGCAATACGCGCAACTTATCGCGCGGAGGGTGCGTGAGGCCAACGTCTACAGCGAGATCGTGCCCCATACGATCAGCGCGGCCGAGGTCGCGGCCAAGAACCCGTCCGGCATCGTGCTCAGCGGTGGCCCCTCGAGCGTTTACGAGCCGGGGTCGCCCGACCTCGACCCGGGCATCCTCGAACTCGGCGTTCCGGTGCTCGGCATCTGCTACGGCTTCCAGGTGATGGCCCGGCAGCTGGGCGGTGAGGTCGCACACACCGGGCAGCGTGAATACGGCGCGACCGACATGAGGGTGACCGGAGACGGTGGGGCTCTGCTGTCCGGCCAGCCCGACGCGCAGACCGTGTGGATGAGTCACGGTGACTCGGTGTCCCGGGCCCCCGAGGGGTTTGAGGTGCTCGCGTCGAGCGAATCAACGCCGGTCGCTGCGTTCGCATCGGATGAGCGTCGGCTGTACGGGGTGCAGTGGCATCCCGAGGTCAAGCACTCGCAGTTCGGCCAGCGAGTGCTCGAGAATTTTCTGCACACGGCCGCGGGCATCCCCGCCGACTGGAACAGCGGCAACGTGATCGCCGAGCAGGTCGAGCGCATCCGTGCCCAGGTCGGCAGCGCGAAGGTCATCTGCGGCCTGTCGGGCGGGGTCGACTCCGCGGTCGCCGCGGCCATAGTGCACAAGGCCGTCGGCGACCAGCTGACCTGCATCTTCGTCGACCACGGGTTGTTGCGTCAGGACGAACGCCGCCAGGTCGAGGAGGACTACGTCGCCTCCACCGGTGTGCGCCTCGTCACGGTGGATGCCGTCGACCAGTTCCTGACCGAGCTTGCCGGCGTCACC
>JBJXDR010000103.1:0-5838 GCA_046155245.1 Rhodoglobus sp. | reverse complement strand
TCGCCGTGATCTCCGCCCGCGCGGTCATCGACAACTCAATTCCCATCCCTCGAGCGTCACACCCTCGCGGGCATTCTTAGCTGAGGCACCGCGACCACTTCGCGGGCACCTTAGGTGAGTCTCGTCGCCCAGTTGCACTCTGGGCCGATTTGCCCGATAGTTGAGGCTATGACTGTTCGCGCATACTCCCTGACCACCCTTGAGGTGACGGGTTCTTGCGCGACCATGTGTTGTCGAATGTGTGCCTAATCGGCTTCTTCGCCGAGTCACCCTCGACCGTGACTCCCGGGTCTTCGCCCTCATAACGGCCTGATCCGCAGCTAGATGCACTGCCCCGAAGGATCACACCCTCATCATCAGAGGCCCTTCACCCCAGTCAAGGAACACAAGGACACACATGTCTCTCGCAACCTTCGATCGCGCACCCCTCACGCCCGCCGCTCTCACCCCGCCCCCCGTCGCACCCGCACCAGTCGCCGCGCCACCGCGCCGCCTGCACGCCGTGCCGCAGGGCACCGAGGCCCGCGGATTCGCCCTCTACGTGGGACTCGACGAGTTCACGGCCATCGAGTCCGGGACCGACCTCAGCTACGTCGTTGCCGAACTCAAGAAGCGCCTGGCAGAGCTCGTGCCGACAGCCGAGACGTACGCGGCCGTGGCGCTCGCTCCCGCCGGCTCCGGCGGACGGGACGTCGACGTTGTGCGCCTCGCCCTTCAGGACCCGGCGGCGCTCGCGAAGCACCGCCAGCTCGAGGAGCCCGCGCCCAAGCCACGCGGCGGCGTGATCGTTGACATCTCGCGCAAGCGCGTGCAGCTCGACGGCGAGACCGCTCCCTTCACCTACAAGGAGTTCGAGCTGCTGCAGTACCTCGTGCTGCGCGAGGGCCGCACCGTCGCCCGCGACGAGCTCATCTCATCGCTGTGGTCGGCTGCCGACGACGAGATCCCGAACGAGCGCACAATCGACGTGCACGTGCGCCGCCTGCGGGCCAAGCTCGGTGACTACGAAGACATCGTGCGCACCGTGCGTGGCGTGGGCTACCGTTTCGACCGCCACGCAGACGTCTCGATCCGCCAAGCCTCCACACCGTCGCCCGACTTCTTCTAGAGCCTGCGCCTGGCGCAGCTCAGTCGATCATCGGTTGCAAACAGCGCGCCGACGACGTGCGACCAACAGAGGCCTACGATGGCCCGGTGAGAATTTTCCACATCGCCCATGACACTGACTGGCACGATGCACAACGGCTGGGCGAGTACCGGGTTTCAACACGGGGGCGCACCCTCGGCGAGGTGGGGTTCATCCATGCGGCGACCGAACAGCAGGTCGCCGCCACGGCGAAAGCTTTCTACTCAGACGACCCTATGACTCTCGTGCTGCTCGAGCTCGACACAGCGAAGATCGAGGCGGCGGGCATCCGCGTTCTCAATGAAGACGTGGGCGGCCAACTCTTTCCCCACATCTACGGGCCAATCAGGCCCGAGTTCGTGGTGTCGGTGATGCCGCTTCTGTGCACCTAAGCCCACAGCGCGGCTACCACACGTCCACGACCACTCGCGCGGCCGTTCCAGTGCCCCTAGTGTGCGGCGTGGGGGTGTCCATAGCGGTGCGGGTCGGCGTCGAACTTCGACGCGCAGCCCTCGGAGCAGAAATGGAACGCCGTTCCCTCATGATCGCGGGTTGCGGCGGCAGTCTGCGGGTCGATCTGCATGCCGCAAACCGGGTCTGTTACGAGTCCGCTCTCGGCGTTGTGCTCGGTGTGGTTTGTCATGGGACTGTCCTCTTCATCTTGTTGATTGCCGATCTCGACCACCACTTCGGTAGTCGAGTCCGCGGCCGCAACGGCCGGGGCTTTGGGAGTGAACCGGCGCAGCTGGCTGGAGTTGGTGACGACTGACAGCGAGGACAGCGTCATCGCCAGGGCTGCGATGACCGGGCTGAGCAGCAGACCGAACGCGGGATACAGCACCCCGGCAGCCACGGGGATACCGACAATGTTGTAGCCAAATGCGAACACTAGATTTTGACGGATATTGCGCATGGTCGCGCGGGAAAGGTCGATTGCCGTCACCAAACCAGCCAGATTTCCAGAGATCAGTGTGATGTCGGACGCCTCGATCGCGACATCTGTTCCGGTGCCGATTGCCGTTCCCACATTAGCTTGGGCGAGCGCGGGGGCATCGTTGATGCCGTCGCCGACCATCCCAACAACTCGACCCTCGGCCTGAAGGCGCTTCACCTCGCGGGCCTTATGTTCGGGCATGACCTCTGCGACAACGCGACTAATGCCTACCTGTCGAGCGATCGCCGCCGCCGTAATGCGATTGTCGCCGGTCATCATCACTACGTCGATGCCACGGACCGCCAAGTCGGCGATCGCCGCGATCGACCCGCCCTTGATTGTGTCGGCTACGCCAATCACCCCGGCGGGCCGGCCATCGATCGACGCGAGCATCGGGGTCTTGCCGTCCGCGGCGAGCAGATCCACATCGGCGGTAAGGGCGGAGGTGTCTATCCCTGCCCCGGTCAAAAGTCGCGCGTTGCCTACGAGCACGGTCCTGCCATCCACTTGGGCGCGCACGCCCTGGCCGGTGATCGATTCAAATGAGGACGCCCGCGGAATGTGGAGGCCACGTTCTTGTGCGCCAGAGACTATCGCGGCCGCCAACGGGTGCTCGGAGTCGCGTTCTGCAGCGGCAATTTGTGCGAGCAGCTCGTTCGCGGTGAACCCCGCCGCGGGGAGCGCGTCGGTGAGCACCGGGGTGCCGTTGGTAATGGTGCCGGTCTTGTCAAGCACTACCGTGTTGAGCTTGTGCGCATTCTCCAGTGCTTCCGCCGACCGGATCAGGATGCCATTGGCAGCAGCCTTGCCCGTTGCCACGGTGACAGACAAGGGCGTAGCGAGGCCTAAGGCGCACGGGCAGGCGATGATGAGCACGGCGACCGCTGCCACGAGGGCGAATACCCCCGCCGGGGGCGGACCGAATATCCACCACACGGCGAAAGTCCAGATCGCGATCGCGATTACCACAGGAACGAAGTAGCTGGAGACCTTGTCAGCAAGCCGTTGAATGGGTGCTTTGGAGCCTTGCGCCTCTCGCACGAGCGTGATGATCTGAGCCAGCATCGTGTCGGCGCCGACCTTTGTCGCGGAGAATCGGAACGATCCGGTCTGATTGATGGTCGCACCGATCACGACGTCACCGGCCGCTTTCGTGACGGGGATCGGCTCACCTGTGATCATGGATTCGTCGACTGTGGAAGTTCCTTCGGTGACCTGCCCGTCAACCGGGAGCTTCTCACCCGGGCGGATCACCACGACATCGTTGACAAGAACGTCGCCCACCGGGACTTCGATCTCCTCACCGCCGCGAACAACCCGGGCGGTGCGCGGCTGCAAACCGATGAGAGTTCGGATCGCCTCACCAGTACCGGCTTTGGCTTGTGTCTCCAACAGACGCCCGAGGAGGATCAGGGTGAGAATGACGCCAACTGCCTCGAAATAGACTGCGCGCGCTTCGTCAGGCAGCACGGCCGGAAGGAAAGTGGCGACAAGGCTGAAGCCGTAGGCAGCGACAGTGCCGAGAGTTATGAGCGAGTTCATCTCGGCCGCCCGGTGAGTCAGCGCCAGCCAACCGGTGCGGTGGATCGGCCAGCCCGTGTACACCATCACGGGGGTAATCAACAGGAATTGGAACCACGGCGTAAGCAGCAGCGACGGCACCCATGAGGCACCGAACACGTCGTGAGCCATCACCGACAAGAAAATGGGCAAGGTGAGAATGGCGCCGACGATCACCCGGCGGCGCAGGTCCGAGATTTCTCTCACGTGCTCGGCGGCGGCGTGGTCGCCATCCTCTTCGACAGCCTGAGCGGCAACTCCTCGGCCACCGGAACTGGCGGCGGTCGGCGCTTCCACCATCGCGGTCGCCGTTCGAGACTCATCCCCTGAATCGCTGATTACTCTCACGGTCCCGTGGATCATGTTCATACCGCAGGCGAATTCGAAGTTGCCCACCTGCTCCGGAACAAACTCGACCGCAGTGGTCGCATACGCGGGCAAACCTTGATTCACCTTGAAGTCCGGGAACACAACGCGGGAGGAGCAGTCACCGGCCTCTTGACGGTCGAACATCAAACGCACGGGTACACCCTGTACTACCTCGACAATGCTCGGGGAGTATCCACCCCGCACCGTTATTGTCTGCACCTGAAGATCCCCGTCTACAACGGCGCGCTTAGATGCCCGAGGGGCGAAGAAATACCAAGCCAAGAGGCCAGTTAGGCCTAGTGCAGCTACCACAACGATCAGATTCACGGGACACGCTCCTTTGGTGACGGCACCGGCGATCTCTCTCCGAGTATACCCCCGGGGGGGTATAAGTTGATGCAGTCGGCTAGTATTCCCTATCGTCACCACCGCGAGGGAGCAAATGTTCATCCAGCCCATCGACTACTTCCTCGCCGCGTGGTTCGTGCTAGCCATAGCGAGCACGCTCTATGTCGGGATCGACCAGTTTCGCAACAACCCGGAACCGACAGTGATGAAGTGGGGCTTTATCCTCGTCACTCTCTACCTCGGTCCGATAGGTCTGCTGCTCTACGTACTCGCCGACAAGGAGCCCCGGCCAGGTGAGCACGAAGAATTCACCAAACCGCTGTGGAAGCAGGGAGTTGGTTCGACAATTCATTGCGTGGCGGGGGATGCTACTGGCATCATCCTGGCTGCTGTCATTACTGCGTCCCTTGGCCTGCCCATGTGGCTCGACCTGATTATCGAATACGCGGCCGGCTTTGCATTCGGCCTGTTTGTCTTCCAAGCCCTGTTCATGAAGAACATCATGGGCGGGAGCTACCTGCAGAACGTGCGTCGCTCATTCATGCCGGAGTTCATCAGCATGAATTTCATGATGGCAGCCATGGCACCGGTGATGACCTTCCTGATGATGGGTCGCGACATGCGAGCGATGGTCCCGACTGAATTGATCTTCTGGGGGGTCATGTCCGTGGGGGTTCTGGCGGGCTTCGCGCTCGCCTTCCCGTCGAACGTGTGGATGGTTCGCATCGGAATCAAGCACGGTCTGATGACTCTGCGCACACGGCCGGTGACCGACCAAATGGCCGAAGGGCAAAAAGTGCCCGCCGGTCACACAATGGCCGAAGGTCAGCAAATGCCCGCCGGAGACACGATGGCTGCCGGCCAACAAATGCCCGCCGGTCACAGGATGGCGGGTGGTGGTGTGACCCGTACCCAGCTCGCCGCGGTCTCTGGAATCGCAACTCTCGCACTGATTGTGGGAATGGTAGCCCCTGCGAACTCGGTCAACATGAGCCTGAGCGCACGCGACGTCGGCGGACTGATCATGCCACCCGGGATGATTATGACGCGCGACACTCCGGGCGAAGCCATGGTCGACATGGCCGCGGTGAATCCCAACAGCGTTACCGCCACTTATGGCTCAGCCGATCAGGGTGACCAGGTACTCGTCCCCACCATGGACAACGGTGTCAAGGTTTTCAAACTTACCGTGTCCATCATCCGATGGGAGATCTACCCCGGCCAGACAGTCGATGCCTACGCGTATAACGGGCAGGTTCCCGGCCCCCGGCTCGAGTTCACTCAAGGCGACAGGGTGCGCATCGAGGTGACAAACGGGCTCGACGAGACGACAACAGTGCACTGGCACGGCTTGGACGTGCCCAACGAGATGGATTGAATCGCCCCGGGTTGTGTGGAGGGTCTGATTCAACGAAGGATGTTGATCATGCCAGCACTGAGAAAGTATCCGCCGGAGCTTCGTGAGCGTGCGGTTCGGTTGGTTGCCGAGACTAGGAAGGAA
>JBJXDR010000102.1:0-7800 GCA_046155245.1 Rhodoglobus sp. | reverse complement strand
GAAGAAGAGCCCTAGGAGGCGCCCCGTGATCGACCCGACCGCAGCGAGCGCCGCCGAGGATGAAGGCATGCTCGATTCCCTCACCATCGGCCGTCGCATCCGTCAACTGCGCTCCGACCGCGGGTTCACGCTCGACGACCTCGGCGAGGCCCTCGGGCGCGCACCCTCGCAGGTGAGCGTCATTGAGAACGGCAAGCGCGAGCTAAAGCTCAGCGAGGTGCAGAAGCTCGCGCGCATTCTCGGAGTGACGCTCGACGAGCTGCTGAGCCCCGAGGCACCGTCACAGCGCGCGGCGCTTGAGATCGCACTCGAGCGTGCGCAGCGGGGTCCGCTCTACTCGTCACTGTCGCTGCCGGCCCTCCCCGTGCGAAAGACCCTGAGCGACGAGGCGATCGAGACGATCCTCGCCCTGCACGACGAACTCCAGCGACTGCACCGCGAGCGTGCTGCGACTCCGGAGGAGGCACGGCGCGCCAATACCGAGTTGCGTCGGCGGATGCGGGCGCGCAACAACTACTTCGGCGAGCTCGAGGCCACAGCGAAGGGGCTACTCGATGCCGTGGGGCACGCCGGGGGGCCGCTGTCGCAGCGCGTGGCATCCGATCTGGCATCGCATCTCGGATTCTCGCTGCACTACGTGCCCGACCTGCCCACCTCGACCCGCAGCGTGACGGACCTCAAGAACCATCGCATCTACCTCCCGGTGGGCCAAGGCGCGGGAAGTGATCCCCGCACAACGCTGCTCCAGGCCCTCGCGAGCCACGTGCTCGGCATCAGCGAGCCGAACGACTACGCCGACTTTCTGCGCCAGCGCGTCGAGACGAACTACCTCGCGGCCGCCCTCATGGTGCCCGAGCAGTCAGCGGTGGAGTTCCTCACGGCGGCTCGCGACCAGCGCGAGCTGTCGGTCGAGGACCTGCGCGACGCATTCGCGGTGACCTACGAAACCGCGGCACACCGGTTCACGAATCTTGCGACCCAGCATCTGGGCATCCCCGTGCACTTCCTGAAGGTGCACGAGAGCGGAACCCTCTCGAAGGCCTACGAGAACGACAATGTGGCCTTTCCCACGGATGCCCTCGGTTCGGTTGAGGGCCAGATCGTGTGTCGCAACTGGAGTGCTCGCCGCGTGTTCGACGTCGACGACCGCTTCAGCCCGTACCACCAGTACACAGACAAGCCATCGGGCACCTACTGGTGCACCTCGCGCATCCAGTCGACGAGCCGAGGCGAGTTCTCCGTGAGTCTCGGCACGCCATTCGCGCATGTGAAGTGGTTCCGCGGGCGCGACACGGCCAACCGCGCAACTTCCACGTGCCCCGACGAGGGATGCTGCCGCCGCCCCCCGGCAGAACTCGCGAGCCGCTGGGCGCAGCAGTCACTCCCGAGCGCGCGACTCAACAGTTCGTTACTCGCTGCGATGCCCACCGGCACCTTCCCGGGCGTCGACCAGACCGAGGTGTTCGAATTCCTCGAGGCTCACGCGCCCGGCTAGGCGAGGGCAGGGATGACCTCACGCTCGAACAGCTCGATGCCTCTGCGATCGTAGGCGGCCTCCGGGAAGTAGCTGATGGGGTACGTCATGCCGCGCTTCTTCATGTCGGTGAGACGCTCGACAATCTGCTGCGGAGTGCCGACGGCAAGGGCATCCGGCCCCTGATACTGTGCGCGCACGCCCTCGGCCTTCTTGTCACCGATGTACGGACGCACGCGCTCGACCACCGCCTCGATGCGGTCCTGCACCTCGGCCTCGGTCGCGCCGATCACTGTGTTGTAGTTCGCCGAGCGGGTGATCGCGCCGAAGTCGGTTCCGAGGTCGTCGCAGTGCGCTTTGAGAATGGCTGATTTCGCCTCGAACTCCTCGGGCGTGCCGGCGAAGTTGGTGTACTGCGCGTACTGCGCTGCGATTCGAAGGGTCACCTTCTCCCCTCCGCCGGCGATCCAGAAGGGGATGCCTCCCTCCTGCAGCGGGAGCGGACGCACTGTCGCACCGTCGACCTGGTAGTACTGTCCGTCGAGGGTTGCGGAGCCCGTGGTCCACGCCTGGCGCATGATCTCGACACCCTCGCGCAGGCGACCCAGTCGCTGCTTGATCTCCGGGAAGCCGTAGCCGTAGGCGCGCCACTCGTGCTCGTACCAGCCGCCGCCGATGCCCATCTCGGTGCGTCCGCCGGAGACGATGTCGACTGTCGCCGCGACCTTCGCGAGGTAGGCAGGGTTGCGGTAGCCCATGCATGTGCACATCTGGCCCAGCCGGATGCGCGACGTCGACGCAGCGAAGGCCGCCATCAGCGTCCACGCCTCGTGAGTGGCCTCCTCGGTCGGCACTGGCACGGTGTGGAAGTGGTCGTACACCCACAGCGATTCCCACGGGCCCGCGTCGGCGGCTTGGGCGAGAGACTTCATGGTTTCCCAGTGGTCCTTTGGCTCGATATCAACTAGGTCGTGGCGCCAGCCCTGGGGGATGAAGATTCCGAATCGCATTGTGTCAGCCTAGCCACGCGCCATGAGCGCCCCTCCAAAACGGCAAGTGCTAGCGTCAGTCTCGAGTCACCAGCGCCAGCCCCGGCTCGTGACCGATCGAGGAGTGCACACATGGCGAAGAAGGTCTACACCCCCGAGCAGCAGATCGATCGGCTGCGCGTCTACAACATCGTTGCTGGCAGCCTGCACCTCGTTCAGGCTGTCGGATTCGCGATCGTTCTTGCGATGCTCAGCACTCAGGTTCTCTTCCCGGTCACGGCCGACTACCTCGCCGGGCCTCCGGGAGTTCCGATCCCGCCGGAGCGCATCACGCTATTCGAGGTGAACATCGGAATCGGTGTCGTCGCCTTCCTGGCGTTGAGCGCCTTCTTCCACTTCCTCATCTCGAGCCCCTGGTTCTTCGGTCGCTACAAGAGCGGCCTACTTGCTGACCACAACTACTTCAGATGGGCCGAGTACTCCCTGAGCTCGTCGATCATGATCTGGCTCATTCTCGCCATCAACGGCGTGACCGATATCGCGGCCCTCTTCTCGGTGTTCGCGGTCAACGCCGCAATGATTCTCTTCGGAGCGCTGCAGGAGAAGTACGAGAAGCCCGGCTCCGGCGGGATGCTGCCCTTCATCTTCGGCTCGATGGTCGGCATCGTGCCGTGGATTCTCATCCTCATCTACTTCTTGCGGCCCGGCAGCGCGAGCGATGTCGCCGCCCCCGCCTTTGTCGTCGGCATCGTGATCTCGCTCTTCGTGTTCTTCAACACCTTCGCGGTCAACCAGTGGCTGCAGTACAAGCGGGTCGGCAAGTGGAAGAGCTACCTCCAGGGCGAGCGCAGCTACATCACGCTGAGTCTGATCGCCAAGACCGCTCTCGCTTGGCAGGTGTTCTCTGGCGCGATCATCCCGGCCATTGTGAACTGACGCGCTAGGGCTTCGCGCCGGTCGCCGACGAGAGCAGCGCCGCTCGCACTTCGCGGTGCGAAATCTTGCCGATGAGCGACCGGGGCAGGCGTTCCACGACCTCGAAACGTGTGGGCACCTTGTAGGCGGCGGTGCGGGATCTGCTCGCCCTTCGTGACGGTTCAGGCGTTCAGCCGCACGCCTACTTCGAGTGGTCGGAGGGCAACCCGCGGGCGCACCTCATGAGGTACCTGATCCTCGGCCGAGGTGACACAGCGCCGGTCGTGCGCGAGATTCTGCGGGAGTCGGAGATGGACCCAAGTCGCCGACCGCGCATCCATGTTCGATGAGATCAGCCAGATTCTTCGCCTTCGACTAGCCGTGCTCGATCGTCTGCCGATGATTCGCGATCCCTCTTCGAGTGAGCTCGATCTAGTGCCGCAGCCCGGCGTTCGCCATGCCCAACGTACAGCTGGCCGGTGTCCAAGAACGCCTTGAGGTCGGCGGCTGCCGCGCGTTCCTCCGACCGCACATCGCGAATATCGGCTGCTTCGTCGCGTTGGGCGGCGGCGGCCAGAATGCTCTTGGCCTTTCCAGACGTATCGAGGCCGTCGGCGGATTCCATTCCTTAGGTTACACCTGTGCGACCTGAGGCGAGTGTGTACGGTACATGAACACCGCGGCTCGATTCAGGGTTTGGAGCGCTCAGGCGTGCCCTAGCCTCGCGATCATCCAGCTTCTCGCAGGCGTTGGTCAGACGTTGCCGGGGCTATTTCACTGTCCAGCCGCTTGCCTTTTCGGTCGGTTTCAGCACCGGCCGATCGGCTGAGCGAAGTCCGTACTTTCGCCCGATGTGGCACCGCCGTGGCATCCGCGAGCCTGAGGGTATGACGAGCGAGCTGACCAGTACCCGCCCCACCCCGAAGGCGCAGCGCACCCTCAAGCGCGCGTGGCTGATCCCGATTGGCCTCGTGCTACTCAGCCTCGTGCCCGTCGCCGCGGGCGCGATGCGCCTCACCGAACTGACCCTTGGCGCCGAGATCACGACAAGCAACGCCCGATTCTTCGCCTCGCCGGTGCCAGTTGTGGCCCACATCATCGGCGCTACCGTGTTCTGCGTGCTGGGCGCCTTCCAGTTCGTGCCGCAGCTTCGCTGGCGGCGTGGCGGCTGGCATCGTCTGGCGGGCCGCATCGTGCTTCCGGCCGGGGTCATCGCAGGGTTATCCGGGATGTGGATGGCCGTCTTTTACGCACGACCCGAGGTGGATATGGCGGTGCGACTGGTATTCGGCGCCATGATGGTCGGGAGCCTGCTGCTCGCCCTGCGGGCTATCCTGCGGCACGACATCCGCAGACACCGAGCGTGGATGATCCGTGGTTACGCGGTCGGGATCGGTGCCGGCACACAGGTCTTCACCACCCTGCCGTGGGTGATCGTAAACGGTGGAGCGTCGCCCGGCCCCACTACCGCGGTCGTGCTGCTCGCAGCAGGTTGGATCATCAACCTCGCCGTGGCCGAGATCGTCATCCGCCAGTCGTCACTAACATGAAGGGCATGATCGGGCCGCTGCGTTCGGCGTGGAACCTGTCGGCCGCATCCCCGCCGCCACCGAAGCGGGTGTGGCGTGACTGGCTGCTGGTTGTGGTGCTCCCCGCACTCGCAGTGTTCGAGGGTTTTCTTCGGCCGGACCTGCCCAACCTGATCCCTGCAGTCATCCTCACGGTTGCTCTGGCGACCACCCTGCTGTGGCGTCGTGAACGCCCGCTCCTCATGTTCGGTATCGCGTTTGGCGCCACGGAGATTTTCGCCCTGGTCACAGGCCAGGACCTGCAGCTCTACTCGAGCGGCTACCTCTTGGTGCTCGTATACGCCGTGTTCCGGTGGGGCTCCGGTCGCGCGCTGCTTGTCGGCGGGGCGATCATGCTCACCGCAAACCTGGCCTCGGTGCTGCGCGGGCCGTTTGAGCTGCCGAACCTCGTCGGCGGCTTCCTGATCCTGTTGCTGGCGGCATCGGTGGGGCTGCTCGTTCGGGTGCGGGCCGGGTCACGGATGCGCGAGCTCGAAGGCGCAAAGTCGCAGGAACGCGAGGAGTTGGCTCGCGATCTCCACGACACTGTCGCACACCACGTGTCGGCCATTGCGATTCAGGCGCAGGCCGGCCTTGCCACGGTGGGGACGAATCCCGGCGCCGCAACGGCGGCGCTTCGACTCATCGAGGCGGAAGCGTCTCGCACCCTCACCGAGATGCGCGCGATGGTGCGCGTGCTGCGCCGCGATACTGCGGCCGAGCGTGCCCCAGCGCCGACGGTGTCCGAGTTGAAGGAACTTTCGCGAGGTGACAGCAACGGACCAGTCATTGACGTTGTCCTCACGGGCCCTTTCGACACGCTGCCAGCCTCGATCGCGTCAGCTGTGTATCGGATCGTGCAGGAGTCGGTGACCAACTCCCGCCGCCACGCCCGCAAGGTGACTCGTATCGAGGTCCGGGTCGACGTCGACGACGAGAAAGCGCGCCTGACCGTAACCGACGATGGCGCACCCGGCCCGACCGGAACGCCCGGTTACGGCATCGCTGGCATGACCGAACGTGCGGCCCTGCTCGGTGGCACCTGCACGGCGGGCCGCTCCCCCAACGGCGGTTGGCTGGTCATCGCCGAGCTGCCCCGCAGGGGAGCCAGCAGATGACAATCCGCGTGCTGATCGCCGACGATCAGGAGCTTGTGCGCACCGGACTGCGCATGATCCTGAACGCACAGGACGACATCGAGGTGGTTGGCGAAGCAGTCGACGGGCAGGAGGCCGTCGAGCTCGCGCTGACGCTGCATCCCGATGTCTGTCTCTTCGACATCCGGATGCCACGGCTCGACGGCATCGAAGCCACCCGCGTCTTGGCGGGTCCCGGCGTCGAGGAGCCGATGGCTATCGTCGTGATCACCACCTTCGACCTCGACGAGTATGTCTACGGTGCGCTGCGGGCCGGTGCGCGCGGATTCCTCCTCAAGGACGCCGGGCCCGCGCTCCTGGGTCAGGCGATCCGCGCCGCCGCAGAGGGTGACGCGCTGATCGCACCGAACGTGACGGTGCGCTTGCTCGAGGCATTTGCCGGGCATCCAGAACGCGGCGGGGACGCGCACAGCGTGCAGCCGACCGAACCCCTCACCGCTCGCGAGGAGGATGTGCTCGCCACTGTCGCTCGCGGGTTGAGCAACGGCGAAATCGCGACCGAGCTGCATATCACGCTCAGCACGGTGAAGACCCACCTCGCGAGCCTGATGACCAAACTCGGCGTGCGCAACCGCGTCGAGATCGCAATCTGGGCGCTTGCTCGCCCGAGCAGCCACCAAGGAGAAGAATGAACGAACAGAAACCGCCCACCCTCCCTCCGCGTTGGTTCGTGAAGGCCGCTTGGGTAATTCATCGCGGCATCTATCGCGTGACCGGGGGCAGCCGAGGACTCTGGCTGGCAAAGCCGAACAAGTGGGGCGCCATGCGGGTGACGACGATCGGTCGGCGCACGGGACAGAAGCGCAGCGTTATCCTCGGGTACTACGAAGACGGGCCGAACCTGGTCACCATGGCCATGAACGGCTGGGGCGAGGGTGAACCAGCCTGGTGGCTCAACCTGCTCGCAACCCCCGAAGCGACGGTTGAGCTGGCGAATGATCGACGAGAAGTGACGGCTTCCGCCGCCCAAGGTGCGGAGCGCGACAGGCTGTGGGCGCGGTGGCGCGACATGGGCGACGACGTCGACGGCTATGCGAAGCTGCGCGCTACCCCGACCTCGGTGGTGGTGCTGAGTCCGCGCTAGAAGTTCACCCGCAGGTCGCAAGGCACGGGCGGTGCCCTGCTGGCTCCTCACGAAATTGATGAAGGCCCGGTCAGTAACCGGGCCTTCATCATTTGGTTGCGGGGACAGGATTTGAACCTGCGACCTCTGGGTTATGAGCCCAGCGAGCTACCGAGCTGCTCCACCCCGCGTCGTAGCTCCAGCGTAACACAGGCCCGTGGGGCAGTAAGCGCGGGGCCGTCTCTCAACAGCGCTGCGGTTTGTTCTCGCCGCGCGAACCGCAGGGCCCGCGCGGTCAACAAACCGGCGCGACGTCGAGCGGGTTACCCGATGGCTGCGATCGCGCGGGCGACCGCATCCTGCATCCGCTGGTCCGCCTGCGCCGCAGCGACGAGGTCTCCGTCTGCGTACGCCTGCTGGCGTTCGGCGAGCGCGGTCTGGTAGTCCGCGAGGGCCGCAGCGAGCGCAGCGTTATCCGTGGGCGTGGTCGGCGTCGTGGGCGTCGTCGGCGTCGTCGGGTCGGCGGGTGTCGTCGGATCGGTCGGGGTGGTGGGACCCGTCGGCACGCTTCCGTCACCGGCGACCGCTCCCGAGTCGCCGCCGAACAGAGTGTCAAGGGCTTGGTCGAGCGTGT
>JBJXDR010000101.1:0-30632 GCA_046155245.1 Rhodoglobus sp. | reverse complement strand
CGGAACGGATTCAGGTAGGCGCGGGATCCGTTTCGGTGCTCGCTCAGCTCATCTCTGCGTCGAGTGGCCCTGGCGACGAGATCGTCTACTCGTGGCGAAGCTTCGAGGCGTACCCTCTGCTCGTGGCGACCGCGGGTGCGACTAGCGTGCAAGTGCCCAACACCCCGCAGCACCGCCACGACCTGCCCGCGATGCTCGCGGCGATCACCGATCGCACGCGGCTCGTGATCGTGTGCAGCCCCAACAACCCGACCAGCACCGTTGTCACGGATGACGAGTTCCGGGCGTTCATGGCCGAGGTGCCGTCCACCGTGCTCGTGGTGCTCGATGAGGCGTACGCCGAGTTCGTGACCGACTCCGGCGCAGTTCGGGGGGAGCGCGTCATCCACGACTATCCGAACCTCGTGGTGCTGCGTACGTTCTCGAAGGCCTACGGGTTGGCGGGCCTGCGAATCGGGTATGCCGTGGGCGAGGAGTACGTGATGGATGCGGCCCGAGCCGTCGCGATCCCGCTCTCCGTGACCGAGGCCGCGCAACGCGCCGCGATCGTGTCGCTCGCTCACGAGCCGGAGCTGCTGGAACGCGTGAGGCAGCTTGCTGACCTCCGCGACACCATCTGGGAGGGCCTTGTCGCTCAGGGCTGGGACTGCTCGAAGCCCCACGGCAACTTCGTCTGGTTGCCCACGAGGGAGGACACCCCCATCGCCGCGGGCATCTTCGAAGCCCACGGGATCGTGGTGCGCGCCCTGGGCGAGGGCCTTCGCGTGAGCGTCGGCGAGTCGGAGTCTGTGGAGAAACTCCTAAGGGCTTCCGGCGAGGTTGTGAGGATGCGACGAACAGCGGTCACGGCAGCCACGTTAGATTAGTCGAATGGCCTACACCGCGGCGACCGTGCAGCTGCTCTCGCAGACCGGCAAACTGGTGTCGAGCGCTCTCTCCGAGCCGTACCTGCCCATCATCGAGAAGCTCACGGATGACCAGTTGCGCGAATTCCATCGGCAGATGGTGGTGTTCCGGGCAATTGACGTGGAGGCCGCCAACCTTCAGCGGCAGGGGCAACTCGCGCTGTGGATTCCGAGCCTCGGGCAGGAAGCGGCTCAGGTCGGTTCGGGCTTCGCTGCGCGTCCCCAGGACCACATCTTCCCGGCCTACCGCGAGCACGTCGTCGGGCGTATTCGCGGCGTCGAGCCCATCAAGATCATCGAGATCCTCCGCGGGCTCAGCCACGGCGGGTGGGACCCGGCCAAACATGGCAACTTCCACCTCTACACACTCGTGATTGGCTCCCAGACCCTGCACGCCACGGGGTACGCGATGGGCATCACGCTCGATGGCCGCGCTGGTACGGGTGATCCGCTGGTCGACGAAGCGGTCATGGTGTACTTCGGCGACGGGGCATCCAGTCAGGGGGATGTCAGCGAGGCGCTGGTCTTCGCGGCGAGCTTCCAGACCCCCGAGGTTTTCTTCCTCCAGAACAACCACTGGGCGATCTCCGTGCCGGTGAGCCGCCAGTCGCGCACGCCGCTGTACCTGCGACCTAGCGGCTTCGGAATTCCCGGCGTGCAGATCGATGGCAACGACGTGCTTGCGAGCTACGCGGTCACGACCACGAGCCTGGACGCCGCACGCGGGGGTGGAGGGCCCCAGTTCATCGAGGCGCTCACCTACCGCATGGGAGCGCACACGACCAGCGACGATCCGACCAAGTATCGGGATGCCGCAGAGCTCGACTTCTGGACCGAGCACGACCCGATCGCGCGCTTCGAGGCCTACCTCCGTAGCCGCGGGGCAGACGACGCGTTCTTCGCGGAACTCGATCAGGAGGGCCACGACGAAGCGAACGACCTGCGGCTGCGCACCCTCGCGCTCGGCGCGCCGGAGGCCTCCTCCATGTTCGCTCACGTGTACTCCGAGGCTCATCCCGTGATGCAGGAGCAGCAGGCGTGGCTTGAGGCCTACGAGGCGTCGTTCGAGGGGGGCGACGCATGAACGTCGAATCCCTGAGCATGGCGAAGGCGCTCAACAACGGGTTGCGTCAGGCGCTTGCCGACGACCCCAAGGTGCTGCTCATGGGCGAGGACATCGGCCCGCTCGGCGGCGTGTTCCGGGTAACCGAGGGGCTTCAAGCCGAGTTCGGCGCGAACCGCGTGATCGATACGCCACTCGCGGAATCCGCGATCGTCGGCACCGCGATCGGTCTCGCGATGCGCGGGTACCGGCCTGTCTGCGAGATCCAATTCGACGGCTTCATCTTCCCGGGCTTCGACCAGATCACGTCGCAACTGGCCAAGCTCACCGCCCGGCACGAGGGGTCCCTGACCATGCCGGTCGTCATTCGAGTGCCCTTCGGCGGTCACATCGGCGCGGTCGAACACCATCAGGAGAGCCCGGAAGCGTACTTCGCACACACCCCTGGCCTCCGCGTCGTCAGCCCGTCCACCCCGCACGACGCCTACTGGATGATCCAGGAGGCAATCACCTCCGACGACCCGGTGCTGTTCTTCGAGCCCAAGAGCCGATATTGGCCCAAGGGCGACGTGGATACCTCGGCCCCGGGCATCCCGTTGCATGCCAGTCGGGTGGTGCGTGAGGGCACCGAGGTGACACTCGTGGGTTACGGACCCATGGTGTCGATGCTGCTGCAGGCCGCCGAGATCGCTGCCGAGGAGGGCACCTCGATCGAGGTCATCGATCTGCGCTCGATCTCGCCGATCGACTATGGTCCGCTCGTTGCCAGCGTGCAGAAGACCGGCCGTCTGGTCGTCGCACACGAAGCACCCGGCTTCGTATCGGTCGGCTCCGAGATCGCTGCGACCGTGACCGAGCGCGCGTTCTACTCGCTCGAGGCGCCAGTGATCCGGGTCGCCGGATTCGATACCCCCTTCCCGCCGGCGAAACTCGAAGCCGCCTACCTGCCCGACCCCGACCGCATCCTGGATGCCGTCGACCGGGCCCTGGCCTACTAGGAGAGCATCATGGCGAACTCGGACTTTACGCTCCCCGACGTGGGCGAAGGCCTGACCGAGGCGGAGATCGTCTCGTGGAAGGTCAAGCCCGGCGACACCGTCACGCTCAACCAGGTGCTGGTGGAGATCGAGACCGCCAAGAGCCTGGTCGAGTTGCCGTCGCCGTTTGAGGGCACCGTTGCGGCGCTGCTCGTCGAGGAGGGACAGACCGTCGAGGTCGGTACCCCGATCATCACGGTGTCGTCATCGGGGGATGCGCCCGCTCCCGCCGCCCCTGCCACTCCAGTCGTCGAGGCCGTCGCCGATACCGCCGCAACCGTCGCGTCGGAGCCTCCCGCCGCGTCGGGCGCGGTTCTCGTCGGCTACGGGAGCAGCGGCCACGGTGGATCCCGGCGCAGGCGTGGCCCCGGCCCCGCGGCGCCAGCCGAAGTCGCCCCCGCGCCGTCGGCGCGCCCGGCGAGCGTGCCCGCTGCCGCGGCATCCCCGATCATTGCAAAGCCGCCGATTCGAAAGCTCGCCAAGGACCTCGGGGTTGAGCTCGCGACCGTAATCGCCACGGGTCTCGCGGGCGAGATCACGCGCGACGATGTGATTCGGCAGGCGTCGCAGGCCAGTGTGTTCCGCAACATCGAGACGCCCGAGTGGGGCGATCAGCGGGAGGAGCGCATCCCCGTCAAGGGTGTGCGCAAAGCGATCGCGACCGCGATGGTTCAGAGCGCGTTCAGTGCTCCTCACGTGTCGATCTTCACCGACGTCGACGCGACGCGAACGATGGAGTTCGTCAAGCGCCTCAAGAACTCCCCGGACTTCGCGGGCGTGCGCGTCAGCCCGCTGCTGATCATGGCCAAGGCGCTCATCTGGGCAGTGCGCCGCAACCCGACGGTCAACTCGTCGTGGACCGACAAGGAGATTATCGTTCACCACTATGTGAACTTGGGCATTGCTGCAGCAACGCCGCGTGGGCTGATCGTGCCTAACGTCAAGGATGCGCACTCCCTGTCCCTGATCGAACTTGCGACAGCGCTCGAGCAGTTGACCATCACGGCGCGGGACGGCAAGACAACGCCCGCAGATATGTCCAACGGCACCATCACGATCACGAACATCGGGTCATACGGAATGGACACCGGAACGCCCATCCTGAACCCGGGCGAGGCCACGATCGTCGCCCTCGGCACGATCAAACAGAAGCCGTGGGTTGTTGACGGCGAGGTGCGGCCGCGGTATGTCACGACGGTCGGGGCGAGCTTCGACCACCGCATCGTCGACGGGGATGTCGCGAGTCGCTTCGTCGCGGACCTCGCGAGCGTGCTCGAGGAGCCCGCGCTGCTCCTGGACTAGGCGCCGGCGCGAATCCGTTCACAACCGCGGACGTGTCGGCGACACGCCGTTCATCCTGCGCGGACGGCAGCGTGTTGGGGCAAATCTCCGCAGTTGCGCACGGGTCGTCGCGATCAAAGTTGCAGCGCGGCAACCCCCGTGCAATGCTATTGATAACGAGTCTCATTACAGTTACCAGGAAGCCACGTGAAAACTTTCGCACTCCTTGCCGCTGCGGCGCTGCTCCTCAGCGGTTGCGCGGAGTCGCCGGCTCCCGCGGATGACACGATCCGAATAGTCGCGTCCACCAACGTATACGGCGACCTCGCCCACACCGTCGGTGGTGATCTGGTCTCCGTCACCAGCCTGATCGCCAATCCGACGCAGGATCCGCACAGCTTTGAGGCCAGCGCGCAAGACCAACTCGCCCTCGCGCAAGCCGACATCCTCATCAACAACGGCGGGGGTTACGACCCGTTCATCGATAGGCTGCTGGTGGCATCGGATTCGAACGCCAGCGTGATCGACGTCGCTCGACTCGTTGACCTGCCCGAAGGTGCTAACGAGCATCTCTGGTACAACTTCGAGGCGATGGACGAGTTCGCCGGTAAGCTCGCGGTACTGCTTGCAGAGCGTGACCCCGTGAACGCCGACACCTTCGACGCCAACTACCGGCAATTCTCGGACAACCTCGCCGCGTTGAGTGCGAGAGTCGAGCGTATCGGCGGCGGTCGGGGTGTCGCCGTGACGGAACCGGTTCCGCTATACCTGCTGGAAGCCGCGGGCTTCGTGAACCGCACGCCCGCCGCCTTCACTGAAGCGATCGAGGAGGGTGGCGACGTTCCACCGACCGCCCTGCTCGAAACCTTGGCCCTCTTTGACGACGCGTCCGTTGTGCTGCTTGCCTATAACAGTCAGACGGCGAGCCCCGAGACCGAGCGGGTGCGCAGCGCGGCGGAGGCGGCGGGCATCCCGGTGGTCAATTTCACCGAAACTCTCCCCGAAGGGCAGACTTACCTTTCGTGGATGACAGCCAACGTCGAGGCGATCGAAGCGGCGTCCTGAGCCTCGGAGGAGGGACCGCCGTCAGCGCGCTCGAGGTGAAGCGTGGCACACTGAGCTTCGGCGCGCGCACGCTCTGGCGCGACCTCAACCTCGAGGTGCAGCCGGGTGAGTTTCTGGCAGTGCTGGGCTCCAACGGGTCGGGTAAGACGAGTCTGCTGCGCGCGATCCTCGGTCAGCAGAGGCTCGACTCGGGCACGATACTGATCGACGGGATGCCCGTGCGCCACGGCAATCGCGCGGTCGGCTACATCCCGCAGCAGAAGATCGTGCAGCCCGGCACGCCGCTGCGCGGTCGCGACCTCGTCACTCTCGGCGTGAACGGACACCGCTTCGGCCTGCCGATCACGAGCAGAGCCGAGCGGGCTCAAGTGGCCGGCCTGCTTGAGGCGGTTGGCGCGACGGAATTCGCCGATCGCCCGCTCGGCACCCTGTCCGGCGGCGAGCAGCAGCGGCTGCGTGTGGGGCAGGCGCTGGCCGCCGACCCGGTGCTGCTCCTCTGTGACGAACCGCTCGCGAGCCTCGACCTGCACCACCAGCACGACGTCGCCGAGTTGATCGATGCGCGCCGCCGCGAGCACGACACGGCCGTCATTTTTGTCACCCACGACATCAACCCGGTTCTCGGGATGGTTGACCGCATCCTCTATCTCGCCGAAGGTCGGTTCACCGTGGGTACCGCCGACGAGGTGCTGCGCAGCGAGGTTCTGAGTGATCTGTACGGCACGTCTGTGGAGGTGCTTCGAAGCCGGGGCCGCATTTTCGTGGCCGGCGCACCCGACCACGTGCACCACGACGAGGCGGTCGGCTGATGGATTTCTCCAACTACGGCGAGCTGCTTCAGCTCGTGCAGGCATCCATTCTTGCCGCGGCCGTGCTCGGCATTGTTGGCGGCCTGGTCGGAGTCTTCGTGATGCAGCGCGACATGGCATTCGCCGTTCACGGCATCAGCGAGTTGTCGTTCGCCGGGGCCGCGGGCGCGCTGCTGCTCGGGGTCAATGTGGTCGCCGGGTCGATCGTCGGCTCCCTCATCGCGGCCATCATCATCGGGATGCTCGGGGCCAAGGCTCGGGACCGCAACTCGATCATCGGGGTTCTGATGCCCTTCGGTCTGGGCCTGGGCATTCTGTTTCTCGCGCTCTACCCCGGACGTAGCGGAAACAAGTTCGGCCTCCTCACCGGACAGATCGTCTCCGTGGACTTCCCGCAGCTCGGGCTGCTCGTCGGCATCAGCGCCGTCGTGCTCGCGGCCCTGCTCGTGATCTGGCGCCCGCTCACCTTCGACAGCCTCGACACCGAGGTGGCGATGGCCCGAGGCGTGCCGAGTCGCACGCTTGCGCTCGTTTTCATGGTGCTTCTCGGCCTGACGGTCGCAGTGTCGGTGCAGGTGATCGGCGCGCTGCTGGTGCTGGCACTGTTGGTCACCCCGGCGGCGGCGGCCCTACGGGTCAGCTCGTCGCCCGTGCTGGTGCCCGTGCTTGCAATGGTGTTCGGTCTCGTCTCTGCGGTGGGAGGCATCCTCCTGGCGCTTGGCGGGTCGTTGCCGATCAGCCCGTTCATTACGAGCATCTCGTTCGCGATCTACCTCACCTGCCGTCTCGTAGGCCCGCGGGTTATGGTGTCGGCATGAAGCGCAACACGTGGCAGAGGGAGGCCGTGCGGGCGGCGCTCGGCACCTCCGAGGGCTTCGTGAGCGCGCAGAGCCTGCACTCGGCGCTGCGCGATGGCGGGTCATCCATCGGGCTCGCGACCGTCTACCGGGCGCTCGCTGACCTAGCGGTCGAGGGAGAGGCGGACTCGCTGCAGCAGGAGGGCGAGAGTCTCTATCGGGCCTGCACGCCGGGCACCCACCACCACCACCTCATCTGCCGCAACTGTGGACTCACCGTGGAGATCGAGGCGGATGCCGTCGAGCAGTGGGCTCGACAGGTCGCAACCCAACACGGCTTCACGCAGCCCAACCACGTGGTCGACGTGTTCGGGTTGTGCGCGGAGTGTTCCCGCGGGTAATAACCTCAACGCCGCGCCCGTTTGTCGACCGCGCGCACGCTGCAGCCCCCGCGCGGTCAACAAACCCCCGCGCGCTTGGCGCAGGAGCTGCTAGCGGCGGCTCTGCGCGTACGCAAGGGCCAGCGCTCCGAGCTTCGCGCGCGTGAGCGAGCCGCCCTGCAGCACATCGCGGATGGTGCGCAGCGCGAACGCCGGCCCCTGCACGAGCATCGTCGTCACGACCGACTCCTCCCACGCGGCCAGCTCGTCGCGGATCTTTTCGGGCGGCCCAATGAGCGCGATCTCCTCGACGAGTTTCGTGGGCACGGCCGCGATCGCCTCCGCCTTCTTGCCGGCCAAATAGAGCTCCTGGATGCGATCGGCCGCGTCGGAGTACCCGAGCCGGTCGATCACGTTCCGGTGGTAGTTCGCGCCCTTCGCGCCCATGCCGCCGACGTACAGCGCGATGGTCGGCCGCACCATGTCGGCCGCCTTCTCCACGTCGGGGTGCGGGATCACGGCGAGCTGCAACGCGACCTCGAAGTTCTCCCGCGGGGATCGCTCGGGCGAGCGCAGCGCGAACCCTTCATCGAGCTGGGCGCGCGCCTCGGCGTCGGCCTTGGGCGAGAACAGGAAGGGCAGCCAGCCGTCGGCGATCTCCGCTGCGAGGGCGACGTTCTTGGGTCCCTCTGCGGCGAGGTAGATGGGCAGGTTGGCACGCAGGGGGTGCACGGTCGAGCGCAGCGGCTTACCGAGGCCCGTGGCATCCGGGCCGGTGTAGGGCAGCGGGTAGTGCGGGCCGGCCGACGTCACTTCGTTCTCCCGCGCGAGCACCTGACGCACGATGTCGATGTACTCGCGAGTGCGGGCGAGCGGCTTCGGGTAGGGCGCTCCGTACCAGCCCTCGACGACCTGCGGTCCGGATGCCCCGACCCCAAGTATCACGCGGCCCCCCGAGAGGTGATCCAGGCTGAGGGCGGCCATCGCGGCGGCGGTCGGGGTGCGGGCCGAGAGCTGCGCGATACCCGTGCCGAGCTTCACGCGGGTGGTGCGCGAACCCCACCAGGCGAGCGGGGTGAACACGTCCGAGCCGTAGGCTTCGGCCGTCCAGACTGACTCGTAGCCGAGACGCTCGGCGGTGCGGATCGCCTTCAGGGCGCCCTTCGGCGGCCCCTGCTTCCAGTAGCCGACGGCATACCCGATCCTCATGGCCGGGTCGGCATCAGGTGCTCGCCGAAGAACGCGTCGATTCTCTTCCACGCGTCGACTGCCGCCTCGGGGTTTGGCGCGATGCCGGAGACCTTCAGGAACGGCCGCAACACGAGCGGGCCAGTCGGCTTCTCGTTGAGGAAGGCGTGCCCGGCCTCGGGATACTCCTTCACGTCGTGGGCGACGCCGAGCTGCGTGTACTTCGCCTCGAGTCGTGCGGCGCCATCCTTGATCGCACGATCCTTGCCGCCGTAGCTCGCGACGACAGGGCACGAGTGCTCGATAACGTCGAGGTCAGCGGGCAGGATGCCGTAGTTCACGGCGGCAGCTTGATACGCGGTCTCGTCGGCGTCATACCCGCTCGCCGCGGCCAGCAGTGCGAAGCCGCCACCCATGCAGAAGCCGATGATGCCGAGGGCGCCGGTGAAGTCGTCACGCGCGGTCAGCCAGAGCCGCGCCGACTCGATGTCGGCCCAGGCGCGCCCGGTGCCGCTGCGCAGCGCGCGAGCGGTGGCGCCGATGCACTTGCGGAAGCCGCCCTCGGTATACAGGTCGGGCATGAGCGCGAGGTACCCCAGGCTCGCCAGATGGGTCACCTGCTTGCGCATCTCCGCCTCGATGCCGAACGCCTCGTGCACCACGACGACCGCCGGCCACGGGCCGGGTGAGTCGGGGATGCCCAGCAGTCCCTTGAGGTGCAGGCTCGCGCCATCCACGGTCGGGGTGATCACGATGTCCTGCAACACGGGGGGCATGGGCTGATTCTCGCAGACCCCCGTCAGGTTGCACGTGCTGGGGCCACCCACGTAGTATCTACAGGTTGGGCATTTCCGCCCGCACGTATGCCTCCCCAGAGCTGTGCTTGAAAACGCAGGCAGGGATCAAGGCGTGCCGACAAGTGATCTTGGGTGAGTCATCCAGCAGTGGATGGGTCACGGTAACCAGAACAGGAGTACACCCATGGCAGCAGTCTGCCAGGTGACCGGAGCCGTTCCCGGCTTTGGTCACAACATCTCACACTCGCACCGACGCACCAAGCGTCGTTTCGACCCGAACATCCAGAAGAAGACCTACTTCGTGCCTTCGCTGCGCCGTAGCGTCACGCTCACGCTGTCCGCCAAGGGCATCAAGGTGATCGACGCGCGCGGCATCGAGTCCGTTGTCAAGGACCTTCTTGCCCGTGGGGAGAAGATCTAATGGCTAAGCAGCAGGACATCCGCCCCATCATCAAGCTCCGTTCGACCGCAGGAACGGGCTACACCTACGTGACGAAGAAGAACCGTCGCAACAACCCCGATCGCCTCGTGCTCAAGAAGTACGACCCGGTGATCCGCCAGCACGTCGAATTCCGCGAGGAGCGCTAAACACATGGCCAAGAAGAGCAAGATTGCCAAGAACGAGCAGCGCAAGGTCATCGTGGCCCGCTACTCCGCCAAGCGCCTGGAGCTGAAGAAGGCGCTGGTCGACGTCAACGGAACCGACGAGACCCGCGAGGCCGCGCGCCTCGGCCTGCAGAAGCTTCCGCGCAACGCTTCGCCGGTCCGCGTACGCGGTCGCGACGCGATTGACGGTCGTCCGCGTGGTTTCCTCTCGCAGTTCGGTGTTTCCCGTGTTCGCTTCCGCGATATGGCGCACCGGGGTGAGTTGCCCGGAATTACCAAGTCAAGCTGGTAGATTGCAGGCGCTACACAGGCTCTACCCATAACTGCATGAGGTCCGAGGAGGACATCCCATGGCTGACAAGTCACTAAACCGCACCGAGTTCGTCGCAGCTGTTGCTGCGGAGTCTGGCATGAGCCAGGCAGCCGTCAACGGCGTCGTCGACTCGATCTTCGCCGTTCTAGCCAAGTCGGTCGGTGAGGGCACGAAGGTGTCGATCCCGGGCTGGCTCGCGGTAGAGCGCACCCACCGCTCGGCGCGCGCGGGTCGCAACCCGCAGACCGGCGAGGCCATCCAGATCAAGGCGAGCTACGGCGTGAAGGTTTCGGCCGGTAGCAAGCTGAAGGCTGCAGCGAAGTAACTTCGCAGCACGTTTCGATAGGGCGGCGACTGTAATGGTCGTCGCCCTTCGTCGTTCCGACCCGGGCTACGGATGCTCGGCAGACGCAGTCCCAGTCAGCTACGAATAGGCTCATACGGTGCCTCGTCTCGCGAAGATTGTCGCTCCCGCGACCCTTGTTCTCGCGGCGCTCGTGGCCCTGTTCGCCGCTCTCGCGTTTGCTGGTGGCGCCGATCCACTGCGGCTGGTCGACCCCGGAGCGGCGGTTCGCTATGGCCTGCCGGTGTCGAAGCTGCTCGTGAACCTCGGCGGCGCGGGTACCATCGGTGCGCTCGTACTCGTGCTATTCGCGCTCGACTCGGCGAAGCCGGAGTTCGGGCGAGCCCTTGACGTGGCTGCCGCGAGTGCCGCCGTCTGGACGGTCGCGTCAGGCGCAACCGCGTTCTACGCGTTCCTGCTGGTGTACAACCAGCCGATCCGCATCGATGACACGTTCGGGCAGGTGCTGGGCACCTTCCTCACGAGCACCGAGCTCGGTCAGGCCTGGCTTGCGACCACGCTCTTCGCGGCAAGCGTCACCGTGTTGTGTATCGCTGTGCGCAACGTCACGGCTCTCCTCTTCGTCGGGCTGGTCGCCGTCGCGGGTCTCGTGCCGATGACCCTTCAGGGCCACGGCGGCGGCACCGCCGATCACGACGCGGCCACGAGCGCCCTGTTCTTGCACGTACTGTTCGCGGCGGTCTGGCTCGGGGGCCTGCTTACGCTCGCGCTCATCCGATCCACGCTCGAGGCAGGGCGCGTAGAACTCGTCCTTCGGCGGTACTCGACCGTGGCGCTCGTGAGCTTCGTGGTGGTCGCGGTGAGCGGCTATGTGAGTGCGGCGATCCGCGTCGAGAACCTGCCCAACCTGCTGAGCCCGTACGGCATCCTCGTGCTGGTGAAAGTCGCGGCTCTGCTGACGCTCGGGATGTTCGGTGCCGCCCAGCGCCGGACGTTGATCGGGCGGATGACCCGCGCCAGCGCATCCGCGTCGAAGCGCCTGTTCGGCGTGGTGGTCGTCGCCGACCTCGCGTTCATGGGCATCGCGTCAGGCGTGGCCGCCGCGCTGGCGCGAACACCCGCATCCGTGCCGGAGGTGGCGGCCACCGATCTGACGGACCCCACCCCCGCGGAACTGCTCACGGGTCGCCCGCTGCCACCACCGGTGTCCCTGGAGAATCTGCTGACGACGTGGAACATCGACTTGATCTGGGTGCTCGTGCCGGCGTTCGGCATTCTGTTCTACGTGTGGGGTGTCATCCGGCTGCACCGCCGGGGCGACGCGTGGCCCTGGTACCGCACCGTGCTGTGGATCAGCGGGATGCTTCTGCTGTTCTGGATCACCAACGGTGGCGTGAACCTGTACCAGCAGTACCTGTTCTCTTCGCACATGCTCGCCCACATGACCCTCGGAATGGTTGTGCCGGTGCTGCTCGTTCCCGGGGCTCCGATCACGCTCGCCCTGCGCACGATCGTGAAGCGCGCCGATGGCAGTCGGGGCCCGCGCGAATGGATCATGCTCGTGGCGCACTCGCGGTACTTCGGCGTGCTGAGCCACCCGCTCGTGGCCGCCGGTCTGTTCACCGGGTCGCTCTGGGTGTTCTACTACACGCCCTTGTTCGGCTGGGCGACCACCAACTACATCGGCCACGAGTGGATGATCATCCACTTTCTGCTCACGGGCTACCTGTTCGTGTTCTCGCTCATCGGGATCGATCCGGCGCCGAACCGCGCGCCATATCCGATCCGGCTGGTCACGCTGTTCGCGACAATGGCGTTCCACGCCTTCTTCGGGCTCGCGCTCGTCACGGGTACGGGCCTCCTCCTCGTCGACTGGTACGGCGCGATGGGGTGGGGGGCGCCCGCGATATCCGACCAGCAGGCCGGCGGCGCGATCGCGTGGAGCGTCGGCGAGATCCCGAACGCGATAATCGCTGTCGCCATCGTCGTCCTGTGGTCGCGCAGCGATGCGCGGGAGCAGAAGCGTTACGACCGCAAGGCTGACCGCGACAACAACGCCGAACTCGAGGCGTACAACCGGATGCTCGCGGCGCGCGCCGCGCGAAAGCCCGTCATTCGACCGTGATGACGAGTTCATCCTCGGGAAGTAGGGCGATGGTCGCGCGGAGGCTGAACGGAACGTTCTCGTCGAGGGTCGAAACGGTTCCGTCGAACAAGCTCTTGACGTCGACGATGAGGTGAGCGGTCGCGGAGGCCTGTGACATCCGCCACTGGCTCGGTTCGCTGCCCGGGATGATCGTGACCTTCGGGTAATCCACGATCGACCAGGCCGGGCTCGTGATCACCCGGTTGGTGATGGTTTGACCGAACGGACATCCGGTGGGCAGCAGCACCTGCTGGGTCGCGCATCCGTCCAAAAACGTGGTGATCTCCCGCGATACCTTGTCGGCAAAGGCTTGATTGGCTTGCACATCGACAGCTGCCGGAACCGCCGAGCCCGGCTCGGTTACCGCGATGCGCACGGCTTCAGCGGTGAGGAAAGTCGTCTCGTGGTCGAACTCGTACAGGCCCGGGGTGAAGACGAGGTAGGGCACCGACTCATTCTGCCGTGGCGTGGTGAGGTTTACACCGTTCGCGGTGAACTCGTCGTCGTGCAGCACCGTCAGTTGCACGACTCCGAGCGGCGGGGTATCGAACGACCAGGTCGTGAAGAGCCCCAGCAGAGTGCCCGTGGGTCGCACGGTGAAGGATGATTGCCCGATGACCTCGCCCGCGGTGAAGGAGTAGATCACGGTGTGAGTGCCGTCGGGCTGTGCCGCATCACTGATCAGACGGATGTCGCCGAGCTCCCCCATAGCGTCACGCTCGAGCAGTCGCGTCGACGCGTCGCCAGCGACGCTCGGGCCGGCGAGCTCCAGTGCCCCGGGCGCGTCCTGCCGCGCGAGAGCGTCGAGATAGCTCCCGACAAAGCCGCTCGCGCTGTAGAGCGTGGCGTTGAGCAGGAGCACTGTGCCCGCGAATCCGCCAATCACCAGGGCGGCGACGGCCGACCATGTGATGATCTCCCGGCGCATTGCATCATCCTAAGTTAAGGTGAAGCGGTGATCGAGGTGAGCCTGTCCCCTGAGCAGCAGGCCGTCTACGACCGCATCGAGACCACCAGCGACAACATCTTCGTGACCGGTCGCGCCGGCACGGGTAAGTCGACGCTGCTAAGTCATCTCTCCAGCAACACCTCGAAGCAGATCGTGGTCAGTGCCCCGACCGGGGTTGCCGCGCTCAACGTCGGCGGGCAGACCGTCCACTCGCTCTTCCGACTGCCCATCGGGGTGATCGCCGACCACGACATCGAGCAGAATGATGCCCTGCGCAAACTGCTGAACACGATCGACACCCTCGTGATCGACGAAGTCTCGATGGTCAACGCCGACCTGCTGGATGCCATCGACCGCTCGCTGCGTCAGGCCCGGGGGCGAAAGCCCGAGGCGTTCGGCGGCGTGCAGGTCGTGCTGTTCGGTGACCCGTATCAGCTCGCGCCGGTTCCGGGTGAGGGCGACGAACGCGCCTATTTCGCCGACCGGTACGAGTCGATGTGGTTCTTCGACGCCAAGGTGTGGGATGACACCGACCTCACGATCTACGAACTGTCGACCATCCACCGTCAGCACGAAGACGACTTCAAGCGCATGCTCAACGCCGTGCGCCACGGCCACGTGACGGCGGAGATCGCGAGTCGACTCAACGAGATGGGTGCCCGGCCGGCCCCGACGGATGGCGCGATCACCTTGGCCACCACGAACGGCACTGTCACTCGGATCAACGCCACCGAACTCGCGCGTCTCCCCGGCCGGGTGCTCACCGCGCGAGCGGACATCAACGGGGAATTCGGCGGCCGCTCCTTTCCCGCCGACGAGACACTTGAGCTCAAGGTCGGTGCGCGAGTGATGTTTCTGCGCAACGACGTCGGCGGCGAGTCACGCTGGGTCAACGGCACGGTCGGCACCGTGCTCAAGATCGATACGACCGTCTGGGTGGACATCGACGGTGAACGGCACGAGGTGAAGCCAGCGGTGTGGGAGAAGTTCAGGTACAGCTACTCTCCGCTCACGAAGTCGTTGCGCAAGGATGTGGTCGCCGAGTTCACGCAGTTTCCGCTGCGGCTCGCGTGGGCAGTGACGATCCACAAGTCGCAGGGCAAGACCTACGACCGCGCGATCGTGGATCTCGGCGAGCGGTCGTTCGCTCCCGGCCAGACGTATGTGGCGCTCAGCCGCATCAGCGAACTCGAGGGCCTCTACCTCACCCGTCCGCTACGCCCGAGCGACATCATCGTCGACGAGAACGTCGTGCGCTTCATGTCGCGAACGGCGGCGATCCCGGCGATCCGCGCTTAGCGCCGGTTTCGATACGCCGGCATCGCCGGCTACTCAACCAGCGAGGGTCTTCGCCTCAGCGAGGTCGATGAACAGTTCGGTGTTGAGGCGGTAGGCGAGCAGCACCTCGTTGATCACGCGCTCGCGTTCCGCGGCATCCCAGTCGACCGCATCCAGTTGCTCGCGGTAGGTGTCTTTGAAATGCTTGGGGCTCGCGATCCCGTCGAACGCGTAGAACGCGACGCCGTCGGTGGCGAACCCGAAGCGACGCTGCATGACTCGCGAGATGGCCTGCCCGCCCGACAGGTCACCGAGGTAGCGCGTGTAATGGTGGGCGATGAACCCGCCGGCCCAACCTTGCGCTGCGACCTCGTTGATGCGCTCGACGTAGCGGTTGGCGGCAGGAACCGGGGCGACCGAGCCGGCCCAGTGCGGTCCGACCAGAAAGTCGAGGTCGGCTTCGAGTGCCGGGAGCCGGGTGAGCTCGTTGTTGATGAACGGTGCAGCCACAGCGTCATCCGCGAATCGCGCGGCTGCGGCCTCGAGGGCGGCATAGACGAAGTAGTGCTGCGCCACGAGCGCGACGTAGTCGTCGCGGCTGCCTTCGCCAGTCATGAGGTCACTCATGAAGGCTGCCCCGGCGCTGTCTTCGTGGCTGGCCATAGTGCGCTCGCGCAGGGCTTGCGAGAAGGGGATGACACTCAAGGTGGACTCCAGACCGCCGGGATTGGGGCGACCCAAAGTTTACCTCAGTGCGAATGGCGTGAGAACGGCAACCCCCCAGCCGAACTCGGCCACGCCGAGAACAGTCGGGGAGATGCCGAGGGCCAGAGGGGAGCCCACAACACGAGCAGCGTGGATCAGTCCGGCACCGATCGCCGCGAAGGCGAGCCAGGTGTGGGTGATCGTCGGCATGGTAGTGGGCTCCACTCGGGTCACCATGGTTAGGCCGTGGCTACCTTCGACCGGCGATCGGCACCGAGGCCCACCGCGAGCAGAATGACCGCGCTACCGAGGTGCAGCACGTTGTCGGCCGCGTTCAGGGCGAGGATGTTCAAGGCGGTTCCGATCAGGAACAGTCCCGCGAAGCCCAGCAGCAAGTAGGCGGCACCGACAACCGAGTTGGTTGCCCGCGCTGCCCGCACACCGGAAAGACCGGCGATCAGCAGCGCTGCGCCGATCAGGATGTGGGCGACATTGTGGAGCGGGTTGACCTGGAAGATTCCCAGAAGCAGTCCGCCTTCGGTGGCGAGAAAATCCACTCCAGACGAAACGGTGAAGCCGAGCAAGCCGATCAATATGTACACCGCGCCGAAGACGATCCCCAGCAAGCGGTTAGGTGATGTGGTCATGGTGACTCCTTCTTTCACGGGGATGTTCGTGCCCGCGACAGAAGCAGATTGGTTACTCGTGGGGGCGCGGCTCAATTCCGAGCTTCGAGCAGGCCGCGTCATACAGCACCACGATCTCGCGCCGGATCTCGGGGCGCTCCGTGATGGGTCCCGACCACGGAACGGTCAGCTCACGCTCATCGTCGCCGACGAGGTAGGCCCAGGAGCCGCCGTCACCGTCGAGGCCGATCATGGTTGCGGCCCAGGCATCCGTCGACCCGAATGCGCGGGCGATCAGCAGGTTGTCTTCCGGGTGGTCGTCGTTCATGTGTCGCAGCACGCCGGCGACGATGTCTGGCTCGAAGGTTGGCACGATACCTACGCTACTCAACCGACGAGGTGCTTCTCCAAGAACACCGCGGTGCGCGCGAATCCGAGGGCGGCGGCCTGCGCGTCGATCGTGCCCGGGATGCTCGCATTCGCGAACCCATGCTCGGTGCCGAGGTAGGTGTGCTGAGTAACTGGCGTGCCGTGGTCCTTGAGGCGCGCCACGAACTCCTCGGGGCCGTCGCCCTCGCTCCACTCGTCGACTTCGGCCCACTGCAGTAGCACCGGGCACGGGATGACGCCGTGCTCCTCGTCGCTGAGGCTTGCGTAGTAGGCGACCACTGCGTCAACCGCGCCGGCCTGCGCGTGCAGCAACCCCAACCAGCCGCCCATCGAGAACCCCACGATCGCGACCTTCTCGTCGCCGGTGTCCTGGGCCTGCGCGATGGTGTCGTCTACCTCGGCGAGGGCCGTTGCGACGTCGAGGCCCGCCATGAGCGTTTCGGCGGTTGTGGGATCCGTCGTGCACACGCCTTCGTACAGGTCGGGCACGGCGACGCGCAGCCCGCGCGACGCCAGCGCGGTCGCGAACGGGTCGAGGCCGGGCAGCCGCCCGTACCAGTCGTGGAGCACGACGACAACCGGGTTGCCCGGTTCGCCATAGAACAGCGGGATGCCCGGAGACGGTATCGGCACCAGCTCGGTCATGGCTCCGATGCTAACCCGGCGAGGGCTGGAACCTAATGGAGCGGATGACGGGAATCGAACCCGCGCTATCAGCTTGGGAAGCTGAAGTTCTGCCATTGAACTACATCCGCGTGCGCGCCCCCAATTCTAGAGGAGATCGCTTCGCGCGCACGTTGAGGACAATTTGGGCTCATTCATCAACCCGGAATGTCCGTAAAGCCCGCGCGAACGATCGGTAGACCCGATTCGAGCAGGATGTCGCGAAGCGGCGTCATCCGCAGGGCGTCGTCCCACCCCCACCGCGCGAAGCTGCTCCCCGATGAACGGCGGAGCCGGTCCTCCCGTCGCTTCTCGTCGATCACAACCTCGGCGACCGTACGGCCGGCCCGGAACTCGTCTCGCAGGTACTTTCCCAGCCCGTCGAACTCTCCGATCACTCTGAACTCTTGCCACTCGAAGTCCGTGAACTCGACGATTGTCCCAGTCACATGGCGCACTTGGAGTTCGGGGGGTGGAAAGCCCAGTTGGTGGATCGTTCCTCGGCTGAGCGACTCACCCGGAGTCTCAGCGCGGCCGTCGGCGAGCTCGCAAACCCTGAGCGCCCTCGGTCGGCCCCGGACGGGCTCGTCGAGGTATTCCATCAGTGCGTCTTTGCTCGTCAGCTTCTCCCTGAGGGCATGGTCCGCGGGCGACAAAGCGAATCTGAAAGGCTGGGTGACGGCAAGATCTACCAGGGTTCGCTCGATCGACGTCACTCGCAGAGTGCCCACCCCGACCACTTCCTCATCGCGCAACCCTCGACAATGCCGCGTGACTCCTACCTCTGATCGGCCACCGGTCGCCCGATCGGCCGCGACATGCACTGTGGATGGCCAGCGTCCGATGAGAGGGAGCCCGAGCACTGCGGCGGCCGACCAGTGGGAGAAGACAGCATGTGGGTGGGCGGCGGCGGCGGCCGTGACCCGCATCCGGTGCCGTTCCGGGTCGGTGGCCGATCGCCAAACCTCGGCGGCGCAGTAGGCGCCGCGCTTCACCCGTACGAGCTCGCGACGCTCGAGCCCACGGGAAACCGTCCGGGGATGCAGCCCGAGGCCGGGCAGTTCGTGCGCAAGGAACATTCTCGAAGGCCAACGCGCAGTCACAACTCAAGCCTCGGTTGCCCGCGACCGCCCCGCCCGCGTCCCGACCAGACGCGGGGATAGCTCACCGGCCCACGCCCGGGGGACGAGCTGACCGCACCGACCGCAACGCCCCGCGCGCGCACACTATGGACAATTCAGCGGCCGAAACAGCCACGAGATGTCCGTATTGGCCGCGCGAAGCGCAGGGGTGCCAGACTGGGCCGCATGCTTCTCAGTGATCGCGACATCCGGGCGGAACTGGCCTCGGGGCGCATCGGTCTCGAGCCCCTCGACCTCGACATGGTTCAGCCATCGAGCATCGATGTACGCCTCGACCGCTTCTTTCGGCTGTTCGATAACCACAAGTACCCGTTCATCGACCCCGCGGAAGACCAGCCCGACCTGACGCATTTGCTCGAGGTGGAGGCGGGCGAGCCGTTCATCCTGCACCCGGGCGAGTTCGTGCTCGGCTCCACTTTCGAGCTCGTGACGCTGCCCGATGATGTCGCCGCCCGCCTCGAGGGCAAGAGCTCGCTCGGTCGGCTCGGGCTGCTCACCCACTCGACCGCCGGATTCGTCGACCCCGGCTTCTCGGGGCACGTCACGCTTGAACTCAGCAACGTCGCGACCCTGCCGATCAAGCTGTGGCCCGGCATGAAGATCGGGCAGCTGTGCTTCATCCGTACCAGCTCGCCGGTCGAGAACCCGTACGGTTCGGGCGTGTACCTCAACCGGTACCAGGGTCAGCGGGGTCCGACGGCGAGCCGCAGCTTTCAGAACTTCCACCGCACCGACGTGCGGTCGACGGATGCGGGCGCGGCCGGCAGTTAGCCCAGCTGCTCTAGTTGCCAGCCGAGCCACGGGCTGAACGCATACGGCGCGGCGAGAGCCGCCGTCGCGAGCGACTCGGGGGTTACCCACTCGAACTCCGCGACCTCCTCGGGGTTCGGCGCCACGGCATCCGTCGTCACGGCGCGGTAGACCGGGCAGACCTCGTTCTCGACGATGCCTGAGGCGTCGACCGCTCGATAGCGAAAGTCGGGCAGTATCAGCGTCAAGTCCCGGATCGTGATGCCCAGCTCGATGGATGCCCGGCGCGCGATAGCGTCATCGAACGACTCGCCCGGGGCTGGGTGCCCGCAGAACGAGTTCGTCCACACTCCCGGCCAAGTGAGCTTCGAGAGGGCGCGGCGAGTGACGAGCACGAGGCCGTCCTCGTTGTAGACGTGGCAGCTGAATGCGAGGTGCAGCGCGGTGTTGGCGGTGTGCACCTCGAACTTGTCCGCGACGCCGATCGGCTGGGCCGCGTCATCCAGTAGCACGACCTGTTCGGGTGGGGTCATCGCGGTAGTCTCACTATGTGGATAGTTCGGGGCTGCTGGCCCTCTCAAAGGAGAGGCAACTGCAGGTCGACGCCGTGCTGGCGCGTTTCTTCAGCCTATCCAAGAACCGCGCGGCGCCCTTCGGAGCTCAGTACGTGCAGCTCTGGCAGACCCTCGAGAACAACACGATCGGTGGTAAACGATTCCGCCCGCGCATGGTGATGTGCGCGTACGCAGCACTCGGCGGCACCGACGTCGAAGCTGCGGCCTACGTGGGCGCGGCCTTCGAACTGCTTCACACGGCCCTCATCGTGCACGACGACGTGATCGACAACGACTTCATTCGTCGCGGGTCCCCGAACATCTCCGGCACCTATCGCGATCGCGCGATCGCCGCAGGGGCGACCGAGCGCGGCGCCAACCACAGCGGCATCTCCGCCGCGGTGATCGCCGGAGACCTCGCCCTGTTCAACTCCTACCGACTCATCGACCGCAGCGGTGTGGATGACGTCACCCGTACGCGCCTACTCGAGGTGATGGATGACGCGCTCTTCGCGTCAGCCGCTGGCGAGCTGATCGACGTTGACTTCTCGATCCTGCCGGAGGTGCCTCGGGTCGACGACATCCTCACCATGGAGCGCCTCAAGACGGCCGTGTACTCGTTCGAGTGCCCGCTGCAGGCCGGTGCGATCCTCGCGTCCGCGTCGGAGGAGGTCGTGACGACACTCGGCGACTTCGGTCGCGAGATCGGCATTGCGTACCAGATCGTCGACGACCTCCTGGGTGTGTTCGGTCTGGAATCCGAGACGGGCAAGACGACGATCGGCGATCTGCGCGAAGGCAAGCGCACCGTGATGATCGCGTACGCGACGACCACACGCGAGTGGGCGAGTGTGCAGTCGGTGTTCGGCACCGACGACCTCACCGAAGCCGACGCGGAGCGCATCCGCCAGATGCTCGTGGCCTGTGGCGCCAAGAGCTTCACCGAGGGCCTCGCCCGCTACTACGCGAACCGCGCGCTCGCCCGGCTCGCCGAGCCACACATCCCGCCGGCCCTCCGGCTCGAGCTGCACCCGCTCGCCGACGACGTGCTCGGGCGGGTGAAGTGAGCGGGCGGCTCGCCCTCTACGATCGGGTCGCGGAGGAGACGGCGAGTGTTGTGATCCGTCGCTACTCGACGTCGTTCGGGCTGGCATCGCGGCTGCTGGGACCCGGCGTGCGGCAACACGTTGAGAACATCTACGCACTCGTTCGCATCGCCGACGAGATCGTCGACGGCGGCGCCGAGGAGGCCGGGGTCGACACGATCGGTGCGGGCCGCACACTCAACGAGCTCGAGCGCGAGACGGAGAACGCCGTCGCCACTGGCTACAGCTCGAACCTCGTCGTGCACGCGTTCGCCCTGACGGCGCGGGAGACTGGCTTCGGCAGTGACCTCACGGCCCCCTTCTTCGAGTCGATGCGCATGGACCTCAGCGATAAGCAGCACGACCAGCCCAGCTTCGAGCGCTACGTGTACGGTTCCGCCGAGGTAGTGGGGCTCATGTGCCTGCGGGCGTTCGTGCTCGGGGAGAAGGTCGACGACTTGCCGCGACTTGAGACCGGCGCGCGAGCGCTGGGTGCGGCGTTCCAGAAGGTCAACTTCTTGCGTGACCTCGCCGCCGATTTTGAAACCCTCGGCCGGAGCTATTTCCCGGGGATCAACGTCGAGACCTTCACCGAGGAGCAGAAGGTGCGCCTGCTTGACGACATCGATGCCGATCTCGCGGTCTCCTCTGCCGTGCTGCCCGAGCTGCCCTCGAGCAGCCGCCGCGCGGTCGCTCTCGCCCAGTCATTGTTCGCCGAACTGTCACGCCGCCTCCGCCGCACCCCGGCGGGTGAGCTTGTCACGTCGCGCGTGCGTGTTCCCAACCCCGTCAAGGCCCGGCTAGCGCTCGCCGCGAGTGCCGGCGTCCTGCCCCGTTCGAAAGGTAGATCATGAGTCGCGTCGTCATCATCGGGGGTGGCATCGCCGGTCTCGCCAGTGCCGGCCTGCTCGCCCGCGAGGGCCACCAGGTGACGCTCCTCGAGGCTCGCCCCGAGGTGGGCGGCCGGGCCGGCAACTGGGAGAAAGACGGCTTCCGGTTTGACACGGGACCGAGCTGGTACCTGATGCCCGAAGTGTTCGACCACTTCTACAAGCTTTTGGGCACCTCCGCCGACGAGCAGTTGAAGCTCGTGACCCTCGACCCCGGTTACCGCGTCTACTTCGAGGGCACCACCGAGCCGCTGGATGTCTCGGCCGAGCTCGAAGACAACCTCGAACTGTTTGAGGCCATCGAACCCGGTGCGGGCGATCGACTTGAGAAGTACCTGGAATCCGCGCGGCAGACGTACGAACTCGCGAAGCTGCGGTTTCTCTACACGACCTTTGCGGACATCCGTACCCTCTTCAGGCGGGACGTGCTGTCGAAAACCGTCACGTTCCTGCGACTGCTGATCGAACCGTTGTCGAGCCTCGTCGGCCGTAAGTTCACCGACCTGCGGCTGCGCCAAGTGCTCGGTTACCCGGCCGTGTTCCTGGGGTCCTCGCCCTACCTGACACCGAGCATGTACCACCTCATGAGCCATCTCGATCTCGCGGACGGCGTGCTCTACCCGATGGGCGGCTTCACCCGGGTGATCGAGTCGATCGCCGATCTCGCCCGGGTCCAGGGCGCGACGATCATCACCGGGGCACAAGTCACGCGCATCCTCGTCGAGGGCGGCAAGACCACGGGTGTGGAGTACTTCGACGCGAACCGCCAGACGCAGTTCGCGGATGCCGACATCGTCGTCTCGGCCGCCGATCTGCACCACAGCGAGACCGAGCTGCTCGCCCGCGAGGAGCAGACCTACCCGCAGGAGTACTGGGACTCGAAGACTCCCGGCCCCAGCGCCCTGCTGGTGTATCTGGGCGTCGAGGGCGAGCTTCCCCAGCTGGAGCACCACACCCTGTTGTTCACGCGCGAGTGGGAGCGCGGCTTCAACCAGATCTTCGGTACGCCGTCGTCGGTGCCCGAGCCCGCTTCGCTCTACATCTGCAAGCCCGGTGGCGTCGATCCGGATGTCGCGCCCGAGGGTTACGAGAACCTGTTCGTACTCGTGCCGATCCCCGCCGATCCCACGATCGGGCGCGGCGACGTCGACGGTGACGGGGACCCGCGCATCGAGGCGCTGGCCGACCGGGTCATCGCGCAGATCGCAGAGTGGGCGGGCATCCCGGATCTGGCTTCGCGCATCACCCTGCGGCGCACCGTGGGGCCGGGCGACTTCGCACACGACCTGAACGCGTGGCGCGGCACCGCGCTCGGCCCGGCGCACACCCTGCGCCAGAGCGCGTTCTTCAGGGCGGGCAACGTGTCGAAGAAGGTCGAAGGGTTGTACTACGTGGGCGGCTCGACGATCCCGGGTATTGGGCTGCCGATGTGTCTGATCAGCGCGGAGATCTTGGTCAAGCGGCTACGCGGTGACACGTCGACGGAACCGCTGCCCGAGCCTCTGGTTGCGTCGATCACCGAATCGGCGGTCGAGCTTGTCGAGACCCCGCCGGCGTAATGCCCTTTCTCTACCTCGCCGCTCTCGCTGTCGCTCTCACCGGCATGGTGCTACTCGACCGCAGGTTCGGCCTGTTCTTCTGGGCCACCCCTTGGCGCGCCCTGATCGTGCTGGTAGTGGGTCTCGCCTTCTTTCTCGCGTGGGACATCGCTGGGGTGGGGCTGGGAATCTTCTTCCGCGGCGAGACCTCGTTCATGACGGGTCTGCAGGTCGCGCCCGAGGTGCCGGTCGAGGAGGTCTTCTTCCTGACGCTGTTGTGCTACCTGACGATGAACGTGTACGGCGCGGCATCCCAAGTGCTTCACGCGCGGTCATTACGGACAAACGGGGCCGCTGCGGACGCTCGAAATGTCCGAAACAACCGCGCGGAGGGTCAGCAATGACCTACTGGTCGCTCAACGCCGTGTTCCTCGTGCCCGTCGCGGTGCTCGTGATCGCCGGGATGCTCGCCCGTCGCACCCCGAACTGGCGGGCCGTGGGGCTCACGGCGCTCGTGGTGCTCGTCATGACGGCGGTCTTCGACAACGTGATGATCTCCGTGGGGCTCGTTGCGTATAACCCGGCCGCGATCTCGGGGGTGTTCGTGGGGGTCGCCCCGATCGAGGACTTCGCCTACGCGGCCGCTGCCGTGGTTGGGCTGCCGGCACTGTGGGCGCTGCTCGCCCCACGCCGGTCGAGTGGCGATAAGGGGCCCGCCGATGCTTAGGGCACTCTTCGTGTCATCCCGACCCCTGAGTTGGGTCAACACCGCGTTCCCGTTCGCCGCCGCGTACCTGCTGACGACTCGACAGCTCGACGTGACCCTCATCGTCGGCACGATCTTCTTCCTCGTGCCGTACAACCTCGCGATGTACGGAATCAACGACGTGTTCGACTACGAGTCCGACCTACGCAACCCGCGCAAGGGCGGCGTCGAGGGTGCCCTTCTCGACACCCGGATGCACCGGCCCACCCTCATCGCCTCGGTCGTGACGACCGTGCCGTTCGTGGTCTATCTCGTGATCGTCGGGTCCCCCCTGTCGTGGCTCGTGCTGGCGATCTCGCTCTTCGCGGTGGTCGCCTATTCGGCGAAGGGTCTGCGCTTCAAGGAGAAGCCGTTCCTCGACTCGATCACGTCAAGCACCCACTTCGTGTCGCCCGCGATCTACGGGCTCGTGCTCGCGGGTGCAGCGTTCACCCCCGCTCTGTGGGCGGTGCTCGGTGCCTTCTTCCTGTGGGGCATCGCGTCGCACGCGTTCGGCGCCGTGCAAGATGTGATCGCCGATCGCGAGGGCGGCATCGCGTCGATCGCCACGGTGATCGGGGGGCGCTACACGGTGCGTTTCGCAGTGATCGCCTATCTGCTGGGCGGTGCGCTTCTGCTGTTCAGCGACTGGCCCGGCCCGCTCGCGGCGGTACTCGTTGTGCCCTACGCTGTGGTGTGCGTGCCCTTCTGGAACGTGACGGATGCCGCAGCCGACACCGCTAACCGGGGCTGGCGGCGATTCCTGCTCCTCAACTTCATCACGGGTTTTCTCGTCACGATGCTCATGATCCTTTTTGTTCTCTGATCGCGCCGCCGCCTCTGCGGCGCGATTCGCGAGGCGCCGTACACGCCGCCGCCCAGCTCCCTGAGCGCTGCTCTAATCCGTGTAGCCGAGGTTGCGCGCCATGCGCTCGAGCACGGCGACGGCCTGCTCGTACTGCTCTGCGGCAATCCCCTCCGCAACCTGAGTGCGTTGGGCCGCGACGACCAGCTCGAGGCGCTCGAACGCGCCGCGACCGCGGTCGGTGAGCGCATAACCCTCGGGGCTCGCCTCGACCCACGCGCTGTCGACTAGTTCGGCGAGGTGCTCGACGGAGGTTTCGGCGGGGTCGTCATCTGTCACACCGGACAGGAACGGCGCCACCGCGGCATCCAGCTGCGCCACCGTCGCGGGCCCTTGAGTGAGCACGTTCAGGAGTTGCCACTGGCGCCTGGTGACGCCGTGTTCCTCGAGGGTCGAGGCGAACTGCTCGTCGATCAGTCGGTCAACGAGTTTGAGCCAGAAACCTATGGGTCGAGGAGTGTCCATGCCTTCAGGCTACGCCTCGAGGCCCGTCGCAGGGCTGGCACTTCCGGGGCGCTCGCCGCGGTGTCCGAACGGGCCGTGGTGATGCGCGCTCCGGAGGTCGCGGCTTCGGTCCCGGCTTCGCCGGCGCTCAGGGGTGTAACTCAGTACACGAACCCGAGCTCGGCCGGGTACTCCCCCAAGGCAGTGAGTTGCGTGGCGGCGGCCTGCAGGTGCGCGAGAGTCAGGCCCATGGTGCGCGGGCCGAAGCTGACTCGTGAGACCCCGAGCTCGGCGAGAATGATCAGAGGGGGCGCGCTCGGACCCCCGATCACCGACACACGCCCATCGACCTCCTCAATGGCCCAGGAGATGGACTCCTCGTTGTTCACTCCCAGCATGAAGATCACGTCTGCTCCGGCAGCGAGATAGGCGTTCGCGCGCGCGACCGCCTCGGCCCGGTTGCCGCCGCGTACCAGCGCGTCGACTCTGGCGTTCAGCACGATCGGGATGCCCGTGGCCTCCGCCGCGCGCCGCACAGCAGCGACCCGCGCCACCGCGTCCTCGCGCGGGAACAGCTGGTTAGGTGAGCTGCTGTCTTCGAGGTTGAGCCCCACGGCGCCGGTCGCGATCAGCTGTTCCACGTGCTTCTGCACGCCCGCGGCATCCGTCGCGTAGCCGCGCTCGAAATCGATCGACACCGGGATATCGACCGCATCGACGATGACGCGCGCTGTCGCGAGCGCCTGATCGAGGGTGAGTCCCTCGCCGTCGTCCACACCGTGGGCGAAACTGACCGCGTGACTCGCGCTCGCCAGCGCACGCACTCCGGGGGCAGCCGCCACGGTGCGGGCGGTGACGGCGTCCCACACGTTGGTGACGATGAGGGGCTCGCCGGGTACGTGCAGCGAATTGAGCAGCAGTGCCTTCTCGAGTTGAGTCATGCCCCCAGCCTGACGGCAGGTTGACGTGAGCACCAGCTACATTCGGACCAAGCGAAGCTCATAAGTGCGCGCGCATCCGAGCACATTTGTGCGTAGACTCAAGTCATGCGCACAACGGTCGACCTCCCGGATGAGCTCTTTCACCAACTCAAGGCCCGTGCGATCGAAGAGAACTTGTCGCTCAAGCTCCTCGTCGAAAAGTCGGCCTATCAGTACCTTCGCCAGCCACTGAAGAAGCTCGGGGTCGACGACGTCATTCTTCCGACCGTCGGCGACGGTAGCGGCGAGGTGCTCGTTGATCCGACACGATGGTGGGACGCCATCAACGACCGCGCATGAAGGCCGTTGACACCAACATTCTTGTCTATGCGTTTCACGCGGACTTTGACCAGCACGCACGGGCTCTTGCGGCAGTCAAGTCGCTCGTCGCACGGGGCGAGGCGTGGGGCATCCCGTCACCCTGCGTTCACGAGTTTCTCGCGACTGTCACTCGAAGGCAGTTCCTCGCGGCCCCGGCCACCATGCAACAAGCGCTCTCATTTATCGCGAGACTGCGCGATGATTACGGATGCTTCGTGCTTGACGAGAGCGCCAGACACGTCGAAACGCTCACGCGGATACTCCTATCGAGCAGCGTCACCGGAGCCAAGGTGCACGACGCACGGATCGCCGCGATCTGCAGTGATCACGGTGTGCAGGAATTGTGGACCGCAGACCGCGACTTCAGCTACTTTCCCTGGCTGAACTCGGTCAATCCCTTGGTGGGACAGCCCTAGCGCACGCGCACGTGCTTGGGGATTCGCACGAAGGTCAGGAGCACGGCGCCCACCAGCAGGATGACGGCGATACCGAGCACGCCGAAGATCGTCGCGCCGAACCACGTGATGAAGAGCGCCCAGAGCAGGGGAGACATGAAGCTGGCGACCCGACCCGTGGTTGCGTACAGTCCGAAGACCTCGCCCTGACGATCGACGGGAGTGACTCGAGCGAGCAACGACCGACTCGCCGCCTGTGCTGGTCCAACAAACGACGAGAGGATGAGCCCGCCGATCCAGAAGACGATTGTCCCAGACTCGCGGAGGGTGAAGACAACGATGGCCATGAGCACAAGACCCAAGAGGGCGAACAAGATCACCGCCTTCGGGCCGACGAAGTCGTCGATCCGACCCGCGATGATTGTAGAGACTCCCGCCACCACATTGGCGGCGATTCCGAACAGGATCACTTCCGTTGGGGAGAACCCAAAGGACACGGCCGCGAGAATGCCGCCGAACGCGAAGACTCCCGCGAGGCCGTCGCGGTAGACCGCGCTCGCGACCAAGAACCAGAACGTCGGCCGAGTCGCGGGAGCCTTGTACAACCCAACGACGTCTCTGACCAGAACGGCGTAGCTGCGGAAGAAGCCCACCTTCTCACCGGAAGCCTGCGTCGGGGGCGCTTCGGGAACGTTGAAGAGCAGTGGCAGGGAGAAGATCACGGTCCACACACCGGCACCTACGGCGATCAGACGATAGGCGAGTCCGTTGGACGTGTCCATGCCGAACCAGGAGAACGTGTCGAGCACGACGACGAGGATCAGGGCGACGATACCCCCGATGTAGCCGAGGCCCCAGCCGAGGCCACTCACCCTGCCGATCGTCTTTCGCGTTGAGACCTGCACGAGCATCGCGTTGTAGTTGACACCCGCGATCTCAGACACGACGGCGCCGAGCGCCAACAGCCCCGCTCCGAGCCAGAAGTACGACGGGTCTGCGTACACGAAGAACAGACCAAACTGAACGAGCGCGAGCAGCCCGGTGAAGGCCAGCAGGAGGCGCTTCTTGCGCCCCGAGGCATCCGCTCGCTGGCCGAGCACCGGGGCGAGCAGGAGGATGAGGATGCCTGCAGCAAATGTCGCCCAGCCATAGGATGCGGAGAGTCCCGCGAGTGCGCCCTCCTTCAGCGGGTCATCTGCGGGAAGGGCGGCGATGTCCGCTGGCAGGAAGTTGTCGGAGATCAGGTACAGCGAGGCGAAGACAAAGGTCAGGATGACCGAGTTGAAGGGCTGAGTAGCCCAGTCCCACAGTGCCCACGAGATCACCTGCTTGCGGGGCACGACCCTGTCGTCATCCGCGACCCTGCCGAACGCGGCCACCGCGAGTGTGTCAGCAGTGGGCGGGATCGTTGTTTCGGTGGGCCGCACAGCGTCGGGTAGCTCGTCCGTCATGCTCACACGCTAGTGGTTCGAGGAGTTCTCCACGTGAACTTTTCGCACCCAGCCCTGAGCTGTCGTGTGGATCAGCACGAGCGTGATCGCGGCCAGCACGGAGTTGCGGAAGGCGGGGTCGAGCCCGTTCCAGGCGGTGGAGCGCCACATCTGGAACCACTCCCCTCCGACCGTGATGAAGCCTCCGAAAAAGAGCACGATGATCATGAGTAGGCCGATGCTCGACCAGATGCGCGCAGCGCTGAAAGTGCCCCGGGTGAGGAAGCCCCTTAGCCATAGCGCACATGCCGTGACCAGCACGATGGCGGCCAGACTCTCCCAGATGATGAGGGTGATGTACGCCACGTTCCACACGACCGGGTCGGTTATGGCGCGCCACATGACGTCCGCGTCGAGACCGGTGCCGGCGGCAGCGCCGAAGTTGGTCGTGTCCATGGAGAGCACGTGCTTCACGAACTCAAAGTTGGTGTCGTAGTCGGTGATGTTTCCGAGCGCCACCAAGAAAATGTACAGGGCATTGCACGCGACGAGCACGGCTACCGCAAAGGGCAGTGAACCCAGTCGTTGCCACCAGGTGGGTGTCTCCGAGGGTGACGTCACGAGTGCACTGTAGACCGCTGGTGGATGCCGCGTCACCTTGAGTCGGGTTGGCTCAACTTAGACTTGACAGAAGCTATCCACAGGGTACAAACTTGATACATCGCGACTCAGGTTTGAGAACGAGGGATTCGATACAGCCGCATGCGGCCTACTCAACCATCGGGCCGCATCCACGCAAGCAAGGAGAATGAGCACATGGCTCGAGCAGTAGGAATCGACCTGGGAACCACCAACTCGGTGGTCGCAGTTCTCGAGGGTGGAGAACCCACCGTCATCGCCAATGCGGAAGGCTTCCGCACCACCCCGTCGGTGGTCGCCTTCACGAAAGACGCCGAGACCCTGGTCGGTGAGACCGCCAAGCGTCAGGCCGTCACCAACGTCGACCGCACCATCTCCTCAGTCAAGCGCCACATGGGCACTGACTGGAAGCACGACATCGACTCCAAGAAGTACACGCCGCAAGAGATTTCCGCGCGCATTCTCGCGAAGCTCAAGCGCGATGCCGAGCAGTACCTCGGCGAGCCGGTGACCGACGCGGTCATCACCGTTCCCGCGTATTTCAACGACGCCGAGCGACAGGCCACCAAGGAGGCTGGCGAGATCGCGGGCCTCACCGTGCTGCGCATCATCAACGAGCCCACCGCCGCCGCTCTCGCCTACGGCCTCGACAAGGGCAAGGAGGACGAGCTCATTCTCGTCTTCGATCTCGGTGGTGGAACCTTCGACGTCTCCCTGCTCGAGGTGGGCAAGGACGACGACTTCTCGACGATTCAGGTCAAGGCCACCGCAGGTGACAACCGCCTCGGTGGAGACGACTGGGACTCCCGCGTCGTCGACTACCTGATCAAGCGATTCAAGGAGACCACCGGCGTCGATGTCTCGAGCGACAAGATCGCTAAGCAGCGCCTCAAGGAGGCCGCCGAGCAGGCCAAGAAGGAGCTGTCGAGCCAGACCTCGACAACCATTCAGCTGCCTTACCTCTCGCTCACCGAGAACGGACCGGCCAACCTCGACGAGACGCTCACCCGCGCCAAGTTCGAGGAGCTGACGGCCGACCTGCTCGAGCGCACTCGCAAGCCGTTCAACGACGTCATCAAGGAAGCCGGAGTCAAGCTCTCGGATGTCGCGCACGTCGTGCTTGTGGGTGGTTCCACCCGCATGCCCGCCGTCGTTGACCTCGTGAAGAAGCTCACTGGCGGCAAGGAGCCCAACAAGGGCGTCAACCCCGACGAGGTCGTGGCCGTGGGCGCCGCCCTTCAGGCCGGCGTGCTGAAGGGTGAGCGCAAAGACGTTCTGCTCATCGACGTGACCCCGCTCAGCCTCGGTATCGAGACGAAGGGTGGCATCATGACAAAGCTGATCGAGCGCAACACCGCGATCCCCACGAAGCGCAGCGAGACGTTCACCACGGCCGATGACAACCAGCCGTCGGTCGCGATCCAGGTCTTCCAGGGCGAGCGCGAGTTCACCCGGGACAACAAGAACCTGGGAACCTTCGAACTCACCGGCATCGCGCCCGCGCCCCGTGGCATTCCGCAGGTCGAGGTGACCTTCGACATCGACGCCAACG
>JBJXDR010000100.1:0-4516 GCA_046155245.1 Rhodoglobus sp. | reverse complement strand
ACCGGGGTCGGATGCCAGCACCCCGAGCTGAGCGCGAAGCGCGAGTAGATCGAAGCGCTTGGCCAACTCATCCGTGTCCTGCGCGTCGGTGGCGGACGGCAAGTCAGCTAGCTCGCCCGCGGCCACGTAGTCGTCCCCCGCGAGGGTCAACCACGCGGCACCCTCCGAGAACCGTTCCACGTTGCGTCGAGACCGGCGCACGAGAAAGTTGTCGAGGCTCATGCCCGACACCTGCTCGTGCAGGCGGGCGGCGAGCCCCTCGCGCATCGCGGTCAGATCCTCGTCGCTCGGCGCTGCGTCGATCGCGGCCAGCAACTGCAGACGCGAGGCGAACAGGCGTGACCGCAGCGACGGCGAGTGTGAGGTGCTTGCTGACGGGAGGTCTTCGTTGAAGTACTCGATGTTCTGGCACACATCGAAGATCACGAAGTCCTGCTTGTGCTGCCCCGGCCCGTACAGGTCGGGTCGCAGCCGAGTGCCTCGCCCCACCATCTGCCAATACTTCGTCTTGGAGTGCACCGGCTTGAAGAACACGAGGTTGACGACTTCGGGGATGTCGATTCCGGTGTCGAGCATGTCGACCGAGACAGCGATGGTCAGTGCCGAATCTGGCTGGCCGAATTCGTCGATAAGGTTCTGCACCTCGCTCTGGACGTGGGTGATCACGCGCGCGAACGCCCCCTTGTACTGCGGATAGTTCGCGTCGAACCGCTCAGCGATGAACTCGGCGTGCTTCGCGTTCTTCGCAAAGATGATCGTCTTGCCGAGGCGGTCGCCGGCGGCGATCATTCGCCCCTCGGTCATGAGCACTTCGAGCACCGTATCGACCGTATCCGTGTTGAAAAGCCACGTGTTCATCGCCGACGAATCGACCGCGTCGGGGATGAGCCTGTCTTCCCACTCGAGAAGGTCCCACTCCTCCTTCTCGGCTTCGCTCAGGTCGTCGTAGCGGATGCCCTCACGCACGAACTTCGTCGCGATCGACCTGCCGACCGGTGGCACCAAATACCCTTCGGCAATCGCATCCTCAAGATCATAGGAGTCGGTGGGCACGCCGTCTTCGAGGTTGAACAGGCCGTAGGTGTTGTGGTCGATCTCGTCTTTCGGGGTCGCCGTCAGGCCCACTAGTAGCGAGTCGAAGTAGTCGAAGATCGCGCCGTACTTCTGGTACACCGAGCGATGGGCCTCGTCGACGATCACCAGATCGAAGTAGCCGGGGCCGAACTTGCGGAGACCGTCGCCGGTGTCGTTGATCAGGCCCATCATGGTCGGGTAGGTCGACACGTAGACACGGCCGTCCGAGTCCCGATCGGTCATGAGGTTGACCGGCGCAGAGTCGGGCAGGTGCTGTTTGAAGGCGTTCGCGGCCTGGTTCACGAGGGCAACCCGGTCCGCGAGAAACAGGATGCGCTTGGCCCAGTTCGCGCGCATCAGCACGTCTGCGAGCGCAATCACCGTTCGCGTCTTGCCGCTACCGGTCGCCATCACGAGTAGCGCCTTGCGCTCGTGGTTCTCGAAGGCTTCCGCGACCTTGCGGACCGCCCGCTGCTGGTAGTGCCGCTCGACGATGGTCGTGCTGACCTCGACGCTCGCGAGCGCCTTGCGCGTCGTGCGCCGCTGGATCAGGAGCTCGAGCTGGTCGCGGGTGTAGAAACCATCAACCCTACGCGGGCCGTAGTTCGTGTCATCCCAGAGAAAGTGCTCGTAGCCGTTGGTGTAAAAGATGAGCGGCCGCTGACCCGTCATCGCCTCGAGCCGGTCGGCGTAGAGCTTGGCTTGCTGCTGGCCAGCGATCGCGTCTTTGCGGGTGCGCTTAGCCTCAACCAGCCCGAGCGGCAGGCCGTTGTCGCCCCACAGCACGTAGTCGACGAAACCCTTGCCGCCGCCCAAGTTGTTCGGCATTCCCATGACCGGGTACTCGCGGTCGCGCGCCTGGTCGAGCGCCCACCCCGCCTCGCGCAGAAGCACGTCGATGAACAGGTCGCGCGTCTCGTCCTCGCGATAGTCGTGCGTGTCGGGGGCTGCGGCGTTGGCGGTCTTCGCTGCCGCGACCTCGGCGCGCAACTGCCCGAGTTCGCCTTCGAGCGCAACGTTCTTCTCGCGGGCAGCGACGAGTTCGGCGTCCTTAGCTGCGAGCTCAGCCGCCACCTTCGCGAGCTGCGGCATCGACTTGGCGACAGCGCCCGCGGCGGGCTGCGGCAGGGCTGCTGCATCGAACGGGATGCCCGGGGCCGGCCGTTCCTCGGGGGTGCGCGCGTACCTCGTGGCCACCCACACCATCACGTGGAACAGCTCCTGCACGATCGGCAAGCTGTCGGTCGGCTTCATTGCCGTGGTCCGATGCACGGCATGGTTGCCCTGCTTACGGATCAGGGTGAGCTTGGTGACAATGGCTGGACCGACGAGCTGCTTGAAGGTGGATTCGTAGGTGAGCGCGGCGAGATCGTCCTTATAGGGGCGGCGGAGCGTGGCATCCGCGTCGTAGAGCCAGTTGACCATGAGCTCGGCAGCGCGGCGCGCGTAGAAGATCGACGACCGTGGGTCGCCGTTGACGTAGTGCTCGGCACGACGCGCCTCTTCGGCGATCTGCGGCCAGCCGGTACGCAGGAAGTCGAAATTGCTCACGAGATCCCTTCGGCCAGCCTGCGCTTCACCATATCGCGAGCCAGTGTCACGATTCACGCGCCGAGCAGTGCTGCGGGCACGACAGCGACACCGTCAGTGCGCCGGTACGCCCGGGCTCCCGTGTTGACGACCACCATGTCGCGCAGGTTCTCCCCGAGTTGCTGCTTAAGCCACAACAGGTGCCGCACGTCGAAGTCATCCACGGTCGCCCCTAGCTTGACTTCGAGCGCGACACACGCAGCGCCGCGGTGCACGATGAAGTCTACCTCGTGATCGCCGTTTCGGGTCCTCAGGTGACTGACGGTGCACTCGCTCAATCTCGCGTAGGTCTGGAGCGAGAGTGCAACGAGTGCTTCGAACAGGCGGCCGAGAATCGTGCCTTCTTGAGGGCCGAGTACCCTCCCGCGCGAGAGGTCGATCAGGTCATCTTCGCGCAATTGAAGGAGACGCGCAGCGAGCGCTGGATCGGCCAGGAAGTGCTTCGACGTGCTGCCCAATCTGGTGAAGTCCGCGGCGACCGGCGACCATGCTGGTACCTCGTCCAGCAGCCACAGCTGAGACAGCACGTCGCGGTATGTGGTGGTGGTGGCGATCGTGGGTTTGTTTGACTGGCCGGGGGTCGCGGCATCCAAAATCGTTATATAGCTTGCGGTCGATGCTGTTGCCGCCGCATACGCCGCCAACCATGCCCTCAATGTTGCTGGGCGTCGCACCCGCTGACCCTGTTCGGCGAACTCCTTGTCGATGACCCGCGCGATATAGCCGTCGAGCTGTTCGCGACGCTGACGAGGAGACAATTCCCGGATTCCGGGAAAGCCGGATGCCATGATCTCGCGCACATAGTCAGCAAGCGCGATTGAGGTCGTGCCGTCGATGGGCGTCTGGACCCCTTCGGCGAGTTGGGCGAGCGACACGGTGGGGTTGTCGAGGTTTCGTTCAGCGATAGAGAGGGGGCGCATCCGGAGGCTCACGATGCGCCCGGCACCTGAGTGAATGCTCGCTCCGGCCGGTGCCGCGCTCCCGGTGAGCAGAAACTGCCCACCCTGGCTGTTCTCGTCGACGAGGCGACGCACGCGATCCCACACCTCAGGCAGTCGCTGCCACTCGTCAATCAGTACGGGCTTGGTCACGGCCGCAAGCTGCTCGGGAGCCGCGCGGATCAATTCCGCGTCGGCGCTGGTGTCCATGCGGAGGATCGTGGCTACGCGCTCGCTCGCGGTCGCGGTCTTGCCCACTCCCTTGGCGCCGTCGAGGCTGATTGCAGCGATTCCGGGAAAGAGGTCATCGAGCTCGTTATCGACGAGACGTCGGGCGTATTCCATGAGGTCTCCCTTCTACTATCAGATTAGCAGGCGTTCTACTATCAGATTAGCAGGCGTTCTACTGTGCTTCTAGCAGCAAAATACTCCCCCCGCGCGGACATATTCATGACCCGAAATCACGAATGTCGGCGGCCTCTGGTCAACTGACCGACTTGCCTCCGGCAGGTACTGCGGCACGTAGCGCAGTTAGCACCAACCAAGGAGACATCATGTCTGACAGCACTACGCCTGAACCCACCCCAGTGCCTACGGCACCCGAAGCAACCCCCGCCGCGGTCGACACGGCCCCCGCCCCCGGCAAGAAGCCGAGCCGCTTGGGCTTGGCGGCGATGATCGTCGGTATTGTGGCGATCGTCTGCGCGAGCATCCCTGGCCTCAGCTTCGTCGCCTTCCTGCCCGCCATCACGGCGCTCGGCCTCGGTATCGCGGCACTCGTGTCGAAGGTGCCGCCCCGCGGGATGGCGATCACCGGGGTGATCCTCGGTCCTCTCGCCCTGCTCGTGGCGATTGTCGTGAGCGTCGCGGCGGTGACCGGAGGAATTGCCGGGAGCGTCGATCAGGCGAAGCCT
>JBJXDR010000099.1:0-7469 GCA_046155245.1 Rhodoglobus sp. | reverse complement strand
CGCGAGCTTGCGGCGGATGCCGGACTCGTGGTCGAGACCGGCGCTGACTACCCGGAACGACTCGCGGCCGCGGTGCGCTCCCTCCTCGACGATTCGGTCCTCGCCAAACGGCTCTCGGTTACGGGCGAGGATCGGGCTGGCGCCTTCAGCTGGCGCAGTACAGGCGAAAAAACCTGGCAGCTTCACGCCGACCTCTGACGCCGAGCTACGGCGCCGGCGTCTCCTCGACCGTCGGCACGAGCGCCGCGGCCACAAGCTCGCGGATATACGCGAAGTCGGGATACTCGGGGTCCACCCCGGTGTCGGGCACCAGTTCCAGCTTGTCCACCGGCAGCGCCCGCGACTTTCCCGCGAGCTCGACAAAGTAGCCGAGCATTGATTGCGGGATGTCGGTACTCACGACCTGCGCGCCCGCCTGCGCGACGGCCTGGAACTTCGTGAGCACGTTCGCCGGATCGAACTGCTGAAGTATCGCCTCCTGCACCTGACGCTGCCGCCCCATCCGCTCATAGTCGGTCGTGCCCGCGCGGATGCGGGCGTAGGCGAGCGCGGTGCCGCCATTCATGAGCTGAACCCCCGGCTCGATCCAGGGCACCTCGGAGTAGGGCTGGCCGTTCTCGTCGACCTCATCGGTGATCGGCAGCCGGTGATCCACGTCGATCGTGACACCGCCCAGCGCGTCGATGAGGTCGGCGAAGCCCTGCATGTCGATCAGCACGTAGTACTGGAGGGTGATGCCGAGGGTGCCCTCGACGGCATCCCTCATCGCTTCAATCCCGGGCTGGCTGCCGTTGGCCACAGCGTTGGGGTAGAGGTCGGGCGAGTACAGCTCGACCTCGGTGTAGATGGAGTTGATGAGACAGACATCCACCAGGCAGTCGTTCACACCGTAGCCGTCGGGGTACTGAACAGCGAGCGGGGAGCCTTCGACGAAGGGCACGTCCTCCATGTTGCGAGGCACGCCGATGATCGTCGCCTTACCGGTGGATGCCTCGACACTGACCACCGAGATGCTGTCGGGCCGCAGCCCGTCCCGATCGGGGCCGGCATCGCCGCCGAGCAGCAGGATGTTGTACCGACCGTCGACCGGTGGCTCGATGGTCGTGCCCGCAAACACCTCGCCCACAGTGGAGCGCGTGACTCCAGCCACCATGGCCGCATACGCCCCGGTGCCACCAAGCAGAACGAGGGTCACGACACTCAGGCCTGCAACGAGGAATCGTGCGCGCTCACCGACATTCACGAATCGCACGAGACGCAGGGTGTCCAGGGTCAGCACCACCCACAGCACAACGTAGAAGACGATCGCCGCTTGCGCCGCCCACAGCACGAAGGGGTTGGTCGCAACCGTGATGAAGGTGGATCGCGCTAGGAAATACAGGAGCGCGCCGATAACGACGAGCATCCACAGCACGAATGTCGAGCCGACGCCGAAGCGCCCGAGCCGTCGGTTGCCGGCCAGGAGCTGCGCGGATCCGGGGATCAGGATGTTGAGCACGACGAGCACCCAGGCCCGGCGGGTCATGAGCCGCGGGGATCGGATATCAGGATAGCGAACCGGGCTGCCGGTGGTGGTCATGGCACGCGGCTCAGAGCGTCGCGGCGAGCGCGGCGTTCTTTTCCTCGACCTGCGCCTCGAGCGCCGAAGCGAAGTCCGCGAGCTTGGCAGTCAGGGCAGGGTCACCGGATGCGAGGATGCGCGCGGCGAGAATGCCCGCGTTGCGCGCACCCCCGATCGAGACTGTCGCCACAGGAATTCCCGCGGGCATCTGCACGATCGAGAGCAACGAGTCGAGACCGTCGAGGTTCTTGAGGGGCACCGGAACACCGATCACCGGCAGGGTCGTCACCGAGGCGAGCATTCCGGGAAGGTGGGCGGCACCCCCGGCACCAGCGATGATGACCCGGATGCCCCGGCCAGCCGCAGCGGACCCGAACTCGATCATCTTCATAGGGCTGCGATGCGCAGACACCACCTGCACCTCGTGCGCGATCCCGAACTCGGTGAGCACCTCCGCGGCAGCGGACATCACGCTCCAGTCGGAGTCGGAGCCCATCACGACGGCAACGAGGGGGGTGATCACCCGTCAAGCGTAGGTGTCAATCCTCAAAGAATGCCGCTGCGGCACGCGCCCGGAAAACCACGTCGTCAAGCTCGGCACCCACTGCCGTGACGTGTCCGACCTTGCGGCCGGGGCGCGGCCCCTTGCCGTAGAGGTGCAGTTTGACGTCCGGCTGGTCGGCCATCGCCGCCGCGAGTCGCTGGTCGTGCTGGTCGGGATCGACCCCGCCGAACACGTTGACCATGACGCTCCAGGGGTCGCGGCATCCGGTCGCCCCGAGGGGAAGATCGAGTACCGCACGCAGATGCTGCTCGAATTGGCTCGTCGTCGACCCGTCGATCGTCCAATGGCCGCTGTTGTGTGGACGCATCGCGAGCTCGTTCACGAGGAGTCGATCGTCCGCCGTCTCGAACAGCTCGACCGCGAGCACGCCCGTGACGTCGAGGTTCTCGGCGATCGAGATGGCGATGTCGGCGGCCACGTCGGCGAGCCGCCCAGCGGCGTGCGGGGCTGGCGCAAGAACCTCCGCGCAGACGCCCTCGCGCTGAATGGACTCCACCACCGGCCACAGGGAGATTTCGCCCGACGGAGTGCGGGCGAGCACCTGCGACAACTCGCGGCGGAACTCCACCACTTCCTCGACAAGCAGTGGCTGGTCGTCGTCGAACCAGTCCGCAACCTCGGCGGCGTCACCGACGACCCGCACACCCTTGCCGTCGTACCCGCCTCTCGGCGTCTTGACGACCGCGCGCCCGCCGTGCGTCCCGATGAAGATCCCCAGATCATGAACGGATGCCACGGCCGCCCACTGGGGCACCGGGAGACCCAGCTCGGCGAGCCGCGCCCGCATGAGCAACTTGTCCTGCGCGTAGAGCAGCGCCTCGGGACCGGGACGCACGGTGACGCCGCGCTCGACCAACTCGTGCAGGAGTTCCTGAGGCACGTGCTCGTGGTCGAACGTGACCACGTCGACCGTTGCGGCGAAGGCGAGCACGGCATCCCGGTCGCGGTGGTCGCCGAAAGCCGTCGCGGCAAGGGCCGCCGAAGCGCCCTCGACATCCGCGAGCACTCGCAGCCCGATCCCCAGCTCGACAGCGGGAGCGATCATCATGCGCGCCAGCTGGCCGCCGCCGATCACACCGACGGTAAGACTCACGGTGGTCCCCAGTTCGTTGTCAGAAATCCTCGGCACCGCGACGGTTAGACTTCCGTCGCTCCCCCATTGTCGCTCACCGAGAGGAGTCGCATGCGTGCCCTGTTCGGCCAGTTCGCGCGATTCGGCGTGGTGGGGCTGGTTGGACTCGTGGTCGATGTCGGCATCTTCAACCTGTTGCGCCTCACGCTGCTCGCTCCGGAGCTGATCCACGAGGGTCCGGTCATCGCGAAGGTGATCTCGACCTCGGTGGCGATCGTCACGAACTGGCTGGGCAACCGCTACTGGACCTTCGGTTCGATGAGACGTTCACACGTCGTGCGCGAGGGGTTGGAATTCGCGGTCGTGAGTGTCGCGGGCATGGGGATTGCACTGTTCTGCCTGTGGATTTCGCACTACGTTCTCGGCTTCACATCGGCCCTCGCCGACAACATCGCGACGAACGTGGTCGGTCTCGCCCTCGGCACGGCCTTCCGATTCACCTTCTATCGCATCTGGGTGTTCCGGCCCGAGCTCGACGCCCAAAAAGCCGCGACCAACCAGACCATCACCGACGAGATCACTCCGGTCGGCTCAATTCAGTGAGGTCGTGCAGCACCTCCTGCACGAGCACTGCGGCCGGGACATCCCGCAGCACGAGCCGTTGATCCGCTCCTAGGTCGGCCTCAACGTCCCCACTGCCGAACAGCGCCTGAAGCCACGTGGTGCGCACGGTGATCACGCGCACGCGCGAGTGCAGCACCTCCCGGCGCACGCGCACGAGTACGCCGCTGCGCACGACCGTGCGGCGGGTCGTGATCGTGTAGTTGCGGCCGAGCCAGGTCAGGAGCGGGTAAACCCAGCCGACGAGCACCAGCACCCCGGCCACGGAGCCGATCGCGATGGCCTGCCAGCCCTCGACATACCGCGCGCCGAGGTATCCGTAGGCCGCGCAGACCGCGATGAGCAGTATCGACGGCCAGAACAGGGCCCGCGCGTGGGGACGCAGACGGGCAATGACCACCTCACGCGCTGGCACCTCGGTCACGGGTTATCCATTGCGCAGGTTATTCATACCGCAGGTGCGTCACGTCGCCCGCCGCGACGGCCTGGAGGCCGGAATCGTCTCGAACGACGAGACGCCCGAGCGAATCGATACCCTCGGCCGTGCCGCGCAGGGTCGTCCCGTCGGGCAGTTCGACTCGCACCCGCTGGCCGATTGTGCTGCAGTCCGACGCGACCTGCTCACGCAGTGCGACCTCGGGGTCGAATCCCGAGGCCCGGTAGTCGTCGTACAGGGCGCGCAGCTGGCCTAGGTAGGCTGCCAGCGCACGGTCGACGATGTCGTGTTCGTCGACCCCCATCAGCGTGAGCGACGTGGCCGTCGTCGTCGGCAGCTCCTCCGGGGTCATCGTCAGGTTGAGCCCGGCTCCCACGACCACGGCGCGCGGCCGCGCGAGCAGCTCGGCAAGCAGGCCCGAGACCTTCAGCCTGTCCACCTGCACGTCGTTGGGCCACTTGAGTGTGACCGCGTGCGAGTCGACGAGGGATGCCACGGCGCGAGTCATCGCGAGGCCGGCGAGTAGCGGCATCCACCCGATCTTCTCCAGCTCAAGGCCCGGCGCCGACAGCAGCACTGACACCGCGATGGTGCGACCAGCAGGTGCGACCCACACGCGGTCCAGACGACCGCGGCCGGCCGTCTGGTTGGTGGTGACCACAACGGTGAAATCGGTCGCGTTGCCAGCGGAGGCACGAGCGACGAGTTCGGCGTTGGTCGAGCCCACCTCGTCGAGCAGGTGCAGGTCGGGGGCGATCGCGCGACTGTGGGGCAGCTCCATGCCCACAGGGTAGCCGTCCTGACCGGCTACGATGGTGCCGCAGCGTACTGGTCGGTCTACCGAGGAAGAGAACGTGACAACTGACGTTTACCCGGAGCCCGTACTCCCGGGCGCCACAGCCCTCCGGGCACGACTGGCGAACAAAGTCATGCGACTGGCGACCCGCATCAAATGGGCCGAGCCTGAGCTCCGCGGTCTCGGTGCGATCGTTAGGCCCGGCGACACCGTGTTCGATGTCGGAGCGGCGCACGGCATGTACACCCTCCCGCTGGCCCACCTCGTGGGCCGCACCGGGCGCGTGGAGTCGTTCGAACCGCACCCGCGCCAGCAGCGCACCCTCCGATGGCTACGCGGCCTGATCGGCGTGTCCCAGGTCAGCGTTAACGCCGCGGCCGTCGGAGCCACTACGGGCGAGCGCACTATGCGCCTACCGCTCAAGTACGGCTTTCCCATCTATGGCCACGCGCACATCACCGAGGGGGCCACCGCCCACCCGACCGCGCGGGTCAAACAGTGGAACACCCCGCTCACCTCCGTCGATGAGTGGGCGCGAGAACACGGCACCGGTCGCGTCGCCTTCATCAAGGTCGACGTCGAGGGCTTCGAGCCGAACGTCGTCGACGGGGCCATCGACACGATCGGACGTGACCTGCCCAGCCTGCTCCTCGAGATCGAGGACCGTCACCTCGCACGCTACGGTCAGGACGGCAACGGGTTCGCCGACTCCGTCATCGCCCGGTGGCCGGACTACGGCATGTACACGTGGCAGGGCGAACGATGGGTTGCGACGGAGAAGGTCGTGATCGGCACCCGCAACTACCTGTTCGCTACGACAGCGGCGTTCGACCCCAGCTGATCGTTGGCGCTCACCGTGCTCTCGGTAGAGTGTGACCGTGAGCGACAAGACGACCCCGACCCCAGCCGACCTGTCCACGACGGCCGGGCGCATCGCCGACCTCAAGGTGCGCTACCACGAGGCCGTGACCGCCAGCGGCGAGGCCGCGATCCAGACGCAGCACTCGAAGGGCAAGAAGACCGCTCGGGAGCGCATCGACACGTTGCTCGACCACGGCTCGTTCGTCGAGCTCGACGAGTTCGTGCGTCACCGCACTCACGCCTTCGGCATGGAGAATAAGCGCCCCTACGGCGACGCGGTGGTCACGGGGCTCGGCACCATCCACGGCCGCCAGGTGGCGGTCTATTCGCAGGACTTCACGATCTTCGGCGGCTCGCTCGGCGAGGTCGCCGGCGAGAAGATCATCACGGTCATGGATCACGCCCTCAAGACCGGAGTGCCGATCATCGGCATGCTCGACTCCGGCGGCGCACGCATCCAGGAGGGCGTGGTCGCGCTCGGCAAGTACGGCGAAATCTTCCGCCGCAATACGGCCGCGTCGGGCGTCATCCCGCAGATCTCGATCATCATGGGCCCGGCGGCGGGTGGCGCGGTGTACTCCCCGGCCCTCACCGACTTCGTCATCATGGTCGACAAGACTTCTCAGATGTTCGTCACTGGCCCCGATGTCATCAAGACCGTGACCGGTGAGGATGTCGGTATGGAGGAGCTGGGTGGTGCCCTCACCCACAACACGATCTCCGGCGTCGCGCACTATCTGGCGAGCGACGAGGATGACGCGCTCGACTACGCGCGCACGCTCATCGGATTCCTGCCCGACAACAACCTCGCCGAGCAGCCGGTATACGAGAGCGACGTCGAGCTTGAGATCACGGACGAGGACCGCAAGCTCAACACGGTCATCCCGGACAGCCCCAACCAGCCCTATGACGTGAAGGCGATCATTGAGCACATCGTCGACAACGGCGACTTTCTCGAGACCCAGCCGCTGTACGCGCCCAATATCGTCGTGGGCTTCGGGCGGGTCGAGGGCCGCACGGTGGGCGTCATCGCCAATCAGCCGCAGGCGATGGCCGGCACCCTCAACATCGAGGCGGGCGAGAAGGCCGCCAGGTTCCTGCGCTTCTGCGACGCCTTCAGCATTCCCATTCTCACCCTCGTGGATGTTCCCGGCTACCTCCCGGGCACCGATCAGGAATGGACGGGCGTCATCCGTCGCGGGGCGAAACTGCTCTACGCCTACGCCGAGGCGACCGTGCCGCTGGTGACCGTGATCACCCGCAAGGCCTACGGCGGCGCCTACATCGTCATGGGCTCCAAGCAGATGGGGGCCGACCTCAACTACGCCTGGCCCACGGCCGAGATCGCGGTGATGGGCGGACAGGGTGCGGTCAACATCCTCTACCGCGGCGAGATCAAGGCGGCAGAAGAGGCGGGCGAGGATGTCGCGGCGGTGCGCACGCGGCTCGCCAACGAGTACACCTACAACGTGGCATCCCCGTTCCTTGCTGCGGAGCGCGGGGAACTCGACGGGGTGATCGAGCCGGCGGCGACCCGCGTGGCAGTGATCAAGGCAC
>JBJXDR010000098.1:0-23157 GCA_046155245.1 Rhodoglobus sp. | reverse complement strand
ACCACATCGATCACTGGATCAGAGATCACGGCCACACCAACGTCGACCGCGGAATACTGCTCTGCCGACACCATCACATGCTCGTACACAACAACGGGTGGGAGCTGGTCCGCGCCCACGGCCAGACAAGCTTCATCCCACCACCCAACATCGACCCCACCCGCACCCCCATCCCCGCCCGCGCCAAGAGCCCCGCACTGACCCGGCTACTCGACACGACCAATCAGCACAGCGAGCGCGCAGCGGTGACCGCTACGCAGCCACGACCCCCTCGGGCATCTGCGAGAATAGACACATGACCGCAGCCGTGACATCCACCGCACTCCCCTTCAAGGTCGCTGACCTTTCTCTTGCCGAGGCTGGCCGCCACCAGATCCGCCTCGCCGAGAACGAGATGCCCGGGCTCATGGCGCTGCGCGGCGAGTTCGGCGCATCCAAGCCCCTGACGGGCGCGCGCATCGCTGGCTCGCTCCACATGACCGTGCAGACCGCCGTGCTCATCGAAACACTGGTCGCGCTAGGCGCCCACGTGCGCTGGGCCAGCTGCAATATCTTCTCCACGCAGGATGACGCCGCCGCCGCCATCGCGGTCGGCCCCACCGGCACCCCCGAGGCCCCTGACGGCGTCCCGGTCTTCGCGTGGAAGGGCGAAACCCTCGAAGAGTACTGGTGGTGCACTGAGCAGATCTTCGACTGGTCGGACTCGGCCTTGTACGGCTCGGGCGTGGTTGGGCCCAACATGATCCTCGACGACGGTGGGGATGCCACTCTTCTCGTCCACAAGGGCCGGGAGTTCGAACTCGCGCGCGCGGTTCCCGCCACGGAGGAGGGCGCGAGCCACGAGTGGAGCGTCATCCTCGACGTGCTCCGTCGCTCCCTCGCGGCGAGCCCCGACCGCTGGACCCGCATCGCCGCCGAGATCAAGGGCGTCACCGAGGAGACCACGACGGGCGTGCACCGCCTCTACGAGCTCGCCAAGACCGGGGACCTGCTATTCCCGGCGATCAACGTCAACGACTCCGTCACCAAGAGCAAGTTCGACAACAAGTACGGCATCCGGCACTCGCTGCCCGACGGTCTCAACCGCGCGACCGACGTACTGATGGGGGGCAAAGTTGCCTTCGTCGCCGGCTACGGGGATGTCGGTAAGGGCGCCGCAGAAGCACTCCGCGGTCAGGGCGCTCGCGTGGTCGTGAGCGAGATCGACCCGATCTGCGCGCTGCAGGCCGTCATGGACGGCTATCAGGTCACCACGCTTGAGAAGGTGCTCGGCGAGGTCGACATCTTCGTGACCGGCACCGGCAACGAAAACGTCATCACCGTCGACCACCTGATGGGCATGAAGCACCTCGCCATCATCGCCAACATCGGACACTTCGACAACGAGGTCGACATGGCCGCGCTCGAGTCCCTGCCGGGAGCTGTCAAGGTCGAGATCAAGCCGCAGGTACACGAGTGGCGCATGCCGTCCGGTCGAAGCGTGCTCGTGCTCAGCGAGGGGAGACTCATGAATCTCGGTAACGCCACCGGGCATCCGTCCTTCGTGATGAGCACCTCTTTTGCGAATCAGGTGCTCGCGCAGATCGAATTGTGGGTCAACAATCGCGACGGCCACTACGAGAGTCAGGTCTACGTGCTACCGAAGCACCTCGACGAGAAGGTAGCCCGCCTGCACCTCGACGCCCTGGGCGTCGTGCTCACCGAGCTGACGCCCGCGCAGGCCGCCTACATCGGCGTGCCGGTCGAGGGCCCGTACAAGGTCGACCACTACCGCTACTGAGCGCAGCGCCGGTTGAGTAGCGGCACAGCCGCGTATCGAAACCAGCCGCGCGCGTGCCCTAGCCGCGCTCCGGGAATCCGTGCGGCTGCCCGCCGAGCGCGGAACCGAGCCGAGCCAATCGCTGCTGCTCGAGTTGCAGCGCGGTGAACTCCCGCTCCCGCCGCATGGCCGCCGCCGCCGCAAGGAACAACTCCGGGTGCACCATCGGCACCGGCGACACGTACACCGAGACCTCGTTGGCGAGTGACCGCGCGAGGCGCTCCCGCGTGTCGGGCGTGAAACCCTGCGCCGAGTGCAGAAACTGCGCCACTCGCCGAGCTAGCGCGTCGGGGAGCTTCGCGACATCCGCCGTCTTCGACCACTCGACGAGCGACTCGGGCACCCCGTAGCTCGGCAGATTCACCGAGCTGACCCGCTCGTACTGGCTATAGGTGCCCGCGACCAGGTCACCGAGGCGCTTCGCCCGCGCGTTGAGTAGTCCGACGAGGCCCGCGATCGCTCCGAAGCTCAGGAACAGCTCCATGACACCTACCAGACCCCGGATGACCGCATGCCTGAACCCCGCAGCGCCCCCGTCGTCGCGCACGATGCGGGCGCCCACCGCGAGTCGGCCCAGCGACTTGCCGTGGCTGAGCGTCTCGACCGTGACGGGGATCGCGAGCAGGCACAGCACGCCGCCCGAAACCGACACTGCCGCGATGAGCGCGTCATCGAGCCCGAGCGTGCCCGCAACATTGAACAGCGTGAGGAGAATCGCCACATACGCGCCCATGTAGACCACAAAATCGATCGCCGAACCAGCGGCCCGGAGGAAGAAGCTCGTCGCCCGCAGGTCGAGCGCCACCGCCTCACCGGTCATGAGCTGCTGCGCGTAGTCCTCATAGGGATCGGAATCAACCGTCTCGGCCCGTGCCATGCAATCATTTTAGGGAGATGGACCTCGACGCCTATTCCGCCGCCCACCGCGAAGAGTGGGAGACCCTTGCCCGGCTCGGCGCGAAGCGTCGATTCAGCGGGGTCGAGGCCGACGAACTCATCGATCACTACCAGTCGGGGGCGAGTCAGCTCTCTGTGATCCGCACCACCGTGGGTGAGTCAGCCCAGGGCGACAGGCTGTCTTTGTCACTGAGCAGGGCGCGGTTGCGGTTCACCGGGGCATCCGCCAATGTGCTCAGTCAGATCCCCCGATTCTTCGCCGAGCAGTTGCCTGCCGCCTTGTACAGCATCCGCTGGCTGACGCTTGCCGTCGCGGCCGCGACCTTCCTCGTCGCGTTCATCTACGCGTGGTGGGGCATCACGAACCCCGACGTACTCGCGAGCCTGCTCACCCCGGAGGAGCGGCGGCAGTTCGCGGAAGAGGACTTCATTGCCTACTACTCGAACTACTCGGGCGGCTCCTTCACGGCTCAGGTGTGGACGAATAACGCCTGGATCGCGGCCCAAGCGATCGGCCTCGGCATTCTCGGGGTGTTCACGCCGGCGGTGCTGCTCACCAACGCCCAGAACCTCGGGCTGAGCGCCGCGATCATGGCCGAGTTCGGGCACCTCGACCAGTTCTTCCTCTACATCGCCCCCCACGGCCAGCTCGAGCTGTACTCGATCTTCGTCGCCGGGGCCGCGGGTCTGCGCATCTTCTGGGCCTGGATCGCGCCGGGCGCCCGCACCCGGGCCCAGTCCCTCGCGCACACCGGTCGCGCCCTGTTCACGATCGTCATCGGCCTCGCGCTTGCCCTGCTCGTGTCCGGCATCATCGAGGGCTTCGTCACGCGGCAGGACTGGCCGTGGATGATCAAGATCGGCATTGGCACGATTGCGCTGGGCGCGTTCCTCGTGTACCAGTGGGTCGTCGGCGGGCGAGCCTCCCGCGCGGGCGAGACGGGCGACCTCGAGGAGTTCGAGTCGGGGGCGCGGCAGCTGGTCGCCGGGTAGCGCTTCCGTCGCGGTGCACAAGTGCGGAGATTTCCGGCGCCGCGCCACAGAAGCCAACTCGTGGGCGGCGCGCCGCTGCTTCGGTCCGCGATTAGGTACGGCTGCACCGAGCGCGCGAGCCACAGAAGAGTGCGGCGGCCCGAGGCAGCGGGTACCCGCGGTGCCGTTAACGAGCGGATGCCCGAGGCCGACCGACCCCGGGCATCCGATCGTTGCGACTGCTGACGACTGCGACCTCGCGACTACTCGGGCTTGCCGACCGAGCGGTCGAACAGGCGACCGTAGGTGAGTCCCGCGATCAGCGCGCCGACGATAGGGGCGACGATGAAAACCCAGAGCTGGATGAGCGCGTCTGGACCACCGTAGATCGCCGACGCGATCGAGCGAGCCGGGTTGACCGACGCACCCGAGACCGGGATCGCGACCAGGTGGATGAGCGTGAGCGTGAGGCCGATCGCGAGCGGCGCGAAGCCCGACGGTGCGCGGCGGTCGGTGACCCCGAGGATCACGTAGAGGAACGCCGCCGTGAGCACGACCTCGACGACGAGAACCGCGACCAGGCCGAATCCGCCGGGGGAGTGCTCGGCGAATCCGTTGGCGGCGAAACCGGAGCCCATCACTTTGTCGAGCAGGCCGGCGGGGCCGTTGGCGGCGAGCACGAAGATGAACGTGGTGCCGAGTGCGCCGCCGACGATCTGAGCGAAGACGTAGTAGACGACATCTGACCAGGCGAAGCGCCCGGCGGCTGCTGCCCCGATCGTCACGGCCGGGTTGAAGTGACCACCCGAGATGTGGCCGACCGCGTAGGCGCCCGCGACGACGGTCAGGCCGACTGCAAGCGCGATCCCGAGAATTCCGACCGAGTTGCCGGCGAACAGCGCCGTCCCCACGACTCCGGAGACGAGCAGGAAGGTGCCGAACAGCTCGGCAGTTACTCGCTGCGGGAGCGAGGAGACGGTGCTGAGATCGACATCGGCATTGGCGACGTTGTTGGCCACTGTGGAGCCTTTCGTTGGCGGGTAGTTCACTGCCGGACTGGCGGTGACGAGCCTGGCGGTGACGAGCCTGGCGGTACCGAGCCTAGAGCCTGCCAGCCGCCTTGAGCGCGATATACCGATCGGCGAGTGCGGGGGGAAGCTCCTGAGGCGCACCGGTGACGACGTCCGCGCCGAGCTGACGGATCGCCGCGGCCACCCGCGCTTGGTCGAGCAGGGCTCGCTCGGCGGCCGCGGCCCGGTACACCTCGTCGCGCGTGCTGCGGTCGCGCGTGGCATCCAGTACGGTCGGGTCGGTGACGGATGACACCACCACCGTGTGACGCCGCGTCAGCTGGGGCAGCACCGACATCAACCCGCGGGACGCCCCGGGCGCGTCGATCGTCGTGGCGAGCACGACGAGCGCCCGGGGCGGGGTCACCGCGCGCCCGAGGGACGGCACAACCGACCAGTCCATCTCGATGAGCTCGGGCTCGACCGGCGCCATGCTCGACACCATGCGCGAGAGCAGCTCAGCGCCGGTTGCCCCCTGCACCCGCGCACGCACTCGACGATCGAAGATCACGAGGTCGACGCGGTCGCCCGCGCTTGAGGCGAGAGCGCCGAGCAGCAGCGCCGACTCGAAAGCCGTGTCGATGCGCGGCTCGTTGTCGATGCGCGCCGCAGAGGTGCGACCGCTGTCGATAATGATCACGACCCGTCGGTCGCGCTCCGGCCGCCACGTACGCACGACCAGCCCGGGCCCGGATGCCGCGGCGCGACGAGCCGTTGCCCGCCAGTCGATCGACCGCACGTCGTCCCCCCGCACGTAGTCGCGCAGGCTGTCGAACTCGGTGCCCTGGCCGCGCACCATGACGCTTGTTGCGCCGTCGAGTTCGCGCAGTCGCGCGAGCCGGGAGGGCAGATGCTTGCGGGAGTTGAACGGCGGAAGCACGAGCACCGTCCCGGGCACGGCGAGAGTCGCCTGCCGAGCCCAGAGCCGCAGCGGGCCGAACGAGCGGATGGTCACCTGCGCGGCGCGGCGCTCACCGCGGCGAAATGGGGTGAGCGAGGTCAGGATCGCGCGGCGCTCGCCCGCGGGGACGGCGAGCCGAGTGCGCCGCGGGGTTGCGCCGGCCGACGGAGGCCATCCGTCGCGGATGAGGCCGTGCATCCCGCGCCTGCCGGTGTTGGTCACTAGCAGAGTGGACTGCGCTGTCTCGCCGAGGCGCATGCGGGCGGGCAGGTCCCGTTCGAGACGCGCAGCGCGCGGCGAGGCGGCGATCGCGAGATCTATGAGGCCGGCGGCAAGGCAGAACAGCAACCAGTAGACAAACATGACGGGGTCGCCGGTGATGGCGATCGGCACGACGCCGAACGCCACGAGGAGCACGAACCAGCCGCTTATCGCCATGGCGTGCCGGCCAGCATCAGATCGGCACCTGCACCTGCTGCAGGATTGCGCGCAGGATCGTGTCGGCGGAGACACCCTCGAGCTCAGCCTCGGGCCGAAGCTGGATGCGGTGCCGCATCACCGGCAGCACCATCGCCTGCACGTGGTCGGGGGTGATCGCATCGAATCCGTTGAGCCACGCCCACGCCTTTGCAGCAGCGAGCAGCGCGGTCGAGCCGCGCGGGCTCACCCCGAGCTTGACCGAGGGACTCTGGCGCGTGGCGCGGGAGAGATCGACGGCATAGGCGAGCACGTCCTGGCTCGCGCCGACCTTGGCGACGGCGGCCTGCGCGGCGGCGAGCTGCTCGGCATCCAACACGGCAGTCACGCCCGCGGCCGCGAGGTCGCGCGGGTTGAATCCTGCGGCGTGCCGGGTCAGCACCTCGACCTCGTTCTCCCGCTCGGGCAAGTCGAGTACGAGCTTGAGGAGAAAGCGGTCAAGCTGAGCCTCCGGCAACGTGTAGGTGCCCTCATACTCGATCGGGTTCATGGTCGCCGCGACCATGAAGGGCACCGGAAGCTTGCGGGTTACCCCATCCACCGAGACCTGTCGCTCCTCCATCGCTTCGAGCAGCGACGACTGGGTCTTCGGTGGGGTGCGGTTGATCTCGTCTGCGAGGAGCATGTTGGTGAACACCGGCCCCTCGCGAAACTCGAACTCGCCAGCCTTCGCGTCGTACACGAGCGAGCCGGTGACGTCGCCGGGCATTAGGTCGGGCGTGAACTGCACGCGCTTGGTTTCGAGTTTCAGAGCGAGGCTGAGGGTGCGCACCAAGAGAGTCTTGGCGACCCCCGGCACACCCTCGAGCAGCACGTGACCGCCCGAAAGCAGGGCGATCGTGAGACCGGTGACGGCCGCATCCTGGCCGACGACGGCCTTACCCACCTCGGTGCGGAGCTTCGCGAACGCCTCGCGCAATTGAGTGTCAGTCATGGAGTGATTCTGTCCTATCCGGGTGAGGGCCGTTCTCGGCCGGGTCAGGGGCGTAGTGCACGGGTGACGTCCCGTTCGAGGGTGAGTAGGGCATCCGAGAGTGTCAGCAGGTCGCGGTCGCTGGTCGGGATGTCGTCGACGAGCAGACGACGGATCTCGCCGACCTGCGCCCCGGTCGCCGCGGCTACCGCACCCACTACGTCCTCGATCGTCGCGAGCCGGGACAACCCACGGGTCGCCGCGAGTCTCTGCACCGACCCCACCCGCAGGGCGTCGAGCGCGCGCAGCCGCGCGTTGGATCGCTCGTAGAGTCGAGCTCGACCCTGCATCGTCTCGCTCGCGCGCACGGTCACCGGGAGGTTCTCGATCACGAGGGGTCCGAGCCGACGCCCCCGCCAGATCGCAGCCGCGATGACCGCGACGACGAGCAAACTCAGCGCGGGCGTGACCCACAGGGGCGTGAGATCGCCGAGAGTCGCGGGTGCGGTCGACTCGAGGTCGGCGAAGCTCGGCAGGTACCAGACCAGGGTGTCGTTCTCGCCGAGCAGGCCCAGGGCGAACGCGGCGTTGCCGTTGTCGATGACTTGCTCGTTGGTGATCGCGTCGGTCGCTCCCAGCACCGTCACGGTGCCCGACGCGCGGGGGACTTCGACGAGGGAGTACACCCCGTCGCCGCTGCCGAGGCACGCTGTCGCGGGAGCCGCGTCATCCACGACTCGGAACCCAGACCCCGACCCGGTCACCGATGCGGCTCGCTCGACAACCGGGAGGTCGCAGTCGGCGCTGAGTGTGCCGTCGACGACGCCGGCCTGCGCCACGGCGGGGGCGACGACGCGGAGGGTGACGAACCCGGCGTCGGCGATGATCACGCGGTCGGTGAGCCCTGCGATGGTCCGCCACTGCGAGGCCTCAAGCAGTTGGTCGGTGTCATAGACGAACAGCGTTGTGGCCTCGGGCTTGTCGACCGCGTCCTGAGTCTCGACGAGTGTGGTCGTGACGATGACGTTCACTCCCTGCTGCCGCAGCACCTCGGCGACCGCCTTCGAGCCGAGGGGCGCCGCGTTATCAGGGTCGAGGTACCCGCCCGCGGCGGCGTTCCCCGCGAAGGCGAAAGCGACCACGCCGATCACGAGCGCGACCACGGCCGCGCCGCCCCAGAAGAGCCACCGCCGCACGACGGTGCGCACTCGGGGGGTGAGCACCTGTTGGTCGGTGACATTGGCGGTCGCCTGCGGGGGCAGCATCTGCGTATCGGTCACGCCGGGGGTCGCCTGCGGGGGCAGCATCTGCGTATCGGTTACACCAGCCCCGCTCACGCTGGCACCGCTTCCTGCACGGGCCGCACAGCCCGCAGGTCGGACTCGAGCGCTACGAGCGACTCATACCCCTCGGCGCTTCCCGGCTGGCCGAGGTAACGCACGCCGTCGAAGGCCTCGGCCGCCAAGACCAACCGCTCAACGAACTGCGGGAAGGCTGCCCCAGCCCGCCCGGCGAACCCACGGGCGGTGGTGCCCGGTGTCACGGTGACCAGGGTGCGCTCGGCCAGCCCGCGGGCGAGCGCGCGGAACAGCTCAGCGGTCGCGGTCGCGTAGTCGCCTCGGGATGCCGCGGCCGCCGCATCCCGTCGCATATCGGCGGCGCTGCGCGTGTCGTTCTCGCCGAACAACACCCCGGCGACCCGGCTGCGGCGATTGAGCCGCGGCACCCCGAAGATGAGGAACGCGACGATGAGGCCCGCTGCGACGAGCACGAGGATGACGCCCAGCCCGAAGGCCGGCGGGCCCTCGACGGTGCCGATCTGGAGGGAGGAGAACCAGTCGGAGATCGCCTTGGCGATCTGGTCGAAGAGCGTGGGCTTGGCGGCCTGATACTCCGGTTTGGCCAACTCGTCGATGAGCCACTGCGTGGCCTCGGGAGGTTCGGGATCGACGGGAACGTCCCAGGGGAGCGCGACCGCCCAAGGCAGGATCACGGGGCGGGGACGGCCGGTGGTGGCGGAGGCGTCGTCGGCGCCGCATCAGCAGTCGGGGCCGCAGCAGCGGCGGCGGCACCCGGCACCGACCGAGCGGCCAGCGCGTACGGGTCGCTCACACTCGTGTCGCCCGCCTGTCGCGCTTCGACGAAGTGCTGCAGCTCGAGATCGAGGCCCTCGCGGCGCATCCGTAAATCGATGTAGATCAAGGCAGCCGTCGCCGACTGCATGACCGACCCGATCGCCCCGACGACCACAGTGAGTATCACTGTCAGGATGTACGCGATCACTACCCCGACGATCGCCGCGTTCTGCTCGTCGTTGGGGTTGATGAGTGAGCTGCCAAAGCCGATGACCAGCTGAAGTGGCGTCGCCACAATGTTGGTGACGAATGAGACGATCACGGCGACGAGCAACTGCACGCCGAGCGTCTTCCAGAAGAACCCGATCGTGAGCGACCACGACCGCGACAGCGCCGCGCGCAGGGGCAGACGTTCGATCATGATCGCGCTCGGAACGAGGGAGAGCTTCGTCGCCAGCCACGCACCGAGCACGAGGGCCCCAAAGAAGGCCGCGATGCCGAGGAGCACCGCGACTACCGTGCCGGCCACTCCGCCGAACGTGGCAATGAGGCCGATCACGACGGCCAGCACGACCACGACGACGAGTACCGCTGCGGTGATCAGCAGCGTCCACCCGATGAGCGCTCCGATGCGGCCGCGTGCGGCGCGCCAGAGTCCGCCGAGGCGCAGCTTCTCGCCCACGGTTCCGCGGGCCACCTCGAGGGACACAATGCCCTGCAGAATCGCCGAGGCGACAAGCGAGAGGGCCACGCTGATCAGGCCGGCGAGAACCACGAGCGCGAATGATCCGGCCGTCACGGTGGCCGCGTCCTCGCCCGTCGCACTGGCCGCGCGGGAGAAGGCGAAGAAAGCGACAAGCCCGACGAGCAGGAACGACGCAAAGAACACGACCCCGGTCACGAGCAACGCGAACCCGAACATCGGCCGAGGATTACGTCGCAACACCTGGAACGACGCGCCGAGCAACGTACCCAGCGTGAGCGGGCGCAGGGGGATCAGTCCGGGCTTGGGCGGCGGCGTCCAGCCGGCCTGTGGCCCAGCCGGGGGCACCGGGACCCCCGAGGGAGGAGCGAATGGGGCAGTGCCGGATGCGGCTGCACCGCCCATCCCGGCCGGGGGCTGCCACGGGGAACTGTCGGTCACATCAGGCCTCTCTGGCGCACTCTCATGAGGAACGATCGCAATCATGCTTTCACACTCGACTACTCTTGTGCGAAAGCTCCCGCAGCACGACACACAGTGTGGAGAACCGCGGGATCGAGGAAGTTGCGAGGGCCAGTGAACGCGCGAATTCTTGTAGTCGACGATGACACCGCGCTCGCGGAGATGATCGGGATCGTCCTTCGCACCGAAGGCTTCGAGCCGCACTTCTGCGAGGACGGCGGCTCGGCCGTCGACGCGTTCCGTGTCGCAAACCCCGACCTCGTGCTACTGGACCTCATGCTGCCCGGCCTGAGCGGAATCGACGTGTGTGCGCGCATCCGCGAAGAATCCGGCGTGCCCATCATCATGCTCACCGCCAAGAGCGACACCGCCGACGTCGTTAAGGGACTCGAGAGTGGGGCGGACGACTATGTCGTCAAGCCGTTCAATCCCAAGGAACTGGTAGCGCGCATCCGCACTCGGCTGCGGCCCACCCCCGAGACCACGACCGGCACGCTCACGGTCGGTGACCTGACGGTGGATGTCGCGGGCCACGAGGTCAAGCGCGGCGATACCAAGATCAACCTCACGCCGCTGGAGTTCGAGTTGCTCCTCGCGCTCGCCCTCAAGCCGCAGCAGGTATTCACGCGAGAGATGCTGCTCGAGCAGGTCTGGGGCTACCACTACAAAGCCGACACGCGACTCGTCAACGTGCACGTGCAGCGACTGCGCGCGAAGGTCGAGGAGGACCCGGACAACCCGAGCATCGTTATGACCGTGCGGGGCGTCGGCTACCGCGCGGGCAGCACCCCCTAGCTCCCATGCCCGATCTTGACTGGCGCGCCTGGCTAGCGAGGCTGGGCCGTCTCTGGCGCTCGTCGCTGCAGGTGCGCACCGTCGCGATCACCGTGGTGCTCTCGGCGCTCGCCGTGTTCATCATCGGCGGGTACATGTCGTGGAGTGTCGGCACGAACCTGTTCGATTCGCGGCGGGTCGACCTGACCGCGACCTCCGAGAAGGCGACCCTCGCGGGACAGCGGATTTTCAGCGAGGCGGCCGAGCAGGTGTCATCCGAAGACATCGAAGTGACGATGCAGGATGCCGCGCAAACCGTCGCGCGTACGGCCTCAACGTCAGGCGGCACCCAGTTCGCTATCCTCCGCGCCCCCGGACAGGATGGGCCGCGCAGCCCTGCCGACATCCGCTCCCCGGGCTTGGACACCGACGCCCTCATCAGCCCCGAGTTGCGGGCTGCTGTGCAGGGTTCAAGCGAACTGCGCACCCACTCCCAGTCGGTGCCGATAATGATCGATGGCTCGGAGCAGCCGGGTCTGGTGGTCGGCTCAACTCTCGAGATTCTCGGTGCGAAGTACGAGCTGTATCTCGTGTACAACATCGCCGACGTCGCCCAGACGCTCGGATTCGTGCAGCAGACCCTCGTGTTCGGCGGATTCGCGCTCGTGTTGCTCATCGGTGCGGTCACCTACATCGTCGTACGGCTCGTCGTTGGACCTGTGCAGTTGGCTGCCGAGACAAGCGAGAAGCTCGCGGCCGGCCAGCTCGAGGTGCGCATCCCCGTCAAGGGCGATGACGTGATCGCGACCCTCGCTCGATCGTTCAACGGCATGGCCGCGAGCCTGCAGAATCAGATCACCCGGCTGGCCGCGCTCAGCCAGGTTCAGCAGCGTTTCGTCTCGGATGTCTCGCACGAGTTGCGCACCCCTTTGACCACGATCCGCCTCGCGGGCGACGTGCTCTACGACCAGCGCGAGAGCTTCCCGGCCGCTACGGCGCGTACCGCCGAGCTGCTCCATACGCAGGTCGAGCGCTTCGAACTGCTGCTCGCCGACCTGCTCGAGATGAGCCGCTACGATGCCGGGGCGGTCGACATGGACACCGAGCCGACGAACCTCGTGCGCCTCGTCGAGGATGCGGTCAACACCGTGTCATCCCTCGCCGACTCGAAGGGGTCCGACCTGCGGGTCGTCGCCCCGGGCGGCTATTTCGAGGCTGAAGTGGATGCCCGACGCATCCGACGCATTCTCTCCAACCTGCTTGGCAACGCCATCGACCACGGGGAGGGCAAGCCGATCGTGATCTGGGTCGACAGCGATAAGGACGCCGTCGCGATTGCCGTGCGCGACTACGGTGTCGGGATGACCGCTGCCGCGATGGACCGCGTCTTCGACCGGTTCTGGCGAGCCGACCCGTCGCGCCAGCGCACCACGGGCGGCACCGGACTGGGCCTCGCGATCTCGCTCGAGGATGCCGCGCTGCACGGCGGCTGGCTCGAAGTGTGGTCGGCGCCCGGGGAGGGTTCGTGTTTCCGGCTCACGCTGCCACGAGTGCGCGGAGCGGTGCTGAAGTCCTCTCCCCTCGAGTTGCCGCCATCGGATGAAGCGCCGGGTCTAGGGGCACCCGATGCGTAGGGCCATCGTCGTCGGCTTTGTGATTGCCGTCGCGCTCACCGGCTGCGTGGGAATCCCGACGACGGGAGGAGTCGAGACCGGGCCAGTAATCGACGAGCAGCTCGACCCCGATTTCGTCATCGATCCGTCGGGCCCCCGCGCGGGGTCAAACCCTGAGGAAATCCTCGCCGACTTCATGCTGGCCGTGCGTGGTCCGCAGAACGGCTATGAGATCGCGCGGGAGTTTCTCACAGCAGACCTCTCGGCAACCTGGGACCCCGACGCAAGCGTGACGATTCGCACGGGCATCCCCTCGGTCACGATCGGCGCCGCACCCGACACCCTCGATTACGGAATCTCGACCAGGGCCTACGTGGATGCCGACGGACGCTATTTCGAGCCGGGCGCGGCATCGCAGGTGTTGTCATTCACGTTTGCTCAGGAGAAGGGCGAGTGGCGCATCAGCGCCGCGCCGGATGGCATCGTGCTCTCCCAGTCGAGTTTCAACGTGGTCTTCACCGAAAGCGCCCTGTACTTCTTCGACCCCAGCTACACCTATCTCGTGCCCGACGTGCGGTGGTTCCCGTCAAGAGCGACGCTGCCTGTACGCATAGTGCGGGAGTTGCTCGACGGGCCCGCGCTGTGGCTTCAGCAGGGGGTCGTGCTCAGCGCCTTCCCGATCTCGACCGCACTGGACACCGCCTCGATCGACTCGGGCGTGGCGACAGTCGAACTCAGCACAGAGGCCCTCACGGCAAGCGCGGTCGACCGTGATCGCATGCGCCAACAGCTTTCCGCGACCCTCGACGTTGCCAACGTGGTCATGACGGTGGGCGGCATCGAGATCACCGCCCCCGCGTCGGGTGTGCAGGCCACCAAGGACCCGACGGTCGAGGGCGCCGCGCTCGTCGCCACTGACACCGATTTCGGCTTCGACACCGGCGACGGGGTGTCGCCGATCGAGGGACTCAGTGCGGTCGTCATCGCGGCCGGCGCGACCGCCGCAACCCTGTCCAACGAGCAGCAGTACGTGGCGATGCTTGCGCCCGGCGGCGTGTACGCGGTGCAGAAGGGCAGCGAGCGCGGACAGCCGTTCGACGACCGCCCCGGGTTGGTTGCCCCGTCGATCGATCCGTTCCGATTCGTGTGGTCGGCGCAGGCTGCCAGCGCCGCGACACTGAGCATCTTCGAGGTCGACGGCACGGAGTATCCGCTCGCGTCGGGCCCACCAGCGGATGCCACGGTCGTCTCGATCGACGTTTCGCGCGACGGTGCCCGGCTGCTGCTCTACCTCTCGACGTCGCTGGGACCGCGGCTCGCGGTGGCGGGGATCATCCGCGACCAGAAGAACCTTCCGACGGCCCTGGGCCCTCTCGAGTTCCTGCCCGTGGCGGCAACCGAGCCGATCGACGCGACGTGGGTCGACAGCCGCACGGTCGCCACGGTCTCGCGCGGGAGCGAGATCGCACCGATCACGCTCTATGGCATCGGCGGGCCGAGTGAGCCCCTCGGCCAGGTTCCGGATGCCACGGCCATCGTCGGCGGCAACGGCGGTGCCGACGGCCTGCGTACGCTGCGATCCACGGGAGACGTGCTGAGGCCGCAGGGCAGTAGCTGGGTCAGCACCGGCCTTTCCGCGCGGCTGCTCGCCACCAAGCAGTAGTCCACAGATTCGTCGGTGGTGGGCCGCTTCGGCCGCCGTCGGGAGATCGTGGACAGATGAGTCTGCGCCGCACCTTCGCTGACTCGATGCGCGACGCATGGGCCGTGCTGTTTCCCGTGGAGTGCGCCGGGTGCAGCGCCGACGACCGCGCCCTGTGCGACGAGTGTCGGGTTGCGCTGCTGCCCGACGTGACCGTGCGCTCGGTGGGCGGAGCGCTGGGGCAGGGGCAGGGGCTGGGGCAGGGGCATGGGCCGAGCGCGGGCGGGTTGAGGGTGCACAGCGGCGTCCGCTACGAGGGGCGCGTGCGCCGCGTCATCCTCGCGTTCAAGGAGCAGGGCCGCACGGATGCCGCAGCCGCACTCGCGCGTCCCCTCGCCGCCGCGGTCGCGGCGGCCCGTATCGCGGCCCCCGCCGCCGAGCTCCTGCTAGTGCCCTCAACTCGCGCCGCCTACCGCCGCAGAGGCTACGACCCGGTGCGCCTGCTCGCCTCCCGCGCCCACCTGACCGTCTCGCGGGAGCTCACGCAGGCCCGCTCGACCGGTGCGCAGAAGACTCTCGATCGTGAGCAGCGCGCCGCCAACCGGGTCGGGGCCTTCCGCGCACGGCGCAGCCTCGAGGGGCGCACGTTCATCATTCTTGACGACGTCGTGACCTCGGGAGCGACACTCCTGGAGGCTGCGCGGGTCGTTCGCGAGGCAGACGGCGAGGTGCTCGGGGCCGCAACATTGGCGTTTACTCCGAGGTTGTTGCCGTTTCGTGACATTGGGTTATCGCTGGAGTACGGTAACGACAAGGAGGCGCATAAGACCGCCTGACAGACCCGGCGGCCGCGCTCGTAGCAGGCTGGAGGGCGTCATGGACATCACCATCACCGGACGGAACGTGGGGGTTACGGACCGTTTTCGGGAGTATGCGACCGAGAAGGCCGGCAAGATCGATCACCTCGCCGACAAAGCGATCGCGTTCGAGGTGAAGGTCGCCCGCCATCACGAGACGCGCGGCTCGAGTGGTGATGACCGGGTCGAACTGACGCTCATCGGGCCCGGACCGTTGGTGCGGGCCGAGTCATCCGGGTCCGATAAGTACGTGGCCTTCGACCTGGCGATGGCCAAGCTCGTCGAGCGCATTCGTCAGTCGAAGGATCGTAGGAAGGTACACCGTGGCAAGCACCGCCCCGTCTCATTGCACGAGGCGTCGGCCGACGGCTTCCGGGTCGTCGACATCACGCCGGTGTCACCCGACGTTCTCGAGCACGTTATGACGGGCGAGATCCCGGTGCAGGCAGCCCCCGTCGCCGACGAAGAGTACTCGCCAGTCGTCATCCGCGAGAAGGTCTTCCCGACCACGCGCATGACCGTGAGCGACGCCGTCGACCATATGGAACTCGTCGGGCACGACTTTTTTCTGTTCATCGACGCCGAAAGCGATCGCCCGAGCGTGGTCTACCGCCGCAAGGGCTGGGACTACGGGGTGATTGGCCTCGAGGAAGAACAGGTCGCTGCACCCAAGCGTTCGCGCCGCGCGTAAGGGCTCGGAGGGTTCTTCTCAGCCCTCAGTTGCTACGATTACGCGCTGGAGCTTTGAGCGACGCATTGCGTCGCCGCGACGCCAGCGCCGACAAAGCAGTGCTTTGTCGGTAGAGGTACGGAGTTAAGGAGTAATCGGTGGCCAACGTTCTCGAGCGCGCGCTTCGCATGGGTGAGGGTCGCATTCTGCGACGCCTCAAGACTTACGCGGATGCTGTCAATCACCTCGAAGAGGACTTCAAGACCCTCAGCGATGAGGATCTCAAGCACGAGACGGTCGAACTGCGTGGGCGGTACTCGAAAGGCGAATCGCTGGATGACCTGCTCCCCGAGGCCTTCGCGGCAGTGCGCGAGGCTGCCGTGCGCACCCTCGGCATGCGTCACTTCGACGTGCAGCTCATGGGCGGCGCGGCACTTCACCTCGGCAACATCGCGGAGATGAAGACCGGCGAGGGCAAGACCCTGGTCGCAACCCTCGCCGCCTACCTCAACGCGATCGCTTCGCGCGGCGTGCACGTCATCACGGTCAACGACTACCTGGCCAGCTACCAGTCCGAGCTCATGGGGCGCATCTTCCGCGCCCTCGGTATGACCACCGGATGCATCCTCTCGGGTCAGAGCCCCGCCGAGCGTCGCGAACAGTATGCGGCCGACATCACGTATGGCACGAACAACGAGTTCGGTTTCGACTACCTGCGCGACAACATGGCGTGGCAGGCGCAGGACATGGTGCAGCGCGGCCACCACTACGCGATCGTGGACGAGGTCGACTCGATCCTCATCGACGAGGCACGCACCCCACTCATCATCTCGGGCCCCGCGTCGGGTGAAGCCAACCGGTGGTTCACCGAGTTTGCTGGCGTCGCCAACAAGCTCATCCCCGAGGTCGACTACGAGGTCGACGAGAAGAAGCGCACCGTGGGTGTGCTCGAGCCGGGCATCGAAAAGGTCGAGGATTACCTCGGCATCGACAACCTGTACGAGTCGGCGAACACTCCGCTCATCTCCTTCCTCAACAACTCGATCAAGGCGAAGGCCCTGTTCAAGAAGGACAAGGACTACGTCGTCATGAACGGCGAGGTGCTCATCGTCGACGAGCACACCGGTCGCATCCTGGCCGGTCGCCGCTACAACGAGGGAATCCACCAGGCCATCGAGGCCAAGGAGGGCGTCGCGGTCAAGGCCGAGAACCAGACCCTCGCGACGGTGACGCTTCAAAACTACTTCCGCCTCTACTCCAAGCTGTCGGGGATGACCGGTACCGCCGAGACCGAGGCAGCCGAGTTCATGGGCACCTACAAGCTCGGTGTGGTTCCGATCCCCACCAACAAGCCGATGCTGCGCAAAGACCAGTCCGACCTCGTCTACAAGAGCGAGCAGGGCAAGTTCGAGCAGGTCGTCGAAGACATCGTGGAGCGCCACGCGAAGGGTCAGCCCGTACTTGTCGGCACGACGAGCGTCGAGAAGAGCGAGGACCTGTCCAAGATGCTCGCCAAGAAGGGCGTGCGCCACGAGGTGCTCAACGCCAAGAATCACGCGCGTGAGGCGGCGATTGTCGCCCAGGCCGGTCGCCTCGGCGCGGTGACCGTGGCAACCAACATGGCCGGCCGCGGCACCGACGTTATGCTCGGCGGCAACGCCGAATTTCTCGCGGTCGCCCAGATGAACTCGAAGGGGCTCAGCCCCGTCGAGACCCCCGACGACTACGAGGCCGCGTGGGACGCGGTATACGAGGCTGTCAAGGGCGAGGTCGAGACCGAGGCGGCGAAGGTCGTCGAGGTCGGTGGGCTCTACGTGCTCGGAACCGAGCGTCACGAGTCGCGGCGCATTGACAATCAGTTGCGCGGTCGTTCCGGCCGCCAGGGCGACCCGGGCGAGAGCCGCTTCTACCTGTCGCTTGAGGATGATCTCATGCGCCTATTCAACTCCGGAGCCGCGGAGGCGCTCATGGGCCGCAGCGCGATGCCGGAGGATCTGGCCATCGAGTCCAAGGTCGTGAGCCGTGCCATCCGAAGCGCGCAGTCGCAGGTCGAGGCGCGCAACGCGGAGATCCGCAAGAACGTGCTCAAGTACGACGACGTTCTCAACCGCCAGCGCGAGGCGATCTACACTGATCGCCGTCACATCCTCGAGGGCGACGATCTGCAAGACCGGGTGGCGAAGTTCCTCGAAGACGTAATCACCGAGGTCATCGACGTGCACACCGGCGAGGGTCACTCCGACGACTGGGACTTCGACGCCCTCTGGACCGAGCTCAAGACCCTCTACCCGATCTCGATCACGGTCGACGAGGTGCTCAGCGAGGCCGGAACCCGGGGGCGCGTCACGACGGCGTTCCTCACCAAGGAAATTCTGTCGGATGCCCGGCTGGCCTACCGGCGCCGCGAGCAGTCGCTCGGCGAACCCGCCATGCGCGAGCTCGAGCGCCGGGTTGTGCTCAGCGTGATCGACCGCCGCTGGCGCGACCACCTCTACGAGATGGACTATCTCAAGGACGGCATCGGGCTGCGCGCCATGGCGCAGCGCGATCCGTTGGTTGAGTACCAGCGCGAGGGTTTTGCGCTGTACCAGTCGATGATGGCGTCGATCCGTGAAGAGGCCGTCGGCTTCCTATTCAACCTCGAGGTCGAGGTCACCGGCGGAACGAGCGGACCCACCGTGCAGGCCCGGGGTCTTCAGGCACCCGCGGCGCCCGTCAATCAGCTCACCTACACGGCTCCGAGCGAGGATGCGTCGGGTGAGCTCGAGGTGCGCAACGAACGCGGGCAGGTGGAGCGTGCCGCAACCGCCCGTGCGCAGCAGGCTGCCGCCCAGCAGCGCCCGGTCGCGCCCGGTCAGCAGCCCCAGCAACCCGCCGCTCGTGGAGCGTTCGGGCAGCACACTGAGGGTGCTGCCCCGCCGCCCCAGAATCGCGCGGAGCGTCGGGCACAGGAGCGTCGCGGGGACTAGCCGAGGCTAGCCGACCAGCAGGGCCGACGTTTGGTCAGCCAGCTTGTGGTCGAACGTGAACAGGGGTGACGCGCCCGCGTGGTCGGCCGCGGTCACGTCACAGCACGTTGATGGCGCTGGCCCGCCACCGGTGGTCCATTCCCTCGAGACGGATCGCAACCGCCCGCGTACGGGCTCGCCCGCGCACGATCACGACGGCCTCGACGACGCCATCCGCGGGCTCGCAGAGCGTGGTCGACCCGATCGCGAACGTGGGCCGGGTCACGGGTTGCCCCTTGGCCTGGCGAGCGCGGGCGGAGAGCACGACGCGCTTCAGGAGATGTCGGTAGACGTCGTCGGTGACCCAGCGGGAGATCTGTTCCAGGTCACGCGCGCCAGCGAGGATCTCGACTACGCAGCGGGTGAGATTCTCGACGAGGGGTGCCGGATTGGGCAATGACGACGTCGACGTGGGTTGCTGGCCGAAGAATTCGTCAGGCTCGAACCGCGGACGGATCACCTTGGACGGAAGTGCTGAACTCACCAAACCCACCTCACAGAATTGCCAGAAGTTCCGGTCAACCCTGCGGCGGGTGAGACCACCTAAGCAGGTCGGCGGTGCCCTGTCCATCACGACCGTGCAAGGTGTGGATAACCCGTCCCCCAGCCGTCTCCTCGCGGTCTAGGGTCGCCGCATGCGCTGGGACCACCTCTTCGACGACCTCGAGGGGCAGCTCGAACGCGAGCTCACTGCCGAGGAGCAGGATCTCGGCGCGGAGGAGGAGCGCCTCAGGCTCGGGCGGCTGTCTGTGCGTGACCGCCTCGTCGCGCTGCACGAGGCAGGGCATCCGATCAGCGTGACCCTCACGACCGGGGATCGCCTTGTGCTCCAGTGCGACGCGTTCGGCCGGGACTGGCTTTCGGCAGTGGTCGTGGATGGCACGGTGCGCGCGACCCGGTGCATCGTGCCGCTGGCGTGCGTCGCGAGCGTGAGTCTTGCGCCCGAGCACGTGGAGTCGAGCCTCGTGCAGACGCGGGATGCCCGCGCCGAGGCATCCCTGTCGATGCGGTTGGGGCTGCCGTTCGTGCTCCGTGACCTGTGTCGGCGCCGGTGGGCTCTTGCTCTCGTGGTCGATGCCTCGACCCTCAGCGGAACGATCGACAGGGTGGGCCGGGATCACCTCGACCTCGCGCTGCACGAAGCGGGAAGTGTGCGGCGCAGTTCTGCGGTGCGGGAGGTGCGGATCGTGCCCCTCGAGCGAATCGCGTTGGTCGCGTATTGAGGGTGGCTACTGCGCGGGTGCCTGCCGCTCGCCGAAGGTGTACTCCGGGAGCTGGTCGAACTCGGCCTGGTTCCACAGGCTGAGGCGGCGAGCCTGCTCGTAGAGGGCGTCGATGTAGCCTTCCAGTACGGTGCGCTCGACGCGCCACTGGCCGCGTGCGCCTACCCGGATCGCCGGAAGCTCGCCCGACAGCACGAGCTCGCGCACCTGCGCGAGGGGCACGTTGAGCAGATCGGCCGTGTCGGCCAGCGTGAGGAACCGACCGAGGCCTGCGGACGGGGCGTCGTTCATGCCTCGATTATGCGCGCGCGGGCAGCGGCCGAACGGGCGTGTGGATAACTCGCGCCAGCGGTCGCGCTCGATCGGGAGCATGGGCTGACCGACCACGAACCGAACAGCGAGAGGCCACCCATGTCACGCACTCCTGCGCGAGCGTTCCTGCTTGACCCTCGATTGCTCATCGGTGTCGCGCTCGTCGCGGTGTCTGTCGCGGGGGTGCTGGGTATCGTCGCGGCTGCCGACGACAGCATCGAGGTGCTCGCGGCGGTCGAGCCGTTGGCTCCGGGCGATCGCGTCACCGCCGCACAGCTCGAAGCTCATGCCGTACGGCTCGACGCGCTAGCCGACCGCTACCTCACGGCCGACGACGTGCCGGCGGAAGGCGTGGTCGTCACCCGGCCAGTAGGGGCGGGCGAGCTGATCCCGGTCGACGCCGTGGGGGAGGCGGACGGCGTGCGGCTCGCACCGCTTGTGCTCAGCGTGGAGGGTGGGCTCGCGGCATCCGTGGCGCCGGGCACGACTGTTGACGTGTGGGCCGCGGAGGCCAACGACGGCGGATTCGGGGAGCCTTCCGTTGTCGTGGCCGGTGCCGTGGTCGTGCGCCTGGTCGAGACACGCACGATTGTGACCGGCGGGGGAGTCACCGGAATCGAGGTGCTCGTGCCGCGCACCCGTATCGCGGCCGTGCTCGCGGCGGTCGCGAACGACGCGGCGTTGTCTATCGTGCCCGCGTCGATCCCGCTGGGGGGTTGACGATGGTCGCGCTGATCTTCGGGCTGCCCGCCGATCAGGACGCCCGCCTGCGCAATGTCGCGACCCGACACGGCCATGAGGTCGTGGCCAGCGGCGCGAGCGCGCAGGAGCTCGAGGTCGTGGTGCGCGCACTGCGTCCAACGGCGGCCGTGGTGTCCGCGAGCCCGCAGTACCTCACCTCCCGGGTGCTCGCGGCGTGCGATGACGTGGGCGTGCGGATCGTCGCGCTCGTCGGCGGCGAGGTTGAGCGGCGGCACGCGGCATCCGTAGGGCTGTATGAGACGACGGATGCCACGGCCGACTGGCCCACGATCGAACTCATGCTCGGCGGCGCGCGCGGGCCGGCTCCCGTCAGCTCGTCGCCGGCTACCTCGTCACCGGCACCCCGGGGTCAGGTCATCTCCGTCTGGGGGCCGTCGGGCGCCCCCGGTCGCACGACTCTCGCGATCGGCATTGCGAGTGAATTGGCGGCTCTCGGCCACCGGGTGGTGCTCGCCGACGTGGACACTCACGGCGCCTCGGTCGCGCCCACCCTCGGGCTGCTGGATGAGGCTCCCGGGTTTGCCGCGGCCTGTCGCCTTGCCGGGAGCGAGACTCTCACCTCCGAGGAGTTGGACCGGGTGAGCGAGACCTACCAGGGCGCCTCGAGCTTTCGCGTGCTGACCGGCATCGGCGCACCTCGGCGCTGGCCGGAGTTGTCGGCCGAGCGGGTCTCCGGGGTCATCGCGCGGTGCCGTGAGTGGGTCGACTACACGGTGCTCGACACCGCGTCGAGCCTCGAGAACGACGAGGAGATCTCGAGCGACCTGTTCGCGCCGCGACGCAATGCCGCGACCGTCGCGGCCCTGCGCGAGGCTGACCGAGTGGTCGCTGTGGGTTCGGCCGACCCCGTGGGGATGTCCCGCTTCCTCCGCGCTCACGTCGAGCTGCTGGAGGCGAGCGGCACCCCGCGGGTCGAGGTTGTGATGAACCGGGTGCGGGCATCCGCGATCGGGCTCGGGCCGGCAGCGCAGGTGCGCCAGACACTCGCGCGGTTCGGGGGCATCGACGATCCAGTGCTCGTGCCGCACGACCAGAACGCGGTCGATGGGGCCGTACTGAGCGGTCGCACCCTGCTCGATGTGTCGCCGAGGTCGGGGGCGCGCCGGGCGATTGCGGACCTGGTGAGCCTGCGACTCGCGCCCGGCACTGCTCACGAGACACCGGCGCCGGGCGCCGAGGCCACGCGCGGCCGCCGCCGCCGGTAGCGCGCTAGCCTTGAACGCGTGTCGACCCTCAGTGAGCTCGTTCAGGCCCAGGGCCGTTCGAGCGACGCAGACATCGAGTGGCTGCACCTTCTCGTCGGCGACTGGCAACTGCTCGCCGACCTCGCATTCGCCGACATCGTGCTGTGGGTTCCGAGCGCGGAGGGCAGCTTCGTCGCCGTGTCGCACGCGCGCCCGTCGAGCTCGGCGACGTTGTTCTATCGCGACTTCGTCGGTCAGGCCATCAAGCCCGAGTGGAAGGCGCAGGTCACCGAGGCGTTCGAGACATCCCGCATCGTCGACACCGCGACACCCGACTGGTACGAGGAAACACCCACCCGAGTGCGCGCCGTGCCGGTGCTGCGCCGGCTGAGCCCGGGCGGTAGCGCGACCACCGCGACCCCGATCGCGGTGATCACGCGCCACACCAACCTCAGCGAGGCACGGACCCCGAGTCGGCAGGAGCTCACCTTCAACGGGTGCGCGAACGACCTGTTCGCGATGATCGCCTCCGGGGACTTTCCCGATCTGGCTGCGCCGAGTGGTCCACGTCGTGGGGCACCACGGGCATCCGACGGTCTGATCAGGCTCGACGTAGACGGCAGTGTGACATTCGCGAGCCCCAACGCGTTATCGGCGTTCAACCGCATGGGCTTCGCGGGCGAGCTCGAGGGGGAGTCACTCGCCGAGGTGACCACGAGCTTGCTGCACGGTCGCCTCACGGTCGACGAGTCGCTGCCACTCGTGGTGACAGGGCGCGCCCCGTGGCGCACCGACATCGAGTCGCGAGGGGTCACGGTGTCGC
>JBJXDR010000097.1:0-36271 GCA_046155245.1 Rhodoglobus sp. | reverse complement strand
ACTACGACGCTGCCGACGGTGACGGTCCCCATCAGGGGCTCGCGTTGGCTCGCCGCATGGCGCTTCTGAACTACCGCTCCCCCACCGAACTCAACGATCGCTTCGCTCGCAGTTGGCAGAGCGGCATGAGTCCGCTCGGGGGCGGCGGACGCTACGCGGTCGAGAGCTACCTCGACTATCACGGCAATAAGTTCACCCGCCGCTTCGACGCCAACAGCTACCTCACCCTCGTCGAGGCCATGAGTTCACACGACGTCGGGCGGGGGCGCGGCGGCATCGCTCAAGCGCTCGCACGGATCACCGCGAGCACCCTCGTACTCGGTATCGATTCAGACCGACTGTTCCCAGTGCCCGATCAGGAGCTTCTCGCAGCGCTTGTCCCCGAAACACTCGACGGTTCGGTGCCCTATGTGATCAGCTCCCCGTTCGGCCACGACGGGTTTCTCATCGAAGACGCTCTCGTCGGCGAGCAGCTGAGTCGATTGCTGGCGACCTGACATGAGGCGGACGCTTCCGAGTATCTCGGCCGTGCTGTTGTCGGCGCTAGCCCTCTCCGGCTGCGCCCAGCCGAGCGCGACACTGCCCGACAGGGTCGGCGTCACTGTCTTCCAGTCCAGATTCGACCGCGGGGCGCACCAGCTCGAGATCAAGGTCAGCAATGACACCGAGGCCGCGATCACCGTGGTCTCCGCGACCCTCGACTCGACCCGCTTTGCCGAACCCGCGGTCTGGGATCGCCCCCAGCGGGTGCCGTCGGGTGCCGCCCGGGACCTCCGAGTTCAACTCGGCGAACCCGATTGCAGCGACACCCCGCCGCGCGATGAGGTCGTGCTGGAGTTCGAGCTCTCCGACGGGTCGACGGGAACGGCCCGATTGCCGATCGCTGACCCCGCCCCGATCGATGCGGTGAACGCGGAGGATTGCCTCGGCGCGGCCGTTGCGACCATCGTGACGCTCTCGGCGGCCGACACGGTGCAATGGACGCCCGGGGGCCAAGAACCCGCGCTTCTCGATATCGTCGCCACCCCGACGGGTGCTGAGGGAAGTCTGACGATCGTCGAGTCCAAGGCCACCGTGCTGCTCGGGCTCGTCGACGAGAACGGGGTTGCCGTCTACGAGCATCCCGAGAATCTCGTCGTCGATGCCGAGTCCGGCCCCGGGGTCGTAACGCTGAGGTTGGTGCCAGCACGGTGCGATCCGCACGCCGTGGCTGAGGACAAGCGCGGCACGTTCTTCCCGCTCGAGGTGCAGACCAGCACCGGCCGGTCGGGGCAGCTCTACGTTCCCGTAAGCGATGACGTGCGCGCCGAACTGTACGCCTTCTTCGGCGACTATTGCGGCCTGCCCTAATCGTCGAACTGCGCTGGAGAACCCCGACAAAATGTGCACTTCGACGCGGTGAGCCACCCCCCATTGTGGGGCACGGTGTGCCACCATGACTTCACATGGATCTCATAGCCAAGGAGCGGGACCGGCTGCTCCAGCGCACCGCGCGCGTCTACGGCCTGAGCTTCACTGTTGTCTCGCTCGTGTGCCTCAGCATTCCCGGGTCGGTGAGCGCTCTCGCGTACTTCATCGCACTGCCGCTGTACGCCGTCGTCGGACTCAGCCAGGTCCGATTGGGCGCGAGTCGTTCCCTCCTGTGGGTCGGTCCCGGGATGATCGCCGGAACCGCCGCGATCATCGTTATTGCGGTGCTCACGCCGGGTGGCCCGGGAGCGGGCGGCGTATCGGCCGCGATGCAGTTGGCCGCGGCATCCCTTGCCTCATTCGCGATCGTGCTCACGACTGACACCGTGCGGCGGATGCTGCTGATCGGGTCCTTTCTGGTGGTCGGATCGCTCACCGCTCTGTTGCTGGAACCTGTGCACACGCCGATGCGGTCGGTTCCGCTGATTGTTCTCGGCTGGACTCTGGCGACCATCATCGGATTCTGGATCACCGCCGGTGTGCCCCAGGCGGCGCGTCGTATCGCGAGCATCGGCCGCGCCCACCGCGCCGAGCGTCAGGCCAGCGAGACCGAGGCGCAGCGGCGCCAGGGTGCGCGCCTGCTGCACGACACCGTGCTCGCGACCCTCACCCTGCTCGCTCACTCCGGGGTCGGTGTCGCACCCGAGTCACTTCGACAGCAGGCGGCCGACGACGCCCGCCTCCTGCGCCAGTTGCGCCTGGGGGCAACGCCCACCCCGCAATCTTCGGGCGTGTACAACCTCGAGGGCGTCGAGGACACCGTGCTCGGGACGACCCTCGAGTCAGTCAAGCAGCGCTTCGGTCGCATGGGGCTCGAAGTGAGTTGGCACGGCACGGGCCAGGTGCTGTTGCCGAGCGACGTGCTCGACGCGTTCCTGCTCGCTCTCGCTGAGTGCCTCGAGAACGTGCGGCGCCACTCGGGCGTTACCGAGGCCCACGTCACGATCACTGACGATGAGACCATGGTGCGGGCCATGATCACTGACTCCGGTGTGGGCTTCACCCTCGACGATGTTGACTCGGCTCGGCTGGGCTTCAAAGAGTCTGTGGTGGGCCGACTCAAGGAGGTGGGCGGTCGGGCGAGACTGTTCTCCGCGCCCGGGTCGGGAACGACCGTCGTGCTGGAGGTGCCTCGATGACGAACCTTCCCGAGGAGAACACGCTCGGCGTGATCGTGGGTGCCAAGTCGCAGCGCCGTGAAGCGGATGCGACCCGGCGTGTCATCCGCGCGGCGACCCCGCGGCGCTCGAGTCTCGGCACCGGGTTCATCGGCATCGGTGCCGCTGTCGTCGTGGCGCTGCGCTCGATCTACGGGTTCGTGTGGTTCGTGAGTCTGTGGGACACCTACCCCGACCCGATTCCCGCGCTTCTCGCGTGGGTGATTCTCGTGGTCACCCTGGTTGCGACGTTCATTACCGCGCGCGTGATCGGCGACCAACTCCCGGATTGGGGGTTTGGCCTCTTCCTCGCGGGTCTCGCCGCGGCGGTCGCCCTCGACCTCTACGCGATTTGGCCCCTGCACGACATCGGGCGCAACGCCACCGCCGCGGTGACCGCTGGGATGGCGCTGCTGGTGGTCATCACGTTACGAAGCACCCGCGACATCCTGATCGCCGTCTCGGTGCTGGGTGTCGCTCTCGCGACCGCGATGGTGCTCAACACCCCGCCCGACCCCTCGGCGTTCGCTCCGCAGGTGACCACTCTCGCCTTCGCGGTGCTGCCCGCGGTCATTGGCGTGGTCGTGATCAACGGCTTCCGCAGACTCGTGCAGGTAGAGCTCGACCGCGTGCTCGTGCAGAGCACCGTCTCGGCACCGCGGTTCGCCGTGGGCATGATGGCGTCGGAGGAACTCGCCCGACTCGACCTCGCCGCCGAGGAGTTGCTTGAGTCGGTCGCGACCGGAAAGACGAAACTGCCGTTGGATCCGAAGACCGCCTCGGTAGCGGCATCCCTCGCCACCGAATTGCGATTGCACCTCATCGAGGGGCGCAGGGAGACCTGGCTCTACCACGCCATCACGGAGTCGGACCTGCTCGGCAAGGCCGTCACGCTCACCGACAAGGGGAGCCTTGCGGGCCTCCTCGATCCTCAGCAGCGGGATGGCCTGCTCTCCACCGCGTGGCTACTGGTCAGCGACACGGCCAAACGTACATCGGACCGAACCGTGCAGGTACAGATCGGTCCCGTCGCGCCGGCGACAGAGCCCGGTGTTATGGGCCGCAAGATTCTCGTGCCCATCATCATCACGACCACCGGGGTGGCACGAAATCGTGTCGACCCGGCCACGTGGGAGGCCATCGGACGAGTCGGGCAGTACAGTGACTCAACCCAGAACTCGAGCCTGCGCGTCGACATCTCGTGCCTCGTCGACAACCCCGCAGACCAGTGACCACAGCACCGCGCCAGCACACCGAACCAAGGGAACAACCGTGACCGACACCACCCGCATCAGGCTCGCACTCGTCGACGACCACAGGATGCTGCTCGGCGCACTGACCGAGTGGATTCGCAATGCGGCATCCGACATCGACATGGTCGCGGCGGTGCCGACCTGGCCTGAGCTCCTGATCCATCCCGCGTTTCCGGTCGATGTGGTCCTGCTCGACCTCGATCTCAAGGACAACATCCCGGTCTCCTTGAAGATCAACACGCTGAAGAACATGGGCGTGAAGGTCGTGCTCATGAGCACCTACTCCGAGCCGAACGTCGTGCGTGAGGCGCTCGCCGCCGGCGCTCTGGGCTACATCGTCAAGAGCGAGGACGCCGGCATGATCGTCGAGGCGATCCGAGCGGCGTCGAAGGGGGAGCCGTTCGTGTCGGCCGAGCTAGACCTCGCCCTAAACGCCGGCGAGATCGGCGGGGCTCCGAAGCTCAGCGCCCAGGAGCGTCGGGTGATGGCGCTCTATGGCGGCGGCGAGCCGGTCAAAGCCGTGGCCTTCCAGCTGTCGATCTCCGAGGAGACGGCCAAGAGCTACCTCAAACGGATCCGCGAGAAGTACCGCGTGGCTGGATTCGACGTCGGCACGAAGGTCGCACTGCGCAAGCGCGCGATCGAGGACGGGATCCTGGTCGAGTCGGACCTACCGCGCAGCTTCTGACCGCGGGGCTAGGCGACCGGCGTCAGTCGAGCGCAGCTTCGCGGATCGCTGACTCGAGGCGCTCAACCTTGCCCGTGAGCTCCCCTGTGTGACCCGGGCGGATGTCCGCCTTGAGCACGAGCGACACTCGCGTGCCGTAGCGACCCGCTTCCTCCGTTGCGCGCTTGATCACCGCGAAGACCTCGTCCCACTCCCCCTCGATTGTGGTGAACATCGAGTCGGTGCGGTTGGGGAGACCCGATTCCCTCACGACTCTGACCGCGGCGGCCACGGCCGCGTGCACCGAGTCGGATCCGTCGTCAGTGCCACTGGGCGCAACTGAGAACGCGACGAGCATGTGCTACTCCCTCGTTGTTGTGGATAGAACTGATGTGGATGGAACTCTTGTGGATGGAGCGGTTGTGGACGTCGATAGCTCTGACGGATCACGATCGAGCGGCCACACGGCGCCGAGCCAGTCGTCGCCCTCGTCGCCCTCCTCGACATCGAGCGGGCCGGTCCGCGGGGCGGTGATCACCGCCCATATAGCCCAGCCGAGCAGCACAAACATCATTGCGTTGCGACCGGCGAGCACGATCAGGATCGGCACCTGCACGAGCAGCAGAGAGGTGTAGAGGTAGGGGTAGATCAGCTGGGTGAGCGCGGCAATCACGAGCGCCATGATCGCCGGTGTGCGGAAGGAGCGCCCGAATCCGGCAGCCTGGGTCGCAAGACCGAGCACGACGGGCACCGCGAGCCAGCTCACGAACTGGGGGGAGCCGACCTTGTTGACCGCGATGAGGGCGGTCACGAACGCGAGTGTGAGCGGCGGCAGCAGATCCCCCGCCGCCACTCCGGCCCGCGTGGCACGTACGCCCAAGAGGGCGACCGCGAGCATCGCCAATACAAGCAGCGGTGTCATCACGGCGGAAGCGACCTCCACCCCGGCCCCACTGACCTGGAACGTCAGTATCCGCTGGTCGTAGTACACGAACGACCCGGGAACCCCCGCTGCGGCCTGCCACAACCAGAACGTGCTGACGGGCGCCTCGATCTGCAGCCCCCGACCGGTCTGCTGCGTGATGAAGCTGAAGACGTTCCCGCCGCTGCCGAGGCTGACGGCCACGATCAGAATGAACGCCGAGCTGAGCAGAGCCGCCGCAACAATGCGCAGCCGGCCGCGCAGCGTGATGACGGCTGCACCGATCAGTGCGGCGGGCCAGACCTTGATCCAGGTTGCCACCGTGAGAACGACGGTCGCGACCGCGGGCGCCCGCGCGATGAGCAGCACCCCGATCATCGCGAGCGGTACGGTGACTGAGTCGATGCGTCCTAGCGCGATCGGTCCCAGCAGGACGAGGAACGCGACCCACCACCAAGCGACGGCGATGCGCTCACGCGACCGGCCCCATCCGGTAAGAAAGCCGAAGGCCACGGCGTTCAGGATCATGACCATTGACAGCCAGGTACTCGCGTACTGGTCAGGCCCGAAGGCGTAGGCAGCGATCATCGGCAGCAGCGCGACAATCGGGTACACCCACACACTGTCGATGCCGACCCAGAAGTTGGCGACCAGCGCCTGATCCATCCAGAACTTGTACACGATGGACACGTCGCCGAGCGGCAGCCCGGGCGCATAGAGATTGATCAGCCCGAGCCACAGATGGGAGAGCACGAAGGCGGCCCACACTGTCACCATGCTGGTGGCAATGCTTCGCACGACCGATGCCGAACGAGAACGGGCGGGAAGGGTCGCGGTCATGCCGACCAGCGTAGCCCGGTAACATTTCGTCCCCGTTCTGCGCGCACGGCCGACCTGCGCCAAGATGGAAGTCCCCCTAAGAGAGCCCAGGAGAACAGCCATGCACCGCACCGCCCGTTTCACCCGCGTCGCCCTCGCGCTCGGCGCGGCCACTGTCGCTCTCAGCCTCGCGGCCTGCACTCCGGCCGCCCCAGCGAGCGACTACGTCACCGAGGGCAAACTGACCATCGGAACCGGCGAACCGGCCTACTATCCGTGGGTCATCGACGATGCCCCCGAGTCGGGTGAGGGCTTTGAAGCCGCAATTGCCTACGCGGTCGCCGACGAACTCGGCTTCGCGAAGGAGGACGTGGTGTGGGTGCGCACGACCTTCGACGAGGCGATCGCACCGGGACCCAAGAACTTCGACTTCAACCTGCAGCAGTTCTCGATCACCGACGAGCGCAAACAGAACGTCGACTTCAGCTCGCCCTACTACGAGACGACGCAGGTCGTCATCACGACCGAGGGCTCACCGGCCGCGGACGCCACTAGCCTCGCCGACCTCAAGGGTCTGCTGATCGGTGCGGCGACAGGCACCACGAGCTTCGACGCGATCGAGCAGCAGATTACGCCGACCGCTGGCGCCCAGGCTTTCAACTCCAACGATGACGCCAAACTCGCGCTCGAGAGCGGCACGGTGGATGCGATCGTGGTCGACCTGCCCACCGCGTTCTACCTCACGGGCGTGGAACTGACCGGGGGCCTGATCATCGGTCAGTTGCCGGCGGCCGACGGAAAGACAGGCGACGAGTTCGGTCTGGTACTCGCGAAGGACAGCCCGCTCACCGCGGCGGTCACCGCAGCCGTCGACGCCCTGCGTGACAACGGAACCCTCGCCGACATCGCCGCGACCTGGCTCGCGGATGCCGCCGAGGCGCCCGTTCTGAAGTAGTTCCAGTAGTTTCGTCAGGGTGACCTCCCGCGACGACCCCGAGGCCCGGCGCCCGAGTTCGATCGAACTCGACCGTCGGGCCTTCCGGCGTCGCCAGAGCCTGCGATCCGTACTGATCAGCCTCGCAAGCACCCTCGTGCTCGCGACGGTGGCGTGGCTGTTCATCATCAACACACCGGGCTGGGCACGGGTGCAGCAGACCTTCTTCGATCCGCAAGTCTTCGTCGCGGCCCTGCCCAGGGTGTGGGACGGCTTCTTGCTCAACCTTCGGGTGCTGTTTTTCGCGGTCATCGGCGTCTTCGTGATGGCTGTGCTCATTGCGGTCATCCGCACCCTTCGTGGTCCGGTGTTCTTCCCCCTGCGAGCACTCGCGGCTGGATACACCGATCTCTTCCGCGGCATGCCGCTGATCATCGTGCTCTACCTCGTGGGCTACGGAATCCCCGGCCTTCAGGGTGCGGACGGTGTGCGGATCCCCGCCGCTGTGCTCGGCACCATCGCGCTGATCCTCACCTACTCGGCCTACGTGTCAGAGGTGTTCCGCGCGGGCATCGAGGCCGTGCATCCGTCTCAGCGACTGGCCGCGCGATCTCTCGGGCTCAGCCACGGGCAGTCGCTTCGTCTCGTCATACTGCCGCAGGCGGTGCGCAAGGTGACCCCGGCGCTCATGAACGACTTCATCGCAATGCAGAAAGATGTCGGGCTGATCTCGGTGCTCGGGGCGGTCGATGCCGTGCGCGCCGCCCAGATCGAAACCGCGAAGTTCTTCAACTTCACCCCGTACGTGCTCGCGGGCCTGTTGTTCGTGCTCTTGGCCTTGCCGATGATCCGGCTGACCGACTGGTACACCGCGCGCCTGCGCGAGCGAGAGCAGATCGGCGGCATCGTATGAGCGAACCGGTCCTGAAACTCGAGAACGTACACAAAGCCTTCGGCTCGACATTGGTGCTGCGGGGGGTCGACCTCATTGTCGATGCTCACGAAGTCGTCGCCTTGATCGGTGCGAGCGGTTCGGGCAAGTCGACGCTGCTGCGCACGATCAACCTGCTCGAGCGGGTCGACGACGGGCAGGTCTGGCTTCAGGGGGTCGATATCAGTGACCCGCGCACCAATGTCGACCGGGTGCGGTCGCGCATCGGAGTGGTGTTCCAGAACTACAACCTGTTCCCCCATCTCACCGTGCTCGACAACGTCACGCTCGCCTCGCGCCGGGTCTTCCGACACGCGCGGGATGCCGCCGAAGCCCACGGTCTCGAACTGCTCGAGCGCGTCGGGCTCGCGCGGCAGGCGCGCTCCTACCCCGACAGACTCTCCGGCGGACAACAACAGCGCGCGGCGATTGTGCGGGCCATCGCAACGAACCCCGAACTCCTTCTGCTCGACGAGATCACAAGCGCCCTGGATCCCGAGCTCGTGACCGAGGTGCTCGATCTGGTGCGCGAGCTCGCGCAGGACGGCGCGACCATCGTGATGGCAACCCACGAGATGGCCTTCGCCCGGGATGTCGCGAGCCGGGTCGTGTTCCTCGATGACGGGGTCGTGGCTGAGCAGGGCCCCCCAGCCCAGGTTTTCGGTGCTCCTCGCGAGGAGCGTACTCGGGCGTTCCTGCGTCGGTTCAGCGCCGGCTGAGCAACTGCACGATCGTCGCTGGGATCGCGCCACAGAGATCGAGGATCGTCAGCGGACCCCCTCCGCTGGCGCGTTCCGCAGCCAGCCCGTGCACCAGCGCGGCCGTCGCGGCGAGGCGCGCGAGCTCGTTCGGGTCGTCCCGAATGGCCGTCGAATGTGTCGCCACGAGCGCGCCGAGGATGCCGCCAAGCGCATCCCCGGCTCCCGCCGTCGCGAGCCAGGTCGGTGCCGAGTGCACCCTGAACGAGACCTGGGGCCCTGCGACGAGCGTCGTGTGGCCCTTGAGCAGCACCGTGACTCCGAGATCGTCGGCGGCCGTGCGCGCCCAGTACTCGGGGTCGGCCGCGACCAGCGCGGCATCCGCGCTCAGCACTCGAGCGAGTTCGCGCGCGTGCGGCGTGATGACGACCGCTCCGGTCGCGCGATCGTGCAGGTCGAGAGCGCCGCCGTCCAGCACCGTAGGCAGGCCCTGGGCCAGGGCATCCGCCATCGAGTCGACATCCCGGTCGACCGGATCCATGCCCGAGCCCAGCAACCACGCCTGCACCCGGCCATTCGAGGCGACCGCCTCGGGACGCCGGCTGAGCACCAGCCGAGTCGGTCCTGGCGGGCCCAGGTAGCGCACCATTCCGATCCCCGTGCGCAGGGCCGCCTCCACCCCGAGAACCGCGGCCCCGGGGTACTGCTCGGATCCGGTGATCACGCCGAGTACGCCGCGGGTGTACTTGTCGTCGAGTTGGCCGGGCACCGCGATGCGGGCGGCCGCGTCATCCGTTGTCCACTCGGTGAAGGCGCTCATGGCTCTCACGATAGTTTGGATCGTGTGAGCCTGAGCATTCCCGACCGTGTTGTCGTCTTCGACTACGGCGAAGTGATCTCGCTCTCTCCCTCGCCCGAGGATCGTGCGCACCTGCTCGCGGTTTCAGGATGCGACGCCGACGAATTCTGGGACGCCTACTGGCGCCATCGCGACGGGCTGGATCGCGGCACGACGAGCATCCCCGAGTATTGGGCCCTGATTGCCGCGGATATCGGCGCGGGGTGGGATGCCCCGACCGTGCACGCCCTCTGGGTCGCCGACTTTCGCAGTTGGTGGAGCGTCGAGCCGGGCACCTTGCGATTGATCACCGAGCTGCATTCCGGCGGGACCCGGCTGGCCATTCTCTCCAACGCTGGCTTCGACTTCGCGAGTGGATTTCGGTACTCGCCGATGGGCGTCTACTTCGAGCGCGTGTTCGTGAGCGCGGAGATGGCCGCTCTCAAGCCCGATCCCGCGATCTACATCGAGGTCGCGGGCGAGCTCGGAATAACCCCGGGTGAGATGGTCTTCATTGACAACAAGCGCGTCAACACCGACGCCGCAGCCGCACTCGGGATCACGGCGCACCACTTCACGTCGGTCGCGGGCCTCGAGATCTTCCTGAGGAGCCTCGCCGCATGAGCGCACTATTCACCCCTATGACCCTGCGCTCGGTCACCGCGCGCAACAGGCTGTGGATCGCCCCGATGTGCCAGTACTCCGTTGAACTCGAGGACGGGGTGCCGACGACGTGGCACGCCACGCACCTCGGCTCGTTCGCCGTAGGCGGCGCAGGACTCGTCATGACCGAGGCGACCGCGGTGACTCCCGATGGCCGCATCTCACCCCAAGACACCGGCATCTGGAGCGACGCCCAGCGCGATGCCTGGGCTCCAATCGCCGCGTTCATCCGCGCTCAGGGAGCGATTCCCGCGATGCAGCTCGCGCACGCCGGACGCAAGGCGTCAACGTGGCGCCCCTGGGCGGGCGAGCACGGGACGGTCCCGGCGGCTTCGGGCGGCTGGCAGCCCGTCGCACCCTCCGCGATCGCATTCGAGGGCTACGACGTTCCCCGCGAGCTGGATGCCACCGAGCTCCCCGCGATCGTCGCGGCGTTCGCTTCGGGCGCTCGCCGCGCCATCGACGCCGGATTCGAGCTCCTCGAAATACACGCCGCTCACGGTTATCTCCTGCACGAGTTCCTATCCCCGTTGTCAAACCTTCGCACCGACGAGCACGGCGGCAGCCTTGAGAACCGCGCTCGCCTCGTGCTCGAGGTCGTGCGGGCCGTGCGCGCCGAGATCGGCGCCGACGTGCCCCTCTTCGTGCGCTTCTCCGCGACCGACTGGGCCGAGGGCGGCTGGAACAAAGAGGACACCACTACGGTGGCGCGATGGGCGCTCGAGGCGGGCGCCGACCTGTTCGACATCTCGAGCGGTGGGCTCGTGCACGGCGTACGCATCCCCGTGGGCAGGGGCTATCAGGTGCCGCTAGCTGCGCACGTACACGGAACGGACCTGCCGGTGAGCGCGGTGGGGATGATCACCGAAGCTGCGCACGCGGAGCAGATCGTGGCATCCGGCGAGGCGGATGCCGTCATGATCGCCCGCGAGGCACTGCGCGACCCGCACTTCCCGCTGCGGGCCGCCGCCGAGCTCGGCGTCGCGGTGGATTACGTACCGAAGCAGTACCTGCGCGCGCCTTACCCTGACTAGCGCGGGCTAGGTGCGGCGAGTGGCATCCTGAACCTCGCCGACGAGTTCCTCGATGATGTCCTCGAGGAAGAGCACACCCTTGGTCGAGCCACTCTCGTCGAAGGCGCGCGCGACGTGAACGCCCGAGCGGCGCATGGTTGCGAGCGCGTCCTCGAGATCCGTGCCGCGGAAGATCGAAATGAGCTGGCGGATGCGCTTGGGCGGCACGGGCTCCGTGAACTCGTCGGCATCGTCGAGGTCGATCACGTCCTTGAGGTGAAGGTATCCGGTCGGCTCTCCCGCGTCGTCGACGAGGATGTAGCGCGAGAATCCGCGTTGCGCAACGGCTCTCTCCACGTCCGCGGGAGTTGCGTCCTCGGGGAGGGTGACGAGCGCGGACATGCCGACCGCGACATCCTGAACCTTCTTTGAGGTGAACTCGAACGCCGCGCTCAGCGTGCCGCCCGCGTCGGTCAGCACGCCCTCGCGCGTGGACTGCGCCACGATCGTCGCGACCTCATCGAGAGTGAAGATGCTGTTGGCCTCCGACTTGGGCGTCACCCGGAACAGCCGCAGAATTCCGTTCGCGATCGCGTTGAGGGCCACGATCACGGGGTTGAGGATGCGCGCGATGAAGACCAGCGGCGGCGTCAGGATGAGCGCGGCCCGCTCGGGCAGCGAGAAGCTCAGGTTCTTGGGCACCATCTCGCCGAACACGACGTGCAAGAACGAGACCAGCACAAGCGCGATGACGAAGGCGACGGTGCCGATGACCTCCTCGGGCCAGCCGGTCAGCGCGAGCGGCACCACGAGCAGGTCGTGAATCGCCGGTTCCGAGACGTTGAGGATCAGCAGCGAGGAGATGGTGATTCCCAACTGGCACGCCGCGAGCATGAGGGTCGCGTGCTCCATCGCCCACAGAGCCGTCTTCGCCGCGCGCGAACCGGCCTCGGCGAGCGGTTCAATCTGTGAGCGCCGTGCGGAGATCACGGCGAATTCTGCGCCGACGAAGAACGCGTTGACGGCGAGTAGCACGAACAGCCAGGCGATTCCCCACCAGTCCATCAGCGCACCTCCTCCACCGGATCGCGATTCGGTGTATAGCGCACCCGGTCGATGCGACGGCCATCGAGTCGCTCAATGCGGAAAGCACCAGCCTCAATCTCTACGCTGTCGCCGACCTCAGGCAGTCGACCGAGCTCGCTCATGAGCCAGCCCGCGACGGTCTCGTAGGGCCCCTGCTCGGGAACTACCACGCCGGTGCGCTCGAGCAGCTCATCGGGCCGCAGAATGCCCGGAAAGGTGAACCAGTCGCGCGAGCGCACCACGTCGGCCTTCGTGCGATCGTGCTCGTCGCTGACCTCACCGACGAGCTCTTCGACGAGATCCTCGAGGGTAGCGACGCCGGCGGTGCCCCCGTACTCATCCACGACGACCGCCATCTGGTAACCCCGGCCGCGGAGCTCGGCGAGCAGGGAATCGAGCTTCATCGTCTCGGGCACGCGCAGGGCATCCGACTGGAGTGCCGAGACCGGCACGTCAGCGCGTTTCTCGCGGGGCACAGCGACCGCCTGCTTGATATGTACGATGCCGACGACATCGTCGATTCCGTCGTCGATCACCGGGAAGCGCGAGAAGCCGGTGCGGCGAGCCAACTCGATAACGTCGTACGCGCTCTCGAGGCGCTCGATACTCGCGACGCGTGGGCGGGGGGTCATAACATCCTGCGCCGTGTGGTCGGCGAACGCGAGGGTACGAGCCAGGAGGGTCGCTGTGTCGCGGTCGAGGCTGCCCTCGCGGGCCGACCGGCGAACCAGCGAGGTCAGTTCCTCCGCAGTCCGGGCGCCCGACAGCTCCTCCTTCGGCTCAATGCCGATGAGACGCAGCACCGCGTTCGCCGTCGAGTTCAGCAGAGTCACGGCCGGCCGGAACACGGCGGTGAACCCGACCTGGAACGGCACGACAACCTTGGCCACGGCGCGTGGGAGCGCGAGGGCGAGATTCTTCGGCACGAGTTCGCCGATGATCATGGACAGCAACGTGGCCGCAGCGATCGCGATGATCGACGCGATGATTCGAACCGCCGCCGCAGACAAGCCAAGCGCGGTGAGCGGCACCGACAGCCAGCTACTGAAGGCCGGCTCAAGGGTGTACCCCGCGAGGAGGGTCGTGAGGGTGATGCCCAACTGTGCACTCGAGAGGTGGGTCGACGTCTTCTTGAGCGCGGAGATGACTGGGCCGAGCCCGCGCTCCCCACGCGACTGGCGCACCTCAAGGTCGGACCGGTCCAGGTTGACCAGGGCGAACTCGGATGCCACAAACAGCCCGGTGCCGATGGTCAGCAGCACGCCCACGCCGAGCATCAATAACTCAGACACGCGCGATACCGGCCCGGCAACTATTGGGAGGGTCGTCCATTATCTGGCCAAGGATACCGGATTGCCGGTTCAGTAGGGGCTGAGCCGCGTTTCGAAACCGAGCTTCCCGGCACCTCCGGGACCGATCAGCGCTACCACGACACCGGGAGCGCCTTGCCCTCCTCGTAACCCGCGGCCGACTGCACCCCGACGAGCGCCCGCTCGTGGAACTCGGCGAGCGTGGTCGCTCCCGAGTAGCTCAGCGAACTGCGCACACCCGAGGTGATCATGTCAAGCAGATCCTCGAGCGATGGCCGCAGCGGGTCGAGGTAGATCCTGGAACTCGAAATGCCCTCCGCAAAGAGGGTCTTGCGGGCCAGCTCGTACGCATCCAGCGTGTCGAAGCGCTCGCGCACGGCCTTCGTCGAGGCCATGCCCCAGCTCTCCTTGTAGGCGCGCCCCTGGGCGTCGACGGCGAGCTTGCCGGGAGCCTCGATCGTTCCCGCAAACCACGACCCGATCATGACGGATGACGCGCCCGCCGCGAGCGCGAGTGCGACGTCGCGCGGGTAGCGCACCCCGCCGTCGGCCCACACATGGGCGCCGAGCGATCGCGCCGCCTCCGCAGTCTCCAGCACCGCGGAGAACTGCGGACGACCCACCGCCGTCATCATGCGCGTCGTGCACATGGCCCCGGGGCCCACGCCTACTTTCACGATGGTTGCGCCGGCGCCGACCAGATCGTTCACGGCTGCCGCGGTGACGACGTTGCCGGCCACGATGGGTACGCCCAGACCCAGGTCGGCCACCGTCGCTATAGCGCGCAGCATGCCGTCCTGATGCCCGTGAGCAGTGTCTATCACGAGCACATCGGCGCCCGCTTCGACGATCGCCCGCGCCTTAGCGGCGACGTCACCGTTGATGCCGATCGCGGCGGCAACCCGCAGACGTCCCTGTGAGTCGAGCGCAGGATCGTACAGGGTCGAGCGCAGCGCGCCCGTGCGACTTAGGGTGCCCACCACCCGGCCGTCGTGCAGCACCGGAGCGAATTCCAGATCGGCCGCGACCATACGGTCGAAGGCGGCACGGGGGTTCCCGAGGTCGTCGAGGGCTATCTCGGGTACGCGGCCGACGAGGTCGCTGAGCCGGGCATCCGGAAGAGCGGTCGCGAGGCGCTCGGCCGCAACTGCACCCAGGAACGTGCCGTGCTCGTCGTGCACGATGATGCCGTGCCCGGCGGCTGGCGGGAGCAGGGCGAGGGCGTCCGCGACCGTGTCCCTCGGGCCCAGGTCGACGGCAGCGTCAAAGCGCACCGGCTGCGACTTGACCCAGCGGATCGCGGCATCCAAGTCGTCAGCGCGCATGTCCTGCGGAAGTACGCCCAGCCCGCCGCGACGAGCGAGGGTCGCCGCCAGTCGCGGCCCCGTAACCGAGTTCATGTTTGCCGAAACGATCGGGATGCCCGCACCCGTGCCGTCGTCGGGCGCGAGCGACACCGTCAGACGACTCGTGACCGTCGACCGCTCTGGCACGAGGAACACATCGGAGTACGTGAGGTCGTGCAGGGGCGTCGTCTCATAGAAGCGCATGAATTTAACGCTATCGCCCCGCGTCGTCACCAGCGGGTGTGCAGCAAAAGCGATTACTCTAAGAATCGTGTGCCCTGACGGGCAGCGCGCGTGACCTCGCTACGAGAAGAACTGAAAGTGGGCGGTCGGCTGTGTCAAGCCAAGTGACCGGAATCGCACCCGAGGGTGACTCCTCAGGCGAATTCGGGGCCAACGAATGGCTCGTTGATGAGATGTACGAGTTGTATCTCACAGACAAAAACCTCGTCGACAGCACCTGGTGGCCGGTGTTGGAGAACTACCACCGCACCGCCCAAGATCCCACCCCCACGGGTCTGATTCCCACGGTGCCGGATGCCGCGGCGCAGCCCGAAGCGACCGTCTCGGCCCCGCCCGTGGCTCCCACCACCGGCAGCATCCCGGTCGCCCGCACGACCTCGCTGCAGGCCAAGCCGCAGCCGATTCCCGCGGATGCCCCAGCGACCTCTCCGATCGTCGCACCCGCCGCCGATGCCGAGCCAGTTGCCGAAGCGGAGAGCACTGTCACGGTGCTGAAGGGCGCCACCAAGTCGCTCGCCGCGAACATGGACGCGAGTTTGACCGTTCCCACGGCGACGAGCGTTCGAACCATCCCCGCCAAGCTGATGATCGACAACCGCATCGTCATCAACAATCACCTCAAGCGTGCGCGCGGCGGCAAGGTCTCGTTCACGCACCTCATCGCGTGGGCGATCGTGCAGACGCTCAAGGAATTCCCCAGTCAGAATGTCTACTACGACGAGGTCGACGGCAAACCCTCGGTCATCACTCCTGCGCACGTCAATCTGGGCATCGCGATCGACGTCCCCAAGGCCGACGGCACGCGCTCGCTCGTCGTGCCGGGCATCAAGCGCGCCGACACGATGGGCTTCGGTGAGTTCCTCACCGCCTACGAGGATGTTGTCGCTCGTGGCCGCGCAAACAAGCTGACCGCCGCCGACTACGCCGGAAACACGATCTCACTGACCAACCCGGGCGGCATTGGCACCGAGCACTCGGTGCCCCGCCTGATGAAGGGCGCGGGCTGCATCGTTGGTGCAGGCGCGCTCGAGTATCCCGCCGAATTCCAGGGCGCGAGCCCCAGGACTCTCGCCGAGCTGGCGATCGGCAAGACCATCACTCTGACCAGTACGTACGACCACCGTGTCATTCAGGGTGCCGGGTCGGGCGAGTTCCTCAAGAAGATTCACGAGCGTCTCATCGGGGAGCACCATTTCTACGAGGGCATCTTCGCCGCGCTGAGGATCCCCTACGACCCGATCCACTGGGCAGCAGACATCAGCGTCGACCTCGCCGACAACGTCGACAAGACCGCGCGGGTGCAGGAACTCATCAACGCCTTCCGCGTGCGGGGCCACCTCATGGCCGACATCGACCCGCTGGAGTACCGTCAGCGGTCGCATCCCGACCTCGACATCTCCAGCCACGGACTCACCTTCTGGGACCTCGACCGCGAGTTCGTCACCGGCGGATTCGGCGGCAAGCGCACAATGTTGCTGCGCGAGATTCTCGGGGTGCTTCGCGACTCCTACTGCCGCACGATTGGCATCGAGTACATGCACATCCAGGACCCGGAACAGCGCCGCTGGTTCCAGGAGCACGTGGAGCAGAAGTACACGAAGCCCGACCACGACATGCAGATGCGCATCCTCGGCAAGCTCAACGAGGCGGAGGCGTTCGAGACCTTCCTGCAGACCAAGTATGTCGGCCAAAAGCGTTTCAGCCTCGAGGGTGGAGAGTCGCTCGTTGCCCTGCTCGACACTGTGTTGCAGAAGTCAGCCGAGGCGAACCTCGAGGAGGTCGCGATCGGCATGGCGCACCGCGGTCGCCTCAACGTGCTGACCAATATCGCGGGCAAGACCTACGGTCAGATCTTCCGCGAGTTCGAGGGCACCCAGGACCCGAAGACCGTGCAGGGTTCCGGCGACGTGAAGTACCACCTCGGCACCGAGGGTACGTTCACCGCAGCACACGGCGAGACCATCCCCGTCTACCTCGCGGCGAACCCCTCCCACCTCGAGGCCGTCGACGGCGTGCTCGAGGGCATCGTGCGCGCCAAGCAGGACCGCCGCCCGATCGGCTCCTTCACCGTGCTGCCCGTCATGGTGCACGGCGACGCGGCGATGGCAGGCCAGGGCATCGTCGTGGAAATCCTCCAGATGTCCCAGCTACGTGCGTATCGCACCGGTGGAACGCTTCACGTGAACATCAACAATCAGGTCGGCTTCACCACGCCGCCTGCAGAGGGTCGCACGTCGACCTACTCGACAGATGTGGCGAAGACCATCCAAGCGCCGATCTTCCATGTGAACGGGGATGACCCAGAGGCTGTAATGCGCGTTGGCGAGCTGGCCTTCGCGTACCGCCAGCAGTTCCACCGCGATGTCGTGATCGACCTGATCTGCTACCGTCGCCGGGGTCACAACGAGGGCGATGACCCGTCGATGACTCAGCCGCTGATGTACAACCTTATTGAGGCCAAACGCTCCGTCCGCAACCTCTACACCGAGGCCCTTGTCGGCCGCGGCGATATCACCCAGGAGGAGTACGAAGCCGCGCACCGCGACTTTCAGGACAGCCTTGAGCGCGCATTCGCCGAGACCCATGCTGCACAGACCGGGTCGATGCCCATCGTCGGCGGGCAGTCGGTAGCCGACCTCGAGAAGCCGGAGTCACAGCAGGACAACGCTGTGGGTGAGCCGGCCTCCACTGGCGTGGACGAGTCCCTCATCCGCGTGATCGGTGATGCCCACAACAACACCCCGCCCGGGTTCACCGTGCACCCCAAGCTGCAGGCGCTATTGAAGAAGCGCGTCGAAATGAGCCGCACCGGATCCATCGACTGGGGCTTCGGCGAGCTACTGGCCCTCGGGTCCGTGCTGCTCGAAGGCACCCCGGTGCGCATGGCAGGGCAGGACACCCGCCGCGGCACCTTCGTGCAGCGCCACGCGGTGTTCCATGACCGCGAGAACGGCCAGGAATGGCTGCCGCTCGCGAACCTCGCCGAGAACCAAGCCCGGTTCTGGATCTACGATTCCCTGCTTAGCGAGTACGCCGCGATGGGCTACGAATACGGCTACTCGGTCGAACGAGCGGACGCCCTCGTGCTGTGGGAAGCCCAGTTCGGCGACTTCGCCAACGGTGCCCAGACGGTGATCGACGAGTTCATTTCGAGCGCCGAACAGAAGTGGGGCCAGCGCTCAAGCGTCGTGCTGCTGCTTCCGCACGGCTACGAGGGCCAGGGACCTGACCACTCGTCGGCCCGCATTGAGCGCTACTTGCAACTCTGCGCCGAGAACAACATGACCGTCGCGCGCCCCTCCACGCCGGCGTCGTACTTCCACCTCCTGCGTCGACAGGCCTACGCCCGACCCCGCCGACCGCTCATCGTCTTCACCCCCAAGGCAATGCTCAGACTGAAGGGCGCGACGAGTGAGGTCGCCGACTTCACGAGCGGCCGATTCGAGCCGGTGATCGACGACAACCGCGTAAGCGACAAGGCCTCGGTGAGGCGCGTCATCCTGACCTCGGGCAAGATCTACTACGACATCATCGGCGAGCTCGACAAGCGCGGCGACACATCGGTCGCGGTCGTGCGGATGGAGCAGTTCTACCCACTGCCGATCTCCGAGATCAACGGGATTCTCGCGCAGTACCCGAACGCCGACATCGTGTGGACTCAGGACGAACCGGAGAACCAGGGTGCCTGGCCGTTCATCTGCCTCGAGCTCGTCAAGCATCTCAAGGGCCGCACGATCAAGGTTGCGTCTCGATCCGCATCCGCGTCGCCCGCGACGGGTTCGTCGAAGCGCAGCGCTCAGGAGCAGTCCGACCTGATCGACAGGGCGATCACTCAGCCGTGACCTGCAGCCTCAGCGGGCAGCGTCTTAACGTCAGGCGTTCTCGAGTCTCGCGAGAACTGCGGCGCGCAATTCGTCGGGAGCTGTCTCCCTACAGGCGTGCTGCACCTTGAGCGTGAGCGTGATACCGACCAGGTGCTCGGCAGTGCAATCCTCGCAATTGTCGAGGTGCTCGGTGATGTCCTCAAAGTCCTGCTGGCTCAACTCGCGGTGAAGGTACTCCTCCAGCTCAGCCTTCGCCTTCTCGCATCCGCAATCGGTCATGTGGTGCTCCTGGTGGTGATGGGGGCGACCGGGATGCCCCGCTCGCGTGCGTAGTCGGAAAGTAGGTCACGAAGCATCCGCCTGCCACGGTGCAGACGGCTCATGACGGTTCCAACAGGGGTCTTCATGATGTCGGCGATCTCCTGGTAGGAGAACCCCTCCACGTCAGCAAAGTACACCGCGAGCCGAAAGTCCTCGGGGATCGATTGCAGGGCCTCCTTCACGGTGCTGTCAGGAAGGTGATCGATCGCCTCGGCCTCGGCCGATCGCGTGGAGAGGGTCTGGGTGACCGACTCGGCCCCGCCCAGCTGCCAATCCTCGAGGTCGTCGATAGTGCCTTGGTAGGGGTTGCGCTGGTTCTTGCGGTAGATGTTGATGAACGTGTTTGTCTGAATGCGGTACAGCCAGGCTTTCAAGTTCGTCCCCTGCTGGTACTGCCCGAACGCCTGAAACGCCTTGACGAATGTCTCCTGAACGAGGTCGGCCGCGTCGGCAGGGTTGCGGGTCATCCGCATCGCGGCCGCGTAGAGCTGGTCCATGAAGGGCAGTGCCTGCTCCTCGAAGAGGCGCTTCTTGTCCTCTACCGCGTCGAGGGCTACGGCAGGTGCGACATCGTCGATATCCATCAGGGCCAATTCTAGGTCGACGAGGGTCACGTTCTGTTGTGATCCGATCATCGTGGCCATCCGGTGCCGACTCCTCCCGGCACGTTCAAGTGCCGATACTGTGGTAACCGATGCAGGTATTCAGGTATTCCGGGCCCGAGTTCAGCCCGTACGGCGACGACGAGCGGGTCGTCGCTACCGATCCGGGCCCGTGGCGCGCGCCCGTGGCATCCGCACCGCTCAATGCGAGCCTCGCCCTGCCGGGGTCGAAGAGCCTCACGAACCGTGAACTCGTGCTGTCCGCGCTCGCGTCCGGCCCCTCTCTGCTGCGGGCGCCGCTGCACTCGCGCGACACCGCGCTCATGGTTGAGGCGCTGCGATCCCTGGGGGTGGGCATCCTCGAGGTTGCTACCGACAGCGTCTTCGGCCCCGACTGGGAGATCACCCCGGGAGCCCTCGAGGGCGGCACCTCGATCGACTGTGGCCTCGCGGGTACGGTCATGCGATTCCTGCCTCCGGTTGCCTCGCTCGCACTCGGCCCGATCGCGTTCGACGGGGATGCCTCGGCTCGCCGCCGCCCGATGCGCACGACGATCGACTCCCTGCGCGCGCTCGGGGTTGACGTCACCGACGACGGCCGTGGAACGCTCCCGTTCAGCCTGTACGGCACGGGCGAAGTCGCGGGCGGCGATCTCGAGATCGACGCGTCGGCATCGAGCCAGTTCATCTCGGGGCTGCTGCTCGCCGCCCCGCGATTCACGAATGGCCTGCGCCTGAAACACACGGGCGAGCGCTTGCCGAGCCTGCCGCACATCGAAATGACGATCGCGTGCCTCGCCGCCCGCGGTGTGGTCGTCGAGAGTCCCGAACCGGGGCTGTGGGTCGTGCCTGCGGGCGAAATCGCCGGCACCAGCATCGACATCGAGCCCGACCTGTCGAACGCGGCACCGTTCCTCGCGGCCGCCGTCGTTGCTGGCGGATCCGTCACGATAACCGGTTGGCCCGAGACCACGACGCAAGTCGGCGCTCACCTCGCCGAGCTGCTCCCCCGGTTCGGCGCGACCGTGACCCGGGATGCCACCTCACTCACGGTGACCGGCACCGGCGAGATCGCCGGGGTGCACCTCGACCTCAGCACGGGCGGCGAACTCGCGCCGGCCCTCGTCGCCCTCGCCGCTCTGGCCAGCGGAGGGAGCACAATCACCGGGATCGGACACCTGCGCGGGCATGAGACGGACCGCCTCGCGGCCCTGACGGCCGAGATCACCGGGCTGGGTGGAGCAGTCACGGAACTCGATGACGGCCTCGAGATCGAGCCGCGCGAGCTTCACGGCGGCCCGTGGCGTACCTACGAGGATCACCGGATGGCGACCGCGGGGGCGATCATCGGCCTCGCCGTGCCCGGAGTCGAGGTCGACGACATCGCGACGACGGCGAAGACTCTGCCGCAGTTCCCTGCGCTCTGGGCCACCATGCTCAGCGAGCCGCACGCGACAGTCGAGACCATCGGGATCCTCTAACGTGAGCTGGCTCACCGACGACGGCGACGATGGCGCGTACGGAGAGTACGACGAATCCGCGGCGAAGGTGCGCCCCAACCCCAAGGGCAACAAGCCGCGAAGCAAGAACCGCCCGGAACACGCCGACGCCGTAAGCGGTCGGGTGTTCAGTGTCGACCGCGGGCGCTACGGCGTGTGGGTCGACGAGAACACCTCCGACGAGCGCCAGCTCGTGGCCGCCAAGGCCCGCGAGCTCGGCAAGACCTCGCTCGATCGTGCCGCCGAGGGCAAGGTTTCGGTCGTCACCGGTGACTGGGTGGATCTCGTGGGCGACGTGTCGGGCGATGAAGGCAGTCTCGCGCGCATCGTGCGCATCCAGCCACGCAGCACCCTCCTGCGACGAAGCGCGGATGACACCGACGCCGTCGAGCGCATCATCGTCGCCAACGCCGACCAGATGCTCATCGTGGTTGCCGCGAAGGACCCCGAACCTCGGCCGCGGCTCGTGGACCGCTACCTGGTGGCCGCCTTCGATGCCGGAATCACGCCGATTCTCTGCGTGACCAAGACCGATCTTGCCGACCCCGAGGAGTTTCTCGCCAATTTCGCGGGTCTCGATCTGCGCGTGTTCAGAAGCCGGTCGGATGACTTCCCGCTCGAGGAGATCCGTGCCGCGCTTCTCGGTCACACGACAGTCGCGGTAGGGCACTCCGGCGTCGGAAAGTCGACCCTCGTGAACGCCCTTGTACCCGAGGCGAACCGGGCGATCGGGCGAGTGAACGACGTCACGGGCCGCGGTCGGCACACGTCGTCGTCCACCATCTCGTATCGGGTCGGAACGGGCTGGATCGTCGATACCCCCGGGGTGCGCTCCTTCGGGCTTGGCCACGTCGACCCCGCCAACATCCTCAGGTCGTTTACGGACCTCGCAACCATCGCCGAGGGTTGCCCTCGCGGATGCACACATCTGCCCGACTCGCCCGACTGCGCGATCATCGAGCGCATGCAGACCGGCGAACTCGGCGAGATCGGCAAGCTCCGGCTCGATTCGTTCCAACGCCTTATCACTACGCTGGGTTCGTGACCGAGTACAGCATCTCCGACGACCTGGCCCTGGCCCTCGCTCTCGCCGCAGACGCTGATCACATCTCGATCGACCGCTTCCGTTCAGTCGACCTCGTCGTGACGACCAAGCCCGACCGCACGCCCGTGACGGATGCCGACCAGGCCGTCGAGCGCAGCATCCGTGCGGGCCTTGAGGCTTCGCGGCCCGGCGATTCGATCCTGGGTGAGGAGTACGGAATCCAAGGCACGGGCTCGCGCCAGTGGATCATCGACCCTATCGACGGCACCGCGAACTTTCTGCGCGGGGTACCGATCTGGGGCACTCTTCTCGCCCTCGCCGAGGACGGCGTGCCGACCTTGGGCGTGGTCTCCTCACCTGCGCTGGGAAAGCGCTGGTGGGCAGCACGCGGTCATGGCGCGTGGGCTCAGGACATCGGGTACGACGCCCGCCCCATCCACGTGAGCGGGGTAGCCGAACTCGCCGATGCCTCGCTCAGCTACAACAGCCTGCAGGGCTGGGACGAGGTCGGTCGCCTCGACGATGTCGTCGCGCTCTCCCGCGCGGTGTGGCGGTCGCGAGCGATCGGCGACATGTGGTCATACATGCTGCTCGCCGAGGGGGCACTCGACATCGTCGGTGAATTCGATCTGAAGCCTTACGACATGGCCGCGCTGATACCCATCGTCGAGGAGGCCGGCGGCCGTTTCAGCTCCGTAGCTGGCGTGGCGGGCCCATGGGAGGGCAACGCGATCGCGACCAATGGGCTGCTGCACGACCGGGTGCTCGATCTGTTGGCACACCGCTGAGTTCTGGCCGCCGCACAGAGGGTTCGGTACGCTGGAGCACGTCCTTGTTGGGCATCCGCAGCACGAGAGAACGAGGCGCATCCCGTGAACACGACCGGCAGCATGACTCTGACCCGCACACTAGCCGCGTTGGTCATCACAGCTGCGAGCGTCGGGCTCGCCGGCTGCAGCCTCCTCGGCAACGTCGTCGCTGGCCCTACTCCGACCCCGACCAGCGACCCCACAAACGGAACAGAGACCGACGCGTTCGCGATCGCAGTCGGCGACTGTCTGAATGACGGCAACGTCGAGGGCGAAGTGAGCACGGTCGTCGTGATCGACTGTGCGAAGCCCCACGACAGCGAGGCATACGCTTCGATCCAGGTCGACGACGGGGACTACCCGGGCGAGCAAGCGATCCTCGACCAAGCCGAGGCGGACTGCCTCACCAACTTCAACTCGTTCGCGGGAATCAACTACGACCAGTCGACGCTGAGCTTCTCGTACTACTACCCGACGGAGGGCAGCTGGGGCAACGGCGACCGCGAGATTCTCTGCCTGATCCTCGACCCAGCGGGCAAGACCACCGGCACGTTAGCCGACTCGGCGCGATAACGAACAACGGCGCCCCTACGGGCGCCGTTGTCGATTCCCCAGCGCGATAGCGACCTGATGGTGGAGATGGGGGGAATTGAACCCCCGTCCACTGCTGTAATTCCACGCCTTCTACGGGTGTAGCTCGTGAAGTCGTTCTACTCGGCCCTGACCATTGCCACGAGCATCTTGGTCAACAGGCCCAGCCTCAGTTGAAGTCCCGCGTGCACCTGAGACTCGAGCACGCAGCAATCTCTCTGGATAACGCCAGGACCCGGGTAGAGAGCATCCCCGGGCTGACGGACCTTAAGGGCTAGTTGCTGCTAGGCAGCAAGAGCGAGGTCAGTGCGCTTAACATTGGCACTTATTTTTTGCAGAGGTCGTTTACGAGATAACCCTGCATCCTCGACCCGCTTCTCGTAGTTTTGCAGGCAATGTCGAAACCGATCATCCCCATGCTTCGCCGCGCCCGGCCGTGAGGGCCGAACTGGGCGGGTCGCTATCGCGCTGTGGAATTGTCAACCTGCCCCAATTGCTCGGGCAGCCCTCCATTGTACGCCGACACTCGGGGTGATGCCAGCGAGGGCCGATCGTGGCAGGATCGTATCCCAGGCCGAGGACGGGAACACCATGACAGACACCATCATCACCGTGCAGGGCGAGCACTCGGCGTGGTATCCCGCCGAGCGAGCGACCGTGCGCGCCTCGGTGCAGGTCGATGGCGCTAAGCGCGACGCGGTGTTCGCGAGCGCTGTCGCATCATCGGATGCCCTGCGCACGTCGATCGAAGCCCACTTCGACAAGGCGATCGGGCCGGTCACCTGGTGGACCTCCGACAGTGTGCGCGTGTGGTCGGAGCGCCCGTGGAACAACGACAGCAAGCAACTCCCCCTCGTCTACCACTCGGCCGTGGACTTTTCGGCGAAGTTTAGCGATTTCGACGCCCTCTCCCGCTGGGTGGAGAGTGCAGCGGCAGTCGACCACGTGAGCGTCGGCTCCATCAGCTGGGACTTGACCGACGCCACACGCACGTCGGTGACCACCGAGGTGCGCTCGCGAGCGGTCAAAGATGCCGTCGCGAAGGCCACCGTGTACGCCCAGTCGATCGGGCTCGGCACCGTGAAGGCGATCGCCCTCGCCGACCCCGGGATGCTCGGGGACCCGTCGAGCGCGGGTGCGGGATCGGCGCCAGCACCGATGTTCCGTGGCGCGATGAAGGCACAGGCGTTCGACGGCGGGGGTGCGCCGGTGCTTGCCCTCAAGCCTGAGGAGATTGCCGTGGCATCCGTCGTGGATGCCCGCTTCGTCGCGAGCTGACTCAGAGCGAGGCGACGAGAGTCACCGCTAGACCAACGATGAACAACACGGCCCCGCCCACAGCGAGCGCCGTGACCACTCGTGGGCTCGTCAGCACGCCGGCCACTCCGAGCACGAACAGTGCCATGGCGAAGACGACGGCGGCGCCCGTGAGCGACTGGGCGCGCGCGGTCACTCGATCGACCATCGAGTCGGCCACGAACGAGGCGTACTGGAGCGACTGCGGAACAGCGAACAGCGCGACCGTGTACTCGGGGTCGACGAGCGGGATGTTCTCCGCACCAAAGCCCGACGCCGCCCAGGTTCCCCACGCATTCCGCAGGGCGGGACTCGCCGCGGCGACGATGGCGTCCTGTTGGGCCGCCACCTGCGCGGCGTTCTCGGGGCGCAGGATCAGCTCGCCCTGGAGCGCGAAGGCCGCGCTCACCCGCTGGCCGTCATCCCGAAAGGAGAGCTGGCTGGAGAGGAACTCGGTGAGGTTGCGATCTCGCAACTGCTGGGAGATCGAGCCAAGGTCCGCTGCCTGCTGGTTGAGCACTGTGGCCTGATACGCGCTGAAGGTGGTGCCCACCGACACCAGACCGAGGAGCACCGCGGTTACGACCTCGAGAACCACGCGCTGCCGGATCATGCACCTACCCCAAACGAGCCGAGCGCCACGACGACTCCGACGATGAACACGATCCCGCCCAGAACGAGAATCGAGACCCGGACCGCGGGCACTCGGTTAACACCGGCAATACCGATCAGGAACAGGGCCAGTGCCTGAATGAGAGCCGCTTGCGCTAGCACCCCGGAGCGGGCCTGAAGCCGATGCGACAGGTCGTCGAGCACGCCGCCGGCCACTCCGTAGGACTGGTAGAAGCCGTCGCGCTCGACCAGATAGTCGGGGTCATCGAGCGGCGGCGTGAGCGGGTCGAAACCCGTCGCTTGCCAGGCGAACCACGCATCCGCGAAGCCCGGTGTCGTGCTGATGAGGGTCGCTTGAATCTGGTTGTCGAGGAGCGCCTGCTCAAGAAGGTCGGGCTCAGCCTCGCGCTGCTGGGCGTAGCTCCGAGCAGTGACGGATGCCTCTACATCGGTGCGCGCGGCGTAGTCGGCCTGCACGGACTGGTTCACACTCACGTCTCGAGCGTCGCCCGCGTCGCGTTCCAGCTCCTGCGACCGGCCATCCCAGGCAGCGGCCTGCCAGGCGCCGAGAGCCGTGACCACGGAGACGAGACCCAGCATCACGGCCGTGGCCACGTCGAGGGAGCGGGTTCGACGTTCTTCGGGCACGGGTGACATTCAATCAAGTCGGTCCCATCTCGCGCTACGGTATTTGCGTGACAGTCGAATCCGCACCGCCCGCGACGACCAGACTGCCCCGCTGGGCAATCGTGCTGCTAGTCGCTGCCGGGGCATTCGTTCTGACCGTTGTGGGCCTCGTGGTCGGGTTCATCGTCGCCGTGATCGCCGAACCCGCTCTCGGGATCACTGAATCCTCGGCTTTACGGCCGGGTTCGTGTCTCGCGGAGAGTGAGCCCGACCTTGCGAGCTATACCGTCGTCGACTGCGCGGAAGCTCACCCGCAGCAGGTCATCGCAGAGATCGATCTGGGCCGCAACACCGCGCAGTACACGACGGCTTCGGCCCTCTCCAGCTACGCCGACGAGATCTGCGCGCGATTTCTCGAGTACGGGCTGTTCGTGTCGGACGCTGTTGACGAACGATTCACCGTCGTTGCGCTAGCAGTTCCCTCTCCCGAGGCGGCGGCTGCGGGCAGCACGGCGGCTCGCTGTAGCCTCACGAGCGCGGACGGCTCTGCGCTCACGGAGAGCTTCTACCAACAGATGCCCTGAGCGCCGACCCGCTACTCGTTGAGGTTCTTGCGTGCCGACATCGCGCGGTCAGCTTCGCGCTTGTCCTGACGTTCGCGCAGGGTCTGGCGCTTGTCGTACTCGCGCTTGCCCTTCGCAATAGCGAGTTCGACCTTCGCATTGCCGTCAAGAAAGTAGATCGACAGCGGAACAAGGGTGTAACCGCCCTCTTTGACCTTGTTGTGGATCTTCAGGATCTGCGCCTTGTGCAGCAGCATCTTGCGCTTGCGGCGCGGCGGGTGGTTGTTCCACGACCCCTGATTGAACTCGGGGATGTGCACGGCATCCAGCCACGCCTCCCCGGCCTCGATGAACCCGTAGCCGTCAACAAGGCTCGCTCGACCGGCACGCAGCGACTTGACCTCGGTGCCGGTCAAGACCAATCCGGCCTCGAACGTGTCCTCAATCGTGTAGTCGTGGCGCGCCTTGCGGTTGCTGGCAACAACCTTCTGGCCGCGTTCCCTGGGCATGCTCTCTCTTACGTGGTTTGGCGCCTTAGTGGGCAGCCCACCATACTAACCCCGGGTCAGACCTTGAGGTACCGGCTTATCGCGACGCCGGCGGATGCCGCGGCCAACGCAGCGCCGACCACCACGAGTATGGGCACGACAACGAAAGCATCCCCGAGTCCCACGAGCGTAGTGGTGGACTGGAGTGCCGTCGTGAGGTAGCCCTGCACGAAGAGCTGCACGATGCCGACGATCGCAAGCCCCGCGAGCACCGAGCCGATGAGCGCCGCGAAGACGCCCTCGAGTATGAACGGGGTCTGGATGAACCGGTTCGAGGCACCGACGAGCCTCATGATTCCCAGCTCGCGCCGTCGGGAGAACGCACTGAGCCGGATGGTCGTGGCAATGAGCAGCACGGCCGCGATCAGCATCAGGGCGGCAACTCCGATCGCGGTATAGCTGGCCGCATTGAGCACCGCGAAGATGCGATCGAGATACCCCCGCTGGTCCTCCACCGCTTGAACGCCCGCAAGACTCGAGAGCGACTCGATCAGGATGTCGGCGTCGGTGGGGTCCACAAGGTTGACCCGAAAGCTCTCGTTGAGCGTCTCGGGCGTCACGAAACTCGCGATCGGATTGTCGGAAAGCTGGGACTGGAAGTTCTGGTAGGCCTGCTCGTGGGTCTCGTACTCGAACTTCTTGATGTACGGGGCGAGCGAGGCCGAATTGAGTTTGGCCTCGACGGCGGCGATCTGGTCGGGTGTCGCCTCGCTCTGGGTGCAGTTGCCCGTGGTGTCGAGAGACGTGCACATGTACACCGCGACCTGGGCGCGGTCGTACCAGTAGCCCTTCATCTGGCCGATCTGCATCTGCAGCAGGATCGCCGCGCCCACGAAGGTGAGCGAGATGAAGGTGACCAGCACGACGGAAATGACCATGGAGACGTTGCGACGCAGCCCGTTGCCGACTTCGCCGAGGATCAGGCCGAGTCTCACGGTGCGAATTCCTCGGTCATTCGGCCGAAGCCCTGCACCGGCACTGACTGAGTCTGGTACCCGCCCTGCCGCTCGTCGCGCACGATCTGCCCGGAGATGAGTTCGATCACCCGACGTTTCATCTGATCGACGATGCCGACGTCGTGGGTGGCCATGATCACGGTGGTGCCGCTCAGATTGATTCGTTCGAGCAGGGTCATGATTCCAGCGGATGTCGCGGGGTCTAGGTTTCCCGTCGGCTCGTCCGCGAGCAGAATCGCAGGCTTGTTGACGACGGCGCGGGCAATCGCCACCCGCTGTTGCTCGCCGCCGGAGAGTTCGTGCGGGTAGCGGTTGGACTTGCCCGCGAGACCGACCATCTTGAGGGCATCCGGAACTGCCTCTTGGATGAACCCGCGGCTCTTGCCGATCACCTGGAGCGTGAAGGCTACGTTGTCGAAGACCGTCTTGTTGGGCAGCAGGCGGAAGTCCTGGAACACGACCCCGAGATTGCGCCTGAAGTAGGGCACCTTGCGACTCGCCATGGTGTTGAGGTGGTGACCGAGCACGTGGATGGCGCCCTTGGTGGGCGTCTCCTCGCGAAGGATGAGTCGTAGGAAGCTCGACTTGCCCGACCCCGAGGCACCCACCAGAAAGACGAACTCGCCCTTGAGTATCTCGAGACTCACGGCGTTGAGCGCAGGTCTGGTCGTGGCGGGGTAGGCCTTGGTGACGGAGTCGAAGCGAATCATTTCGTTGTCAGCCTAAGGACGGCCCCCCGATGCCGCCGCAGCGACACCCCCGCGCTCGCTTTTCTCAGGTATAAACCTCGGTCGCAGGCTCCCTCGGCACAAAGCCGCGGATCGCTGACGCGATCCCCTAAGCAGGCTTCGCGCGCTTGCGCCACTTGATGCCCGCGCTGATGAATCCGTCGAGGTCGCCGTCGAACACTGACGACGGGTTGTTGACCTCGTAGTCGGTGCGGAGGTCCTTGACCATTTGGTAGGGCGCGAGCACGTACGAGCGCATCTGGTCGCCCCAGCTCGCCGTGATGTTTCCCGCGAGCTCTTTCTTGGCGGCCGCCTCCTGCTCGCGCTGGAGGATCAGCAGTCGCGACTGGAGTACTCGCATCGCGGCGGCCCGGTTCTGGATCTGGCTCTTCTCGTTCTGCATCGAGACGACAATGCCCGTCGAGAGGTGGGTGAGCCGCACGGCCGAGTCAGTCGTGTTGACGGATTGGCCGCCGGGGCCGCTTGAGCGGAAGACATCCACCCGAATGTCGCTGTCGGGCACTTCGATCGCCCCGGCTTCCTCGATCAGCGGGATCACCTCGACCGCCGCAAAGCTCGTCTGGCGCTTGCCCGCGGAGTTGAACGGACTCATGCGCACGAGGCGGTGGGTGCCCGCCTCGACACTCAGCGTGCCGAAAGCGTAGGGCGCATCAACCTCGAAGGTCGTGGACTTGATGCCCGCCTCCTCGGCGTAGCTCGTGTCCATGATGGTCGTCGGGTAGCCGTGTTGCTCGGCCCACCGCAGGTACATGCGCTGGAGCATCTCCGCGAAGTCGGCGGCGTCGACCCCGCCGGCACCGGCGCGGATCGTGATGACGGCCGGGTGGGCATCCCACTCGCCGTTGAGCAGCGTCTGCACCTCAAGCTCGCCCAGCAGCTTCTGGATGCTCGCGAGCTCGGTCTGCACGTCGGCTGCGGCGCCCTCGTCGGACTCCTCGTTGGCGAGTTCGACCATGATCTCGATGTCGTCGAGGCGCGAGCCGATCGATACGATCTTCGCGAGCTCGGCTTGACGATGACTCAGCGCGCTCGTGACCTTCTGGGCCTTCTCGGTGTCATCCCAGAGGTCGGGTGCGCCGGCTTGCTCGCTGAGTGAGGCGATCTCGGCCTCGAGCTTGTCGATACCGACAACAGAACGGATGTCTGCAAAGGTCGAGCGCAGACCTGCCAGCTGGTCGGAGATATCGAGCTCGATCATGTCGCAGACCAGACTACCGTTGCACGCCGCGCCGGTCTCTCGGCGGGTCTAGCATGTGGGGATGTTCCCGCTCGGCAACCTCCTGGCCTTCGTGCTCGTGGCGATCCCGATCATTCTCGTGCCGGGGCCGAGCGTGCTCTTCGTGATCGGCCGCTCGCTCGCGCTGGGCCGTACGGGCGGCCTACTCAGCGTGGTGGGCAACGCCGCGGGCGCGCTGGTCATTGCCGTGGCGGTGGCCTTCGGAGTGGGAATCCTCATCGCCCAATCCGCGGTACTGTTCATGATTGTCAAGATCGCCGGGGCGCTGTATCTGATCTGGCTCGGCATTCAGGCGATCCGCCACCGTCGGGATGCCGCGACCACTGCCACTTCGGCGGTTGCCCCGCGCTCGACGCCTCGCCTGCTCGTCGAGGGCTTCATCGTCGGGGTGACCAACCCCAAGACGATCGTCTTCTTCATCGCGATGCTCCCCCAGTTCGTCAACTATCCGGCGGGCAGCATCCCGCTGCAGATGCTGCTACTCGGGGCCGTTTTCGTAGTGCTTGCGCTCGTGAGCGACAGCGCGTGGGCTCTCGCGGCCGGGAGTGCGCGCGACTGGTTCGCGCGGTCGCCGCGGCGCATCTCCACGCTGGGCGCGACGGGTGGCGTTGTGATGATCGGCCTCGGCGTCGGGTCGCTGTTCATCGGGCATCCGTCGAAGTAGTCCGCACAGGGAGTGCGCTGATCGGCGGCGCGGGGTTAGCATCGCTCAGGTCGTTCGCAACCACACGATCTCACTATCGAGAGCGGATCGAGGCCCCCGTGCACGAATGGGACGAGAGTTCAGACCTTCTGGCGCACTCGGTGCTGGGGTACGCCGTCGAGCGACTCAAGGTCAAGAAGGACTCGCGCTGGGGCGCTCGGCCTGCCGACGACCTCGCGGCGGAGCTCGATGGGGCCGTCACCGCAACGGGCATCGGCGGCCACGAGGCCCTCCGGCTGTTTCGCGACGTGCTCATGCCCGCGTGTCGACCGATGGATGATCCCCGCAATCTCGCGTACGTTCCCACGGCGCCGACGATCGCTGCGACGCTGTTCGACCTGGTGGTGAGTGCGAGCAGCATCTTCGGCGGCATCTGGGAGAGTGGGGCCGGGGCAATCGCGGCCGAGAATCAGGCCCTGCGCTGGCTCGCCGACCTCGCCGGGTTTCCTCTGGGGGCCGGAGGATGCTTCGTCTCCGGTGGCTCGGCCGCCAACCTGAGTGCCCTCGTCGCGGCCCGCCACTCCGCCCGGCGCGGCCGAGATGAGGAGCCGAAGCGCTGGCGGATCGCGGCGACGGGCGACGCCCATGCCTCGATCGCTGCGGCCGCCCGCGTGATGGATGTCGACGTCTTGTCGGTCGATCGCGACGAGCGAGGACGCCTTACTGGCGCTGCGCTGAGGGCCGCGATCCAGGCGGCGCTTGCGGATGGCTCGGGCATCGACGGACTGTTCGCTGTGGTCGCAAACGCGGGAACGACGAATGCCGGGGCCGTGGACGATCTCGAGGGGATCGCCGAGGTGTGCGCGGAGTTCGGGCTGTGGATGCACGTCGACGCGGCCTACGGGGGTGCGGCACTCTGCGCGCCCTCAGCCGCCGCGGACCTTCGCGGATTCGATCGGGCCGACAGCTTCGGCGTCGACCCGCACAAGTGGCTGTTCGCACCGTACGATTGCGCGGCGCTCATCTATCGCGATCCGACGATCGCCGCATCCGCCCATGCCCAGCACGGTGACTACCTCGACGCGATCGACCGCGGCGAGTGGAACCCGAGCGACTACGCTTTCCACCTCTCGCGGCGCGCCCGCGGGCTCCCCCTCTGGTTCTCTCTCGCCACCTACGGCGCCGACGCCTACACCGAAGCCGTCGAGCGGACCCTCACCCTCGCCCGCGGCTTTGCCGCCGCCGTCGACGCCCGCGCTGAGTTTGAACTGCTTCTCGAGCCGCAGCTGAGTGTGGTTCTGTTCCGCCGGAGCGGCTGGACTGATGGCGACTACGCGGCGTGGACGAGCAGTCGCGCCCGGGAGGGCAGGTACCTCGTCGTGCCCACGCGCTGGAAGGGCGAAACGTGCTACCGCGTCTGCATCGTCAATCCGATCACCACGGAGGAGGATCTCGCCGCGATCCTCGACGACATCGCGGCCTTCGCGCCGTAGGCAGCAGTTGCGGCGACGTCGATTCGACTCCGCGGGAGTTTGTCGACCCCGCTGCCGTTGCAGCGGTCGCGGCGACAACAAACTGGCGCGCACTAGCATCAGTCGGAGCCCTCAGCCGAACACCGACCGGGCCGTCGACGTGACGTCGATGCGGACGCCCTCGGGCAGCAGTGCCGCGAGGACCGGCGGGTGCCATACCGCGGACAGTGTGACCGTGGCGCTGGATCCGTCGTCGGTGGTCGCGCGGTCCACCTTGAGGGAATCGAACCCGGGGTCGGGGATGCCCGCGAGGTATGCGGTGACGGCTGCCGTGACATCCGCCGCCTGAAGAGTCGGCCTGGGACCGCTTGGCGTGACTGTCACGCTGTCGATCGCGAAGGCCTCCGCACCGACGAGGGCTGCGCCATCCGCGAGGGTGAACAGGCGCTTGCGTTCGAGGTAGAGGGATGTCGCGGCCACGACCACGAGGATCAGCGCGAGCGACAGGAAGCCAAAGAACACCGTGAGCGGCATGATCGAGCCGCGGTCGGAGTTCAGGCGCCGCGTCATCCACCGCTCCAGAACCGGGACACCTGCTGAGTCGCGGTCGCCGACAGCGGAACCTCGAGCGGGAAGTCACCCGTCAGCACCGCGGGCACGAGTGGCAGGGGCACGGTCAGGTCAACGGTGACGGTCACGAGGCCGCGTCGGGTCAGGCAGTCATTAGGCCGCGGTGCGCAGGCGACTGTGAGGTCGGCGCCCGAGCCGTCGAGGCCGTGGTCGGCGAGCGCAACCTCGAGCGCGCGGATGGCTGCGGCCTGGGCATCGGCGGGCGTTGGCGACTCGACAAAGACGCGCGCCGCCTGTCGCGCCGCGCCCTCGGCGGCGAGCGCCCCACCCTGGATCGCGGCCATCGCCAACACAAGGTAGACGAGCGGCACGAGCAGCAACATTCCGAGCGTCACGAACTCGAGCGCCGCGGAGCCCGACTCGTCAGTCCAGAACCTCGATCGCCGCATGGCCCGACACCTCCATGCCGTCGGGAAGGCCGATCAGACCGAGCAGCGGCAGGGGCGCGCGCACCGTGATGCTGATCGCCGGATGCCCGAGGTAGTCGCCCTGAGACGCGGTCACGTCGCGCGCGTAGGTGGGCCCGATCGTGGCGCTGATCAGCGCGACCGTGCGGGACACCCCGTCGGCCGGCGTGTTGTCGGCGAGCGCCGCGAACCTCGCCCCCTCCGCCGCGGCATCGAGCACGGTGTTGCGCACGAGCAGGGCGAGTCCGAGTTGGATCACCGAGAGCGTGAGGAGGGTGAGAAGAGCCGAGACCATGACGAACTCGGCGATTGCGGCGCCCGTGTCATCCCGCAGCCGCGACCGCATCTAGAAGCCCGACACCCGCTCGATGGCCTGCTCGAAGATCGAGCTGAGCGCCGGCCCGGCGAGGCCCCAGATGATGATCACGAGCCCCGCGGTCATGAGGGTGATGAGCACCCAGCCGGGCACGTCGCCGCGGTCGTGGGACAGTCGAGTGATCAGTGCGCGCATGACGAGCATTGTGCGCCGACGGCCAATCGCGGCGGCCGTTCTTTCCACAGCTCGGCTTCCTCCCGCCGCCTCAGCCGAACAAAAACGCCGGAGGCACAACCATAACCACGACTGCCGCCCACACGGCGAACACAGTGAGGTACCGGGTCTGCCAGCGCTCGAGGTCGAACGCGGTGCCTCGGGCAGCGAGCATCCGCACCTGAAGAACCGCCGTAACGGCGAGGTTCACGAGCAGCACGAGGTTGAGCCCAAGCGCGACCACACGGTTGGGCGTGAGGCCGATGTCACCGATCCGGGCCACGAGCGCGGCGAGCACGAACACGTCGAGCACGAGCGCCGCCGCGACCGCGACGAGCCGCGCGACATCCGAGAATCGGGATGCCCGTGCCGCCTGCCGCGCGGAGATGCCGTAGACCACGAGCCCGAGCACCACGAGCAGCAGCACATCGAAGCCCGCGAGCAGGTCACGGTTGAACTCCCCCGTGATGCCGACCGCGAGATAGCTCACGACCGCGCCGACGAGCATGAGTGCGAACAGCGGGGTGAAGATCATCGTAAGCACGGGTGCGAGGTTCTCGATGATGCTCTTCTTGGACTCGACCAACCAGGCCGCAACGATCACAGCACCGGCTGCACCCGACGGCAGCACCCAGAGCCAGACCTGTTCGATCGCGTCCGGGGCGACCGGCGAGAGCACGAGGGTCGTGAGCCCCAAGAGCACCGCGCCGCCGAGGGCGATCAGCGCGTAGTAGATCAGCCACTCCCCCGAGAACCGGATGAAGTCCATCCGTCGGGCGGACGATCGCACCTCGCCTGCGACGTAGGCCGCGCCGACGACCAGCCAAAGCAGCACGGGCACATGAAGGGCCACGATCGCGAGGGTCTGCGAGTTCTGCGGGAAGGGGAACACGTTGACAACGACCGCGAGGAGCACGGCGATCACGCCCAGCAGGATGGCGACCCGGGGCCGGATGCGTCGCTCGAGCGCGAAGTATCCCGCGAGCGGCACAAGCACGAAGATCCCGAGGTTGACTATGAACCAGCCCGGCATGCGGTACGGGACATCCGCTGCCAGCCGCGCGATCTGGATGACGACCGCCGCGCCGACAGCAAAGGCGAGCATGACTGGCACCGAGCTCGGTCGGGAGGTGTCATCCCGCGCGACGACCAGCTGCTTCCACAGCCGATCGCTGTGCTCGCGGGCGAACTCCGCGGTGATGCGGTTGACGGCGCCGAGACGGCGCACGGCCACGAGAAACGCCTCGTCGTCGGAGAGCCCCGTGGCGACCAAGTCGTCGGACTGCTCGCGCAAGTGGGCCTCGAGCTCGTCGGCATCCTCGGATGTCACGGCCCCACCCCTGAGCATCGCGGTGCGCCACTCGGCGATTCGGGTATCTAGCAGGCTCATGGTCAGGCCTCTCGGGTCGCGATTGTCATGCCCCACATGCCGCCGAGCGTGCGGTTGGCGGTGTCCCACTGACGGCGCTGGTCGGCGAGTTCGGCTCGGCCCGACTCGGTGATGTCGTAATTGCGTCGCTTGCGTCCGGTATCGGATGCGCCCCACTCGGCCCGCACATGCCCTGACTTCTCGAGGCGGTGCAGCAGCGGGTAGAGCATCCCGTCGCTCCACTCGAGCTCGCCGTCGGACAACTCGCGCACCCGCTTGAGGATCGCGTAGCCGTAGCTAGGCCCCTCGGCGAGGATTGCGAGCACGAGCGGTGTGGCGAGTGCCGCCACCAGGTCTTTGTCGATGGGCATCGGGAACCTCCTACCTCGTAGCACTATACATTGTGCTGCGAGGTATCGCTAGGAGCTCGCGTCGCGGGGCTCCCACGGGTTCACGAGCTCGATGCCGAGCCCGGCGAAGTCGCGGGTGTTGCGGGTCGCGAGGGTTGCCCCGTGCTCAAGGCATGTCGCCGCGATCATCCCGTCCTCCGTTGCGATGGGCCGCCCCGCGGAGCGCCTGGTCGCCGCGAGGC
>JBJXDR010000096.1:0-8818 GCA_046155245.1 Rhodoglobus sp. | reverse complement strand
CTGGGCAACCGCGGAAGAACGGCTCACCTGTCGCAAAGTGGCGGAGAGGCGAGTCGCCGAACCATCGGGATCGACGGCGAGATTCCGCGCACCGAGAGCCTGAAGATCGTCATCGATCGGATGCTGCCCTACTGGTTCAGCGACATCACCGTCGACCTCGCCGCGGGCAAGACCGTGCTCGTGACCGCGCACGGCAACTCGCTGCGCGCGCTCGTCAAGCACCTCGACGGCATCAGCGACGACGAGATCGCGGAGCTCAACATTCCCACGGGCATCCCCCTCGTCTACGAGCTGGATGACGCGTTCAAGCCCCTGGGCCCGGGCGTGTACCTCGACCCGGAGGCCGCGGCCGCCGGTGCCGCGGCAGTCGCGAACCAGGGCAAGAGGTAACTCGCCGGTCGAGCCCGTCGAGACCTGTCGCGCGCGCAACTGCGGCGGATTTCGCGTCCAGCGCCGAGTGTCGTCTTCGACACGCCGCAGGCCCCCGAGATTCTCCGCAGTTGTGCACACGGTTGCCGCCGGGTGTGGACAGCGCGCGCGGGCCCGAGACCCGACTGCAATGCTTCGCGAATGCACTTGAGCCGCGTCCCGAGTGGCGTATACTCACGCTATACGTATAGCAACTCCATACGGTTACGCAGGTGATCCGGTCCTTCCGCCACAAAGGCCTTGGGCGCTTCTTCGAAACCGGTAGCAAGGCGGGCATCCAACCCGCTCATGCTGATCGACTGCAGAAACAGCTGACTGTCCTGAACCAAGCTAGATCTGTGGCCGACATCCCGGCGGCATGGCGTCCGCACCGGCTGGAAGGCAGGAACGAGGCTGGCGGGCTCGGCGGTCACCACGCGATCTGGGTCAGCGCAAGTTGGCGGTTGACCTTCCTTTTCGAAGGCCATGACATTCACCTTCTGGACTATCTCGACTATCACTGAAGGGGAGAAGAGCATGGCTGACATGTACAACCCAGCGCACCCAGGTGAACTCCTTGACGACTACCTCAACGGCGTCAGTGTCGCCGAGGCCGCACGACGCATGGGAATCACGAGGGCAACGCTCTCCCGCATCCGAAATGGTCACGCGGCTATCACGGCGGATATGGCTCTGCGCCTCAGCGAACTGTTCGGCACGTCAGCCGAAGTCTGGCTCAACATGCAGATGGCTCATGACCTGTGGGTCGCGAGGACGCGACCGCGGCCTCCAGTGCGACCGCTGGCCCCGAGCGAGTTTCCGACGCTCTCTGTGTCCGCCCTTGCGCGACCGATCACGATCGCTTCAGTCAATGATCATCGCGACATCTTTGCGACTCGTGCCGGTGCGTCGCGCACGCCGCAGGAACTCGATGAGCAGATTGCAATCGAACGGGAGGCGTGGGACTGAACTGTCGCTCGGGCGGCGCGTCATTCGTGGTTGACCCGAGCCCTGAGGCTCAGGATGTCAAGATCGCGTTCGATGACCGCGCCAACCGGCCAGTAACCCGCGATGGTGGTCTGTTCCGCGGCAAGATCGACTGCCCAAGCACCCGGCCAGCCTTGCGCGCTCAGCCCGGAACGAAGCGCCTCGACGTACTCGGTGTAACTCATCGGTAGCTCGGCAACAACGGCTGTTGTTGTTGCGCGCTGGGACGAGAGACCGGCGAACGCCCGCCCACAACCGCACCCGTTCGGTAGGCGTTGCTTGTCTGTGGCGCAGGGCTCGGCGATCCACACCAGCTCGCCGTCGACGCAGTAGTTGAAGTCAGATGCACGTGTGCCTTGCGTTTCTGACGTTGAAACAATGACCTTCATTGGGATTCTCCTTCGGTGAAGTCCCGGCACACCTCCACAGTGGGATCTGCCACCGACAAAGTGCTGGCGGCGCATCTCGACCCCCACTACAGGGACTCCCGCCACCTGCATCCCCTGAACTAGCCTCATCTCTGGGGGCCTCAATGAATGATGACAGCAGCGCCGGAGCGTCTGCTCGCCGCGAGTACGAACGACGCAAAGCCAAAGACGAAGCACGCCTTCGCAAAGAGTGGGGTCGACTCGGTGGCGTTGCTGTCGCCCTTTCAGCGGAGCGCCAGAGCACAAGCGCCTGGGCCACGGGCGCTGCTGGCGAAGTGCGGGTTGGTAGCCTGCTCGACACTCTTCGTACTGAAACTCCCACCGTGCTTCACGACCGCCGGGTCCCCGGATCGCGCGCAAACGTCGACCACCTCGTGGTCGACTCGAGTGGCGTGTGGGTGATCGACGCGAAGAAGTACAAGGGTCGGCCTGAGCGTCGGGTCGAGGGCGGGTTGTTCCGCCCGCGGGTCGAGATGCTCTACGTTGCCGGACGCAACAAGACAGCACTCGTTGAGGGCGTGCAATGGCAAGTCCAACAAGTTCAGAAGGCACTCCCAGGTGTCCCGGCTCGTGGCTTCCTCTGTTTCGTCGAAGCCGACTGGGGTCTCTTGGACAGCTCCTTCTCAATCGACGGCGTCGACGTGCTCTGGCCCAAAAAGCTAGCGTCAAGAATCAAGGATGCCGCGGCCGGCGCAATAGACGTCGCAGCGGTAACGGAGGCGCTCGCGGCCAAGTTCCGGATGGCTTGACGCCATCTCCGAGGAGTGAGTTGGTGCGCAGTGACATAGTGAATGTATGCATCAGTTTGATGCCCGAGAGTCAGAGCTTCTGGGCTATTACGTGTACGTCTATACCGACCCGCGCAGCGAAGATCCGTTCTACGTGGGTAAGGGCAAAGGCAATCGCGCGTTTAGCCACTTGAACGACGGCAGTGAGTCGGCCAAGGTCGCGCGTATTCGGGAGATCCGGGATGCCGGACTCGAGCCGCGGATCGAAGTGCTCGCGTTCGGGCTAGATGAGAAGACGGCATTCAAAGTGGAGGCAGCGGCGATCGATCTGATCGGATTCGACAGGCTCACGAATGCGCAGATCGGCCACCACGCTCGCCGATTCGGACGTAAGTCCATCGACAGCATTCACGCCGAGCTCGGGGCAGCGCCGATCGACCGCTTTGAGCACAACGTGGTTCTCATCAAGATCAATGTCACATTTGACGACGCGTCCCGGGTGTCCGAGATGGCGCTGTACGACGCGACCCGGGGCACGTGGAAACTCTCCGCGACTCAGGCTCGGCGCGCGGAGTTCGCGCTCGCGGTGCACGGCGGGGTCGTGCGTGAGGTCTACCGAATCGCCGACTGGTTACCGGCCGGCTCAACCAAGTACATCGACTCAGCGCGTTGGGTCGCTGTGGATGGGCGCTGGGAGTTTGTTGGAAAGGTCGCTGACGACGAAGTCCGCAATCGGTATCGATGGCGCAGTGTTGCGCACCTCTACAAGCCGGGTGCGGCGAATCCGATCATGTACGCGGGGCCAACGCAGTAGACCGACTCGACGTGGACTAGGGTGCCAGTAATCGAATCTATGTTCGACACGCCGCGACCGTCCCCAGACGCAGGAAGACTAAAAGTAGAGTGTCATTGGCTCAGGGGAAAGTGAGCGTCAACAAGATCGAGGGAGTCCAATTGACCAACGCGAGCCTCAGCGTCCTTGAGATATGCGCGGGCGCGGGCGGGCAATCGTTGGGCCTCGAAAAGGCGGGTTTCTCACACGAGTTGGCAGTCGAAATCGACCGGGATGCAGCAGCCACTCTGCGCCTCAACCGGCCGGAGTGGAATGTTCACGAGGGAGACGTTCGTGACATCGATGGCACCAAGTACCGAGGAGTCGACCTCCTAGCAGGCGGCGTTCCTTGCCCGCCTTTCAGCGTTGCCGGTAAGCAATTAGGAGCCGATGATGAGCGGGATCTATTCCCCGAGGCTCTCCGGCTTGTTCGGGAAGCCAAGCCTGCCGCGGTCCTGCTCGAGAATGTGAAGGGCCTCGCGTCGGCAAGGTTTGCCCCATATCGAACGTCTATCCTCGACGAGCTGGCGGGGCTGGGCTATAGCGCGAGTTGGCAGCTGCTCTACAGCTCGGAGTTCGGTGTGCCCCAACTCCGCCCACGATTCATTCTCGTCGCAATGCGCCCGAAGGCATTCGAAAGCTTCGAGTGGCCCGGCGCGGTGGGAAGTCCAGCCGTGCTTGGCGAGACACTCTTGCCTTTGATGAGGGCTAACGGTTGGGCCGGAGCTGAACGTTGGGCAAAGCGCGCAAACGGAATCGGGCCGACCATCGTCGGAGGCTCGAAGCGACACGGAGGAGCCGATCTTGGCCCAACTCGAGCTCGCCAAGCTTGGCTCCGGCTTGGGGTTGACGGACGAGGAATTGCAAACGCGGCTCCGGACGCAGAGCAGCCTCTAAGCCACATACCGAAACTTACGAACCCAATGGTTGCGCTCGTCCAGGGGTTCGACGCTGATTGGAAGTTCAGCGGCCTTAAGACCTCGACCTACCGTCAGATTGGGAACGCGTTTCCGGCGCCGGTCGCAAAGGGCATTGGACTGGCCATCAGTCGTGCGCTCGCGAACTCAGCGAAGAGCCGAGCCAGCCTCAACGCTGTCGCGTAGCTACTCTCTGACACCACGCTCCGGGAGTTGGGGTGCTGCGACGGTTGGGTCATCGTCGCGTGATCTCCTCCAAGAACGTCCATCGATCACAGCGCCTGTTCCATCTTCAGAGGGCGAGACGCGTACCGACACATACTCGGCGGCAGTAGGAACCGGGACGCCGAGTTGTTCGGCAATATGTGCCTGGTACGCGCCGCTGAGGATGATGATGCCCTCAGGAGCCAAAGCGGAGCGGGCACCTCCGTTGTAGCGGACTCGCTTCTGATGGTCCAGCTGACGGCTGACCGTCGCAACAGTGTTGCGGTGGACTATCAGTCCCTCCGCTGCGCGAAACAGCCGGTTCACGCGCTGGGTGCCGTCCTTGGGCTCGAGAACGTAGTCGACGACTTCCTGCGGCAGCTGCAAGAGCACATTTGGGGTGAGCGCTTCATCGCGCCAGAGCCAACGGATTGATTCGCGTCCTAGTGGGCTGAGTTGACTTTTTGCGTCTCTGTTCCCCTTCTCTCGCTTGAACTCATCGAGCACACGGATTAGGCCAACCGACCACACAGACTTGGCATCATCGGCGGTAGCGACTAGGGCGAGTTCGCCGAACACCTCGGGTGGGAGCATCCAGCCTCCGAGCGACTGACTCCACTTCGCATCGACCTCGTGACCTGCAATTCGATAGTCAGTCTTCGTGCCACCGTCGAAGCCGAACTCACGTTGAGCGTTGATCTCGAAGAGCGTGCCGAAGTGCGTCTTCTCGGTCTTCATGAGTTGATCCCACTTGTAGCGGCCGGTCTCCTGACCGTTGTAGATCACATCGAAGGTGTGGCGGAAGACGGTAGCCCAGCGTGCACCGCTGGGGTCCTCGTTCATTAGGTACTCGGCCACCTCGTCCAGGGCGGGATCTGGTTTAGGCGAAGTACCCGCGGCCGCGATCATGGCATGAGAATATCGTTTGTGCGAGCATCCGCCTCTTGAGCTCACACCACACAACCGCCAGAGGAGACCGAGACATGACGAAGCTTGCTCCGATTCATCCTGGAGAGGTGCTGATGGAGGACTTCATCGGGCCTCTCGGCATTACCCAGCATCGACTGGCTGTTGCCATCGCCGTGCCTCCGCGACGCATCAACGAGATCGTGCACGGACAGCGGCGCATCACAGCCGACACTGCGCTGCGGCTCGCCCGCTACTTCGGCACGTCCGCTCAGTTCTGGATCAACCTTCAGAGCCACCACGACCTGGAGGTTGAGGCCGATGTGCTTGGTGACGTGCTCGACAGGATTCGCCCGCTGCAGTCGGCGTAAGGGCAGCCACTGGCCGTAGCTGGGTTTCGATACGCGCGTCGCGGTGCTCAACCAACGACAACCTCTACTCAGCCGACGAGTGCAGGTCTACCCTGACCTCCATGGGATTCCTCGACAACATCAAGGCGACGGTCGGCACGATCAAGGACGGCATCGAGGCAGCGCGCGAAGCGGATGCCGCAGAAGCGAAAGCGATGGCGGAGGCGCCCATCGCGATCCTCAACCCGACGCCGCAGGAGCAGATCGATGCGGGGCTCAAGCGCGGGGTCGTCCGTACTTTCAGCTACGACATGGGGGAGGACGACTACATCGCCAGCATGGCCGTGCGCGTCAACCTGCGCGCGCGGCTGGCAGCGGGCGAGCTCGGGCCCGACACCCAGCTCAAGGTGCGCATGAGTAGCAAGCTCGCGCAGAAACTGAAGCACGGGCTCGAGGTGCCTATCGTGTTGGACCCGGCCACGGGCATCCCGACCTCTATTGATACGAAGGCGCTCGAGAAGGAGCTCTCGAAGTAGCGCGCACGCATGCTGTACCTTGTTCACTATCGCCTCTACCGACATCCGAAATGAGCAGACGATGACCCGCACCCCCTTCAAGCTTGCCGCGCGCGCCGCGGTTGCCGGAATCGCCCTCACCGCGATGGGCCTGCTCGCCGCGTCACCCGCGAGTGCTGCAGTGCCGCTGCTGTACACGCACATCGGCCAAGTCGAGTTGGCGTACGCCCAGTTGAGCGCCACGACCGGAGCGCCGACTCTGCTGCCCACGAGCCCAACGGCGCTGCAGCAGATCGTCGGCCAGGAGCTGTCGAATGGTGTCGGCACCTCCATCGGGACTGACGATCAGGATGGCACGGGCCCCTACCTGGTCTTCAACTGGAACCCGACCAGCGGGGCGGAGAGCGCGGGGGTTGTGCCGTACGTCACCGGGGCCGATGAGGGATCGCTGTTCGTGCGCGCCCTCGACACGCGAAACGATGGCACGCTCATCACGTATGTCGAGTACTCCATCAGCGACGGGGACCCCATCGACTACGCCGCGATTGCCACTCTCAACCGCACGACGGGTGAACTGACCCCGGTCATCGACGTGCTCCCGCTGCTTGTGGACTACAGAGTGATCTCAATTGCGACTGACCCACTCACCGGCACCACGTATGCGTTCCTTGGCCCTCTTGAGTCGAGCCTCTCGTTCTACGTCACGTTGAACTTCGTGGTTCCGGGCTACACCCCGCCGACCCAATTCGAGGGGACCGGCTTCGAGGACGGCTTCTTCCAAGGCGCCGACATCGACGCCGAGGGCACGCTGTGGTTCATCTACGGCAACAACCTCGAAGAGCAGTACGAACTTTCGACGCTTGGACTGCCCTCAGGATGGCCGACTGCTGCGCGCAACTTCGTCGCGGAGGCCGCGCCGGGGACGGCGCTCGCCACCCTTGCACTAGCCACTGGCCCGGCTCCGGCGCTCGCGAACACGGGTGCCGAGTTCCCGAGCGCGTTGCTCGCGCTTGGAACGGTTGCCGTTCTGGGTGGTGTTGTCACTGTGGTGACGGTGTCGCGGAGGCGTCGCGCTGCCTAGGTTTAGGGCGCTGGTTTCGATACGGCCTTCGGCCTACTCAACCGGCGTTGTGCTGCTTACCAGCCCGCCTTGAAGGGGGCGTAACGGCTGCCGCTCAGTGCGTCGCTCAGGTCGATCGCGCTCATTGGCTCGGTCTGCGGCCCACCCAGCGGGTTGGGCTCATCGGGTACGCCCGGAGTCTCGGGACCCAGCGGACCGGGAGGTGCTTCTGGGGCAGGCATCGACTCAGCTCCGCCGCCGCCGACCTCGTCGGGTTGGGGATTCAAGGGGTCGCTCATGGAGTCCTCTCGCGCTGCTGCCGGGTGGTGCGAAGCCCATCCAACCGCGGATGCGCTCTGAGGGAGGGGGGCTTGTCACAACCGGCGCGGGGGCATAGTGTCGTTGGCCCGATCGCTCCACTAGCCCCTCCACCCTGACTGCGGCGATCGAGGTAAGGAATAAGGTCGGGTAGTAAGGTTGCGCTATGCCGATCGCGACAATTACCAGCAAGGGCCAGATAACCATTCCGGTGGAAACACGGGAGCGCTTGGGACTCCGAGCGGGCACGCGCATCCAGTTTGTCGAGCGGAACGACGGGTCGTGCGAGTTCTTCCCAGTCACTGGGTCGGTGATGGACCTCGGGGGTATGTTCACGTGGGACGGCCCGCCGGTGACGCTCGAACAGATGGATGACGACATCGCCGCGGGCGCTGCGGAGTCGATGGATCCGTGATCGGCATTGATACCAACGTGCTGGTGCGGCACGTGAGCCATGACGATCAGGTCCAGGCGGAAATTGCGGAACGGTTTCTATCGACACTCACCCGCGAGGACCCCGGGTTCGTTAGTCTCGCTACGCTTCTTGAGGTCGTCTGGACCTTGAATCGCGCCTACAAGCTGGAGCTGGGTTCGATCTCGCGGTTCATCCACGGCTTGTTGACTTCTGAACAGATCATCGTTCAGGCTCCCGACGTCGTTCGCAGAGCGCTCGACCACGCACTCGACACGCCCGGCGGCTTCGCCGATGCCGTGATCGGCTTGCTCGGAATCGACGCGGGCTGCGACTACACGGTCACGTTTGACAAGCGTGCAGCGCGCCTGCCCGGCATGAAACTCCTTGAGTCGGTCGAAGCCTGAGGTCCTTTCCGGCGCGCTACTCGAGGAACGCCCTCACGGCTGCCGCCGACTCCTCGGATCGGTTGAGCCACGGCGCGTGCCCGGCGTGCAGTTCGACCAGCATCGAGTTCGGGATGCTCGCAATCGAGCCGCGCGCAGCCTCGGGTGACAGGAACACATCCTCGTCCCCCCACAAGAACAACGTCGGCACCGGGATCGTCGCGAGCTCAGCGTGCGGGATCGCCACCCCCGCCCGCACCCCGCCGAACCGAGCAATCGCCCGGAACAACCCCGGCAGCGTCTCAAGAAACGCGCGCCGCTTCGACGCGCAGTACCCGACCTCGACGAGCTCGGGTGGCCACCCGTC